>NZ_LRRB01000282.1 GCF_001646865.1 Aldersonia kunmingensis | reverse complement strand
GGAACGGACCGATCGGCATGATGCCCGCGTTGTTGACGAGCACGTCGAGTTGCCCGGAGTACGACTCGGCCCTGTCGAGGAATGCCGCGAATGCCTCTGGGTCCGAGACATCGAGCCGGTAAGCCGACGCACCCGAACCGATTTCAGCGGCAGTGGCCTCGGCAGCATCGAGATCGAGGTCCGCGATCGAGACGAGCGCACCCTGCGCGGCGAATGCCTTGGCGATCTCGCGGCCGATGCCTCGGGCACCTCCGGTGATCGCGACATGCGCGTTCGTCAGCGATTTTTTGTTTGGCAAGACGGGCACTCCCTGCACCGAATTAGCGAGTTGTTGACCGACCGTCAACTACGGCTACCCTAGCGGGTCCGACCTGCACACTCCGCGCCCCGGGCAGGTGCCGGGACAGGGCGTTTTTCTCAGTCCTCCTCGGATGCACCTGTCAGGAGAATTGTCGTCCGGCAAGGCCAAGGAGCCGAGAAGGGAGGTTGGTAGATACGCCCTAGTACCCTCACACGAATGCCGTTCCGCGCAGCATCCGTCCGCTCCCGCCGACTGCTCGGTGTCCTCGCCGCCTCGTGCGCGCTGGTTGCCGTGGCGGGCTGTGGTTCCGAGTCCGACGACGACGCAAGCACGATCATCCGGACCACCACGAACATCGCCGGTGCCGGCGTGGTCGGCGTCGAACGCGACACCACCGAGGCATGCCCCGCGCCTGCGGCGCCGGACGCGCCCGCGGGTGGCACCCGTGAGATCACCCACTCCGCCGGGGTCAGCTCGGTGCCAACCGATCCACAGCGCATCGTCGTGCTGAGCACACAGGCGCTCGACGCCATGTGCGCCCTCGGACTGTGGGAGCGCGTCGTCGGCGCGGCGACACTCGATGGACCGAGTCCGCAGCCGGGCTACCTCGGCTACGGGGTCTCGGCGATCCCGAGCGTCGGCACCGTCGGCAGCCCCGATCCCCGGCTGATCGAAGCGGCCCGGCCGGACGTCATCGTCGGCTCGGACGAGCCCGGGTCGGTGTCATGGGGCGAACTCGACGCCATCGCACCTACCGTGTTCACCGGAGAGGACGACTGGCGCAGCGAATTCCGTTCCACCGCAGCGGCTGTCGGCCGGTCCACCGCCGGCGCGCAGACCCTCGCCGACTATCAGCAGGATGCGGCCACGGCCGGATTGAGCGTCAATTCGGCACAGACCGAGGCCTCGGTGGTCAGATTCACCGCCGATGCGATGACCGTCCTCGGCTCGGATAGCTTCGCCGGGCAGGTGCTCGCCGACACCGGCACGCGCCGGCCCGGCCCTCAACGCGGCGACTCGTTCGAGGTGCAGACCGATGATCTCGCCGCGCTGGACGGCGACCTCATCTATGTCGTACCCGCCGGCGATGACGGCAAGGAATACGCCATCAAGGTGATGAAGTCCGACGACTGGCGAAAGCTCGGGGCCGCCGACGATCACCGGGTCTTCGCGATGGACGACACGGTGTGGAGCGGAAACGGCGTGACCGCCGCACGTGCACTGGTCCAGGACATCACCGAGTCGCTGAATGGTTATGTGAGCTGATCGTCGCGCGGCGTCTGGGCCACCAGCGCGCACCTTTCAGGTCTTCGCGCACGCCTGAGCGTGCGCGAGCGCGGCAAAAGGTGCGCGTTCAGTCCGACCAGGGCGTGGCGGGCCGCGACAGCTTTTCGCCGTCCACCGTGAAGTCCAGCTTCTCCTGGTAGAAGCAGATCAACCCGGTGATCTGGTGCATCTCGGGTGGCGGAGACTCATAGCTCCAGCCCAGATCGGGGCCCATGGCCGGATTGGACCAGTGCGTGGCGTGACCCTTGTAGGCACACGTGGTTGCCGTAGCGCTCCGCAACAGCGCGATCCGCACGTCGTCTCGCGGGAGGTAGTAACGCACAGGCAGCTGCGTCTCGAACAGCATCAGCGGTCGCCGCGATTCGGCGATCACTTGGCCCTCGTGTTCGATCCGCACCTCGCGGGTGCTGTTGCGCAGATCGATGTGGCTGAACGGGTCGCGCGGGTGCCCGAAGATCGGCTCCTCCTCCTCGAACCATTCGAAATCGTCGAAGTCCAGGACGACCAGGTCGTCGAGTTCGTCGGGCCGGAAGGTCGCGCCCCAGAGTGGACCGATAGTGACGGTGCCGGGAACACCCGAGCAGGTGTGATGCCCGAAGCCGGTACTCGGATCGAGGACCGGCGGCCCGCCGGCAGCCATGGTGACCGGTCTAGCGGGCGCCGATTCCAGCTCCGCCTGCGCGGGGGCGATGGCGAAATCCTCGACGGGAATCGCGTACGACGGGACCACCCGGCGCGGTTCCCAGACGAGGACGGCCCGGGTGGTGTCGGCGACGACAGCACCGCCGAGCTGCACGCGCACGCGCTTGGTGGAGGGTTGATATCGCAGTTCGGTAAGGGCGGTCTGCAGGTAAGCGTCCATACGCAGGACCATGGGCCCGATTCTCCCCGCAGGCGGCGGCGCGCGGCGATGGTTCGGAAAAGCTGCGATAAAGCTTTGGGAAAACTTCGCCGCGCTATGGGAAGCGAACCTAGCCGCCCGCCGTCTCCCACAGCCCGATCGTGTTGCCTTCGGTGTCGGTGAAGTAGGCCGCGAAGCCCATCTCCCCGACCGCGAACTTCGGTATGGATCCCTTGCCGCCGAGCGACTCGATCTTCTTCAGTGCCGCCTCGATGTCATCGACCTCGACCGTGATCACCGGGGTCCGCGGGTAATCGTCGGTGCGTTGGAACATCCCGCCGCCGATATAGCCCGGCTCACTCGGCATCCCATCGTCACCAGCGGGCCCTGTTGACACCGAGGTGTAGTCCATCCCCGGGATGTCCATAACTTGCCATCCGAAGGCATCCCGGTAGAACGAGCGTGCGCGGGCACCGTTGTCGTACGGCACCTCGAAGTGCACGATTTTTCCACTCATCACCGTCTCCTCGTTGTGCTGGATTTGGACGGTTTCGACGCTAGACCTGCCTACCGACAATGTGATGACGCTTCGATGAAAGGTGCGCGGACACGCGAAAGGGGCGGCTGCCGGGCCGACCTCCACACAGAGATCGGACCGCCGCAACCGCCCCTTCAGCGTGCGTGCTTTAGAACTCCCAGTCCTCGTCTTCGGTGTTGACCGCCTTACCGATGACGTAGCTCGAACCCGACCCGGAGAAGAAGTCGTGGTTTTCGTCGGCGTTCGGGGACAGCGCCGAGAGGATCGCCGGGTTCACGTCCGTCTCGTCCTTCGGGAACAACGCCTCGTAGCCCAGGTTGTTCAAAGCCTTGTTCGCGTTGTAGCGGAGGAACTTCTTGACGTCCTCGGTGAGCCCGACTCCGTCGTAGAGATCCTGGGTGTACTCCGCCTCGTTCTCGTACAGTTCGAAGAGCAGATCGAACGTGTAGCTCTTCAGCTCGTCGCGCTCGGCCTGCGTCACCTGCTCGAGGCCACGCTGGTACTTGTAGCCGATGTAGTAGCCGTGCACTGCCTCGTCACGGATGATCAGCCGAATCAGGTCGGCGGTGTTGGTGAGCTTGGCCCGCGAGGACCAGTACATCGGCAGGTAGAAGCCCGAGTAGAACAGGAACGACTCGAGCAGCGTCGAGGCGACCTTGCGCTTGAGCGGCTCGTCACCCTGGTAGTACTTCATGACGATCTCGGCCTTGCGCTGGAGGTTGATGTTCTCCTCCGACCAGCGGAACGCGTCATCGATCTCGCGCGTGGAGCACAGCGTCGAGAAGATCGAGCTGTAGCTCTTGGCATGCACCGACTCCATGAACGCGATGTTGGTGTACACCGCCTCCTCGTGCGGGGTGAGCGCGTCCGGAATCAGGCTCACCGCACCGACGGTGCCCTGAATCGTGTCGAGCAGCGTCAGGCCGGTGAAAACCCGCATGGTGAGCTGCTTTTCGTGTGCGGTGAGGGTGTTCCACGACGGGATGTCGTTGGACACCGGCACCTTCTCCGGCAGCCAGAAGTTGCCGGTGAGCCGGTCCCAGACCTCGGCGTCCTTCTCATCGGGCACACGGTTCCAGTTGATCGCGGAAACCCGATCGATCAGTTTCACCATCGTTCGTTCCTTTCCTGACCGGTCGAGTTGTTGCGAATGGCGCTCACAGCATGCACGAAACGCAACCCTCCACCTCAGTCCCCTCGAGAGCCATCTGGCGCAACCGGATGTAGTACAGCGTCTTGATTCCCTTGCGCCACGCGTAGATCTGCGCCTTGTTCAGATCGCGGGTGGTGACCGTGTCCTTGAAGAACAACGTCAGCGACAGACCCTGATCGACGTGCTGCGTTGCCGCGGCGTAGGTGTCGATGATCTTCTCGTACCCGATCTCGTACGCGTCCTGGTAGTACTCCAGGTTGTCGTTGGTCAGGTAGGGCGCCGGGTAGTAGACGCGGCCGATCTTGCCTTCCTTGCGGATCTCGATCTTCGACGCCACCGGGTGGATCGAGCTGGTGGAGTGGTTGATGTAGGAGATCGATCCGGTCGGCGGCACTGCCTGCAGGTTCTGGTTGTAGATGCCGTTCGCCTGGACAAGCTCCTTCAGCTCGCGCCAGTCGTCCTGCGTCGGGATCTCGACGCCGGCGTCGACGAACAGCTGCCGCACCCGGTCGGTCTTCGGCTCCCAAGCCTGCTCGGTGTACTTGTCGAAGAACTCGCCCGAGGCGTACTGCGACTCGGGGAAGCCCTTGAAGTACGAACCGCGCTCGATGGCGATCTTGTTCGAGGCGCGCAGCGCGTGGAAGAGCACCGTATAAAAGTAGATATTGGTGAAGTCCACGCCCTCTTCGGAGCCGTAGAAGATCCGCTCGCGCGCCAGATAACCGTGCAGGTTCATCTGGCCGAGACCGATTGCGTGCGAATCGTTGTTGCCCTGCTCGATCGAGGGCACCGAGTAGATGTGGGTCTGATCCGACACCGCGGTCAGCGCGCGAATCGCAACCTCGATCGTCTGCGGGAAGTCCGGCGAGTCCATCGTCTTGGCGATGTTCATCGAGCCCAGGTTGCACGAAATGTCCTTGCCCACATGGGCGTAGGACAGGTCGTCGTTGTAGGTCGACGGCGTCGAGACCTGCAGGATCTCCGAGCACAGATTGGAGTGCGTGATCTTGCCGGCAATCGGGTTCGCCCGGTTCACCGTGTCCTCGAACATGATGTACGGGTAGCCGGACTCGAACTGCAGCTCGGCGATCGTCTGGAAGAACTCGCGCGCCTTGATCTTCGACTTGCGGATCCGCTTGTCGTCGACCATCTCGTAGTACTTCTCGGTGACATTGATATCGGCGAACGGCACGCCGTAGATGCGCTCCACGTCGTACGGCGAGAAGAGGTACATGTCCTCGTTCTTCTTCGCCAGCTCGAAGGTGATGTCCGGGATCACGACTCCGAGCGAGAGGGTCTTGATCCGGATCTTCTCGTCGGCGTTCTCGCGCTTGGTGTCGAGGAAGCGGTAGATGTCCGGGTGATGCGCGTGCAGGTACACGGCGCCGGCACCCTGGCGGGCACCGAGCTGGTTGGCGTAGCTGAACGAGTCCTCGAGCAGCTTCATGATCGGGATAACGCCCGAAGACTGGTTCTCGATCTTCTTGATCGGCGCGCCGTGCTCGCGAATGTTGGTCAGCAGCAACGCAACTCCGCCGCCACGCTTGGACAGCTGCAGCGCCGAGTTGATTGATCGGCCGATCGACTCCATGTTGTCTTCGATGCGCAGCAGGAAGCACGACACCGGCTCGCCGCGCTGCGCCTTCCCCGAGTTGAGGAACGTCGGGGTGGCCGGCTGGAACCGGCCGGAGATGATCTCCTCCACCAGTTCGGTGGCCAGATCCTCGTCACCGGCGGCGAGGGTGAGCGCGACCATGCAGACCCGGTCCTCGAACCGCTCCAGGTAGCGCTTTCCGTCGAACGTCTTGAGCGTGTACGAGGTGTAGTACTTGAACGCGCCGAGGAAAGTCGGGAACCGGAACTTCTTCGAGTACGCGAGGTCGATCAGCGACTTTACGAAGTTGCGCGTGTACTGATCGAGAATCGCACGCTCGTAATAGTTTTCCTTGATCAGGTAGTCGAGCTTCTCGTCCAGGTTGTGGAAGAAGACGGTGTTCTGGTTGACGTGCTGCAGGAAGTACTGGTGGGCCGCCTCGCGGTCCTTGTCGAACTGGATCTCGCCGTCCGCGCCGTACAGGTTCAGCATCGCGTTGAGGGCGTGGTAATCCAGCCCTTCGGTGGATGCCCCCTGGGACGGAACGTGCTGTTCTACGCGCCCACTCTGTGCCACTGCTGTTGCCAAAACAATCCCAATCCTTCGCGGACGCGCTCAACGTCCTCGGCTGTCCCCATAAGTTCGAAGCGATACAGGTACGGAACCTGACACTTCTGCGAAATCACTTCTCCGGCATAGCAATACGTCTCGCCGAAGTTGGTGTTGCCCGCCGCGATCACCCCGGCCAGCAACGAGCGATTGTGCTCATCGTTCAGGAACCGGACCACCTGCTTGGGCACGAATCCCCCGCGCCGTCCGGTGACATGGCTACCGCCCCCGTAGGTGGGAACGATGAGCACGAACGGCTCCTCCGCTCGGAGGACGGCGTCACGGTCGTGCAGGGGAATACGTGTTGCTGGAAGTCCGAGACGTTCCACGAACTTGTGCGTGTTCTCCGATGCGCTCGAGAAGTAGATCAACGAACTCACTGGCCCGCCTCCCTCTTCAAGTCGCGTCGGACGCGTGCGAGTCGAGCGCGTCAGGCGGCGCTCGCGACGAGCGACTTGATCCGGTCCGGCCGGAAGCCCGACCAGTGGTCGTCACCGGCAACCACGACAGGTGCCTGGAGGTAGCCGAGCGCCATCACGTAATCGCGGGCGTCAGCGCTCTCGGAGATGTCGATCGAGGTGTACTCGATGCCCGCCTTGTCGAGCGCGCGGTAGGTCGCGGTGCACTGAACGCAGGCTGGCTTGGTGTAGACGGTGACGGTCATCGATGCCTCTTTCTCCGGCCTGGAAATTTGCTTCGCACTACTGATGCTGTAGGTGAAACGAACGCGCTAAAACTGCACGTCCCCGGCCGTACCGGACTGCCTTCGGCGGCTTGTTCGGGTTGGCCCTTTCAACGCTTCAGACACTACACCTTGTGTCTGACAGAAACTGCAAACACGACATGTTGCGAGTCACATCGATGAAATTCCCAGCTCGAGAGTCCTGCAGCAATCCCTTTTCCGGCGTGTCTCGGCGTGTCGCAGGTCACATTTCGGTGCCGCTCGCCCCCTGCCGGAACCCCTCGTTGATTTGACACGACGATGCCCACCGCTCGGGTGCTTTCGCACCCAATTGGTGGGCATCGGTCGACAGAATGTGGGCGCATGGCGCGCCTGCGCGGGTCAGACCGCGACGAGCTCCGCCTGCGCGGCGTCGACGAGGCGGCGAACGACGTCACCGATCTGCTCGGCAACCTCGTTGTTCTCGCGCGGGTGCAACTCACCGAACTTCTGCGTGGTGCCGCCGAGGCTCAGCGCAACGTCCTCGAGCACCTTGCCGCCGGCGATCGTGACGGCCTTGCGGGTGTCGTCGTGAGCCCACTTCGCGCCATTCGGGCTCGGCGACGCGCTGATCACCGCAACCGGCTTGCCGGCCGCAGCGCCGGAGCCGTACGGGCGGGACAGCCAGTCGATCGCGTTCTTCAGCACAGCCGGAATGGTGCCGTTGTATTCCGGGGTGACGAGCAGCAGCGCGTCCGCAGCGCCGGCGGCCTCACGCAGCGCCTCCACGGTCGCGGGAATAGCGCCGGCGACGTCGATGTCTTCGTTGTAGAAGGGAACCTCGGCGAGCCCTTCGTAAATCGCGACCTCGGTACCTTCCGGGGCCACATGCGCGGCCGTCTCCGCGAGCTGCCGGTTAACCGAGCCGGAGCGGAGGCTGCCCACCAGTGTCAGTACGCGCGTTGTCGCCATGTTCGTCACCCTTCGTGTTGTTTCGATTGCGACCAGCATAACCGGACTGCGGTCCGATTGTATTCCCGGGGGTTTACCATCGATCTCGTGCCGATGTCCGAACCGCTCCCCATCTCCGCAGGACAGACTGCGGGCGATGGAGCATTGCCGCTGGTTGGCGGCAGTTCCGAACGCTGCGACGCGGCGCGTAACCGACGACTGCTGCTCGATGCCGCGGCGATCCTCGTCGCCGAGCGCGGCGTGGACGCGGTCACCATGGATGCGCTTGCTGCCGCCGCCGGTGTCGGCAAGGGCACCGTTTTCCGGCGTTTCGGCAGCCGAGCGGGGCTGATGCTCGAACTGCTCGATCACAGCGAAACGGAACTGCAGGGCGCGTTCATGTTCGGCCCGCCGCCGCTCGGTCCAGGGGCAGACCCGGTCGACCGCCTCGTCGCGTTCGGTCACGCGCGATTGGCGATGGTGGAGACCCAGGGCGACATCATGCGCGCTGCAAAGGCGACGCCCTTCTCACGCTTCGAAGCGCCTCCGCACCTGGTGTCGGTGACGCATGTGTCGACACTGCTGCGCGAGGCCGGACGGCACGAGCACGTGCGCCTGCTCGCCGACACCCTGATCGCCCCACTGGACGCCGATCTCGTACTGCATCAACTGCGCGAATTGCGTATCCCGCTAGCGGAAATCGCCGACAACTGGGCTCGCCTTGCCCGCCGGATGGCGGCCCCGGAGTAGCCGAACTTAGGCGGGGCTATGGTGTTCGACCATGTGGAAGACCGGTCTGATTGCCGCGGTTGCCCTGATTGGGCTTGCCGCTTGTTCCAATGACTCCGACGACGCCGCGAACAACTCGGCCGAATCGGCTCCCGTGGGCCACGACTACGTGTCCACCGAGGTGGTCGGCTCGCCCATTCCGGGCGGTGGACCGCTCGAACTCGGCTTGCAGGAATCGGACAAGGCGACGCTGTTCGCCGGCTGCAATACGGCGACTGCCGCGGTCGATCTGTCCAACGGCACGTTCGTTGTGACCGGCCTCGAATCCACCACCAACGAATGCTCTGCCGAGACGATCGGCGCCGACGGCTGGATCTCCGACCTGCTCCAGCGCCAGCCCACCTGGACGCTCGACGGAACCACCCTCACCCTCACCGCCGGCAACCAGATCGTGACGCTCGCGCAGAAGTAGCGCCTGATCCGACGCATCCCCGCCCGGCGACATCTTTGACATACTCGGAGCGCCGGAGCAGATTGGCATTTCGAGGGCACCGTTCGCCGCCGAAATGCGCATACGCGAGGGGAGTCGGGGTTGAGCAGCACAACCGAGCGGAAGTCCCGACCCGAACCGGCGACATCGTTCGACGTGCTCGTCGCGGGCCGCTGCGGTGTCGATCTCTACCCCCTGCAAACCGGCGTCGGCCTCGAGGACGTCACCTCGTTCGGCAAGTTCCTGGGCGGCAGCGCCGCGAACGTCGCGGTCGCTGCTGCCCGGCTCGGTAACCGGGCCGCGCTCATCTCGGGCGTCGGCTCGGACCCGTTCGGCACGTTCGTGCGCAACGCGCTCACCGAGCTCGGTGTCGACGACCGCTACGTGCGGACCGACGACGAGTGTCCGACGCCGGTGACGTTCTGTGAGATCTTCCCGCCGGACCGGTTTCCGATCTACTTCTATCGCCAGCCGAGCGCCCCCGACCTCCGGATCGAGGCGGCCGAACTCGACCTCGACGCCATCGCGGCAGCACGCTTGTACTGGTCAACGGTCACCGGACTATGCGAAGAACCAAGCCGCGCAACGCATTTTGCCGCCTGGGCCGCCCGTGGCGCGCGCGCAGCGAATACCGTGCTTGACCTCGACTACCGTCCCGCGTTCTGGGATTCGGCCGCCGAGGCAGGCGAGCTCGTCCGCGCGGCACTGCAACACGTGAGTGTCGTGGTCGGCAACCAAGAGGAATGCGAGATAGCGGTCGGCGAGACGAACCCCGATCGCGCCGCGGACGCACTGCTGGATCTCGGCGTGGAACTCGCGATCGTGAAACAGGGCCCGCGGGGCGTACTGGGCCGTACCCGGCACGAGTCGGTGACCGTGCACGCCCACGACATCGAGGTCGTCAACGGCCTCGGCGCCGGTGACGGATTCGGCGGCAGCGTGTGCCACGGACTGCTCTCGGACTGGCCGCTCGAGAAGACGCTTCGCTACGCGAATGCCGCGGGCGCGATCGTCGCGTCCCGACTCGAATGCTCCACAGCAATGCCGACCGCCGAGGAGGTTGCCGCCCTGGCCGACCCATTCACGGAGGCGGCCAATGCCTGACTCCGTACGCACCGAGCACTACATCCCCGCCCGAAGCGCCGCTCCCCCGTGCACCGTCGACATCACCCCCGAGTCGGCCGGGTGGTCCGAGTCGAGCCTGCGCGTCGTCGAACTCGACGCCGATGCCGCGTTGGCGCTGCACACCGAGCGCGACGAGGTGATGATCCTCCCGCTGGCCGGTGGCGGCAGCATCGAATGCATGCATGAGACGTTCGAGTTATCCTCTCGCGCTTCGGTTTTCGACGGACCCTCCGACATGGTCTATCTCGGCATCGGTCAGTCCTACCGACTGCGCGGCACCGGCCGATTCGCGATCTGCGGTGCGCGGGCAGAAGTGTCGCTTCCGAACCGGCGGGTCGCCGCCGCGGACGTGCCGGTGGAACTTCGCGGAGCCGGAAACTGCAGTCGCCAGGTCCACAACTTCGGTGCCGCAGACACTTTCGAGGCAGCATCGCTGATCGCCGTCGAGGTCATCACTCCCGCGGGAAACTGGTCGAGCTATCCCGCGCACAAACACGACGAGCATTCCGCGGTCGAATCCGAACTGGAGGAGATCTATTACTTCGAGATCGCTGACGGGACAGCCGGTCCCGGGTTCGGGTATCACCGGGTGTACGGCACCCCGGAGCGACCGATCGACGTGCTCGCCGAGGTCCGCACCGGCGATGTCGTGCTGGTCCCGCACGGATACCACGGACCGTCGATGGCCGCGCCCGGGTTCCACATGTACTACCTCAACGTGATGGCCGGCCCCGAGCGTGCCTGGCGCGTGACGTTCGATCCGGCGCAGGACTGGGTACGCGGTACCTGGGCTGATCAATCGGTCGACCCACGCCTGCCGTTGCACCGCCCGACGTCGATCGCCACAGCACGAGGAGCATGACCGTGGTAGCCACCCCACCGCCCCCAGTCGACACCGAACTTACGGTCCGGCTGACGGTCGGGCAGGCAGTGGTGCGGTTCCTCGTCGCGCAGTACGTCGAGCGCGACGGCCTGCGAAACCCGTTCTTCGCGGGCGCTTTCGGCATCTTCGGCCACGGCAACCTCGCCGGACTCGGGCAGGCATTGCTGCAGCACGAAATCGATGCGGCACGGGCGCACACCGCACCCGCCCTGCCATTCGTATTCGGACGCAACGAACAGGCGATGGTGCACAGCGCAGTCGCCTACGCGAGACAGTCCGATCGCACCCGGTGCTGGGCAGTCACAACGAGCATCGGGCCCGGTGCGACGAACATGCTCACCGGGGCGGCCCTCGCCACGATCAACCGGCTGCCGGTCCTGCTGCTGCCTGCCGATGCCTTCGCCACCCGGTCCAGTCCACCGGTGCTGCAGGAGCTCGAATCGGCGACCAGTGGCGACATCACGGTTAATGACGCGTTCCGGCCGCTCTCCCGGTTCTTCGACCGTGTCAACCGCCCCGAACAGCTACCGGCCGCGCTACTCGGCGCGATGCGGGTACTCACCGATCCCGCCGAGACCGGCGCTGTCACCATCGCGCTCCCCCAGGACGTGCAGGCCGAGGCATTCGACTGGCCGGAAATGCTCTTCGCGCAACGGATCTGGCACATCCGCCGCCCACCACCGGAGACTGACGCGATCGCGCGCGCAGCCGAGGCGATCCGGTCGTCCGTCCGGCCGCTGATCGTCGCCGGCGGCGGCGTCGTCTACTCCCGCGCCTCGGAGGCCCTCGCGAGTCTCGCTGAGCGGACCGGGATTCCGGTTGCGGAGACGCAGGCAGGCAAGGGGAGCTTGTCGTTCGACGACCCGCGTTCGGTGGGCGCGATCGGGGCCACCGGGACTTCGGCCGCCAACGAACTCGCCGCCGACGCGGACATTGTGATCGGAATCGGGACGCGCTACAGCGATTTCACCACCGCATCGCGCACCGCCTTCGCCAACCCGGACGTGCGGTTCGTGAACATCAACATTGCCGCGCTCGATGCGGTCAAGCACTCGGGAATAGGCGTGGTCGCCGATGCCCGCGAGGCCATTGCCGCGCTGGCTACCGCGCTCGGCGACTACCACGTCGACGCCGACTACCGGGTGCTCGCCGCCGAACTCGCGACCGAGTGGGACGAGAAGGTCTCTGCCGCTTACCGCGTCCACGATCCGAGTGCGCCGCTGTCCCAGGTTCAGGTAATCGGCCTGGTGAACGCGCTGGCCGAACCCCGCGATGTGGTGGTGTGCGCCGCTGGCTCCATGCCCGGTGAACTGCACCGTCTGTGGCGGACGCGCGATCGGAAGAGTTACCACGTGGAATACGGCTACTCCTGTATGGGATACGAGATCGCCGGCGGAATCGGGGCGAAGCTGGCGGCGCCGGACCGCGAGGTCTTCGTCCTGGTCGGGGACGGCTCCTACCTGATGATGCCGGGCGAATTGGCCACCGCCGTCCAGGAGGGCGTCAAGATCATCGTGGTGCTGGTGCAGAACCACGGGTTCGCCTCGATCGGTGCGCTCTCGGAGTCCTTGGGCAGCGGGAGGTTCGGCACCGAGTACCGCTACCGCGGCGGCCCAATGGATGGCGAGCGACTCCCTGTCGATCTCGCCGCGAATGCGGCAAGCCTCGGCGTCCAGGTGATGCGCGCGAACACCGCCGCCGAGTTCGCGGATGCGGTGAAACACGCCAAGGACGCCGACGTGAGCACGGTGATCCACGTCGAGACCGATCCGCAGGGTTCCGCCCCGGACAGCGAATCCTGGTGGGACGTCCCGGTTGCCGGTACCTCGACACTGGAATCCACGCGTGAGGCTCACGAGACCTACCTCCGCTGGAAGCAGCTGCAACGCAACTACCTTCGCCCCTCCGGCGACTGACCCGCGAAAGGAACTTGGCCATGGGCACGATCCGCGTCGGCACCGCACCCGACTCGTGGGGTGTCTGGTTCGCCGAGGATCCGCGGCAAACCCCGTACACCCGATTCCTCGACGAGGCTGCCTCGGCGGGATACCGATGGATCGAGCTCGGCCCCTACGGATACCTGCCCACCGATCCGGCCCTGCTGCGCGACGAAGTCGCCGCACGCGAGCTGAGGGTCTCCGCGGGAACGGTTTTCGAGCATCTGCATCGCGGCGACTCGTGGGCGGCAGTGTGGGCGCGCGTCGCCGATGTCGCAAAGCTGACCGCCGCGGTCGGCGGCGACTACGTGGTCGTCATCCCCGAGATGTGGCGTGATCAGGGCACCGGCGCGGTGCTCGAGCCTGGCGAACTCACCGCGGAGCAGTGGAAACACAAGGCCGACGGGATGTCCCGGCTCGGGCGCGCGATGTACGAGAAGTACGGGGTCCGCGCGCAATATCACCCGCACGCCGACAGCCATATCGACACCGAGGAGAACATCTACCGCTTCCTCGATGCGACCGATCCTGCGTTCGTCGACCTGTGTCTGGATACCGGGCATGCCGAGTACTGCGGCGGCGACAGTCTCGCGATCATCGCGCGAGCCGCCGACCGCCTCGGCTATCTGCATCTCAAGCAGGTGGACCCCGAGGTGCGGACCAAGGTCTTGGCGGAGGATCTGCCGTTCTCCGAGGCGGTCCGGCTCGGCGCCATGGTCGAACCCCCGCACGGTGTGCCGGATCTGCCGCCGGTACTTGCGGCGATAGCGGAGCTCGATGTCGACGTGTTCGCGATCGTCGAGCAGGACATGTACCCGTGCGACGCCGATACGCCGTTACCGGTCGCGCAACGCACCCGGCGCTACCTGGCGGGTTGCGGCGGCCCGGCAATTCGATTCGACTGAGGCGGGGGATGACTTGGTGACGGATATCGGGGTTGCCGTGCTCGGCGTCGGCGTGATGGGCGCCGATCATGTCGAACGGCTCGCGACGCGGATCACGGGCGCACGGGTCGCCGTGATCGCCGACCCGGTCCGCGCGCAGGCGGAGCAGGTCGCCGGCGCGGTACCCGGCTGCCGTGTTGTCAGCGATCCGCTCGACGCGATTGCCGACCCGGAAGTGCATGCCGTGCTGATCGCGAGTCCGGGCGCAGCGCACGAAAAGCAACTGCTCGCATGCCTCGAACAGCGCCGCCCGGTGCTGTGCGAAAAGCCGCTCACCACCGACGTCGCCACCTCGCTCGAGGTGGCAGTTCGTGAGGCTGCGTTGGGGTTGCGGCTCGTGCAGGTGGGTTTCATGCGCCGCTTCGACGACGAGTACATCGCACTCAAAGCGCTGATGGACTCCGGCAAGCTCGGCCTTCCGCTCGTGCTGCACTGCATCCATCGCAATGTCTCTCCCCCACCGGGTTTCGACAGCTCGATGGTCATTCGCGATTCGCTGGTGCACGAGGTGGACGTGACTCGCTTCCTGTTCGGCGAGGAGATCGATTCGGTGGAGATCATCACGCCGGCGCCGAATCCCGCTGCGCCACACGGTGTCCTCGACCCGCAGATCGCCCTGCTGCGCACCGTCTCAGGACGGCATGTGGATGTGGAACTGTTCGTCAGCGCGGGCGTCGGGTACGAGGTTCGTGCCGAACTGGTGGCCCAGCACGGGAGCGCCATGATTGGACTCGACTCCGGCACGGTCAGCCCACGGACACTGCGGAATTGGGGCTCCCGGGTCACGCCGGGGTTCCGGGAGAGATTCGCCGCGGCCTACGACACCGAACTGCAGCGGTGGGTCGATGCCGTCCGGGCAGGAGCGGACACCGGCGATTACACCGATGGCCCAGGCGCGTGGGACGGCTATGCGGCGGCCGCGGTGTGCGCGGCGGGCGTCGAATCGCTCCACTCGGGCGGGCCGGTCCGGGTACAGCTCGCCGATCGGCCGTCGCGATTGGGCCGCTAGGCCAATGCGAGCGCAGCCCGCGCGGCGTCGGACAGGCTGCGCGCATAACCGCCGCCGAAGCTGGCCGTGTGTACGGCGAGCGGATGCAGTTGGTGCAGTAGCACTCTCGCCTCCCAGCCCACGCGCAGCCGGTGCACAGACTGGTAACCGTCGATGACGTGGTGCAGGAACGGAAGGCCGAACAGTGCGAGCATCGCGAGATCGGTCTCACGGTGACCCCCGTGCGCGGCGGGATCGATCAGCACCGCACCCTGACGCGTCCAGAGCACGTTGCCGTTCCAGAGATCACCGTGGATACGGGCCGGCGGTTCGCCGTCATCGAACGCACCGGACGCACCGAGATCGCAGGCGCGCTCGACGGTACGGAGCCCATCGGCGCCGAGGCTGCCCCCATCGACGGCAACCCGGACGAACGGCAGCACCCTTTCGGCGGCATAGAACTCGCCCCAACTCGAATGCCGAGTGCTGCTCATCGGGCGCGCGCCGATGAACAGTTGACCCGCGAAACCTGCAGGGGGACAGCCGAACAGTTCGCCGTTCACACCGGCGTCGTGCATCCGGGCGAGCATCTCCCCCAGCTCACGGGCGGACCGTTCGCTCGGTGCGCTCTCCCCGATCAGGGCGAGGTCGATATGGCCCGAGCCAACCTCGAGCACGTCGACCACGCGTGCGCCGCCATCGGCGAGCCAGCGCAGACCGGCCGCCTCGGCGGGATAAAAGTCCGGGTGCACACCGGATTTCGACTTTCGGAAGGCGGTACCCCGCCCCAGCGCGTCGCTAGCCACCGGCAAACGGCGGCAGCACATCCACTCGCGGGCCGACCGGCTGCGAGCGGTCCCGGGTCAGTTCGTCGTCGACGAGAAAGGCCGCCACCGTGAGCACGCGGGTCATATCGGCGCCGTGGCGTTCGCTCAACAGGTCCGCCAGATCGCCGAGCGTCGCGGACTCGGGCAACGCGAGGGTTTCCTTCACGCACCCCGCCGCGTCCGCCGCCGCGGCGAAGTACCGCACCGCGATATCGATCCGGTCAGCCACCGATTGCCCCCATCGTCCGGTCCGGCGGCACGAAGTCCGCGGCACCAATGCCATGCCCCGCCCACTTCTGCCACATCGCCCCGCGCCAGAGCTGGGCGAGCTCCCCATCGCTCGCACCGGCCCGCAGCGGACCGCGCAGATCGACCTCGTGGTCGCTGAACAGGCATGACCGGATCATGCCGTCGGCGGTGAGCCGGGTGCGGTCGCAGGTCGTGCAGAACGACCGGGTGACCGACGCGATGATGCCCACGGTCGCGGGGCCACCATTCACCGTCCACAGCTCGGCGGGCGCGGCGGGATCGTCGCGGCCAACCTCGGTGAGTTCGAATCGCGTGCCGAGCACCTCGAGCAGCGTCGCGGCGGTGACCATGTTCGCGCGGGCCCATTCGTGGTCGGCGTCGAGCGGCATTTCCTCGATGAAGCGCAACTCGCATCCCTCGTCGAGGCACCAGGCCAACAGATCGGGCGCGCCGGCCAGCGTGTCCGGCATCAGCACGGCGTTCACCTTGACCGGCGACAGCCCGGCCTGGCGCGCGGCGCGGATCCCGGCCAGCACGGATGGCAGCCGATCGCGGCGAGTCAGTTTTGCGAACTCGGCACGATCCACCGAATCGAGCGAGATATTCACCCGGGTTAGCCCGGCATCGGCCAGAGCCTGGGCGCGGTGTTCGAGGCCGACCGCGTTGGTCGTCATCATCAGCGGCACGTGCGGCAGGCGCTGTGCGCAGCCCGCGATGATCTGCTCGAGATCGCGTCGCATCAGCGGTTCGCCACCGGTGAAGCGCACCTCGTGCACGCCGAGCATGCGCACCGCGAGGTCCACGACGCGCACGATCTCATCGGCACTGAGCAGGCGCTCCGCCGGAATCGCCGGCAGCCCCTCGGCCGGCATGCAATAGGTGCAGCGCAGCGAGCAGCGCTCGGTGATCGACACCCGCAGATCGCGTGCGACCCTTCCGAACCGATCGATGAGCTCCGGCACATCGGGCCGATCCGCGGCACCATCGGCGCGCGCGTCGATCGTTTCCCGGAGAACCGGAATCCCGATATCGACCAACGTCATGCCCCCAGTATGCCCACAACGCCGGAGGCGTTAAATGCCCACAGCGAACGAGGAGTCACGTTCGACGGCAAAGTTTGGCGCTAACCTCCCCGTATGACGCGAACGGTCGCCGAGCATCTGCGGATTGTTTCTGCAGCACTGCCCACCGCCGCCGGCCTTGGAGCCGAAGAAATCGACGTGCGCTCGGCGCTGCATCGGATCACCGCATCCGACGTGGTTTCCCCCGTTGATCTGCCCGTATTCCGCAACTCCCAGATGGACGGTTTCGCGGTGCGCGCCGCGGACGTGGCGTCTGTTCCGGTGCGAATGCCCGTGTACGGAATTGTCGCCGCCGGTGACGCGCCACGCGACCTGCCGGACGGCACGACAATCAAGATCATGACCGGTGCGCCGGTGCCGAATGGCGCGGATTGCATCGTCCCCGTGGAAGACACCGTGCTCGGTGGCGCGACTGTGACGATCAACCGTGGCCGCTCGGCCGGGGACTTCGTCCGCGAACCCGGGTCCGATGTTCGCCTCGGCGAATTGCTCGTTCCCGCAGGGCAGAAGCTCGGGATCCAGCACATCGCCGCGCTGGCCGCCGCGGGCATCCGTACCGTCCGTGTCCGCCGACGCGTGCATGCCGCGGTGATCACGACGGGCGCCGAACTCGTTCCGGCCGGCACGCCGCTCGGCCCGGGCCAGATCTTCGATTCGAACAGCACCGCACTGGCGACCGGGATCCTGACCAACGAGGCCGAGGTCATCGCCGTGAAGCACTGCGTCGACGATCCGCGGCAGTTCCTCGCGATGCTGCGAAGCGTCATCAAGCGTGTCGACGTCGTCTTCACCTCGGGCGGCGTCTCGATGGGTGATTTCGAGGTTGTCCGTGAGGCACTCACGCCGCTCGGCGGGTGGTTCGACCATGTCGGGATGCAGCCAGGCGGTCCGCAGGGCCTCACCATCCTCGATGGTGTGCCGGTGATCAGCTTCCCGGGTAATCCGGTGAGCACGCTCATCTCGTTCCAGATATTCGCGCGGCCCGCACTGCGTGCGCTGGCCGGCCTGCCGCCGGTGGAGTCGGAGACGGCGACGCTGTGCTCGGACGTCGTCTCCCCGCGTGACAAGCGGCAATACCTGCGTGGGCGCATGACGGACGCGGGCGTGGAGGTGGTCTCCGGGCCCGGTTCGCACCTGATCGCCGCAATGGCGCGCGCCGATGTGCTGATCGAAATCCCTGCGGAGGTCACTGGGTTGAAGGCCGGCTCGGGTGTGCAAGTGTGGCCGCTATGAGCGAGTTGTCGCACCTGGACCAAGAGGGCCGCGCGCGGATGGTCGATGTCAGCGCCAAGCCCGATTCCGCCCGCCGCGCCGTGGCCGCCGGCGAGCTGCTCACCACGCCCGAGGTCATCGCGCTCGTGCGCGCGGACAACATGCCGAAGGCCGACGTGCTCGCCACAGCACGGATCGCCGGCATCAACGGCGCGAAGAAAACCTCCGAACTGATCCCGCTGTGCCATCAGCTCGCGTTGTCCTCCGTGGACGTGAAGTTCGACTTCACCGACAGTTCGATCACGATCGAGGCGGTCGCAAAGACCAAGGGCCCCACGGGCGTCGAGATGGAGGCCCTGACTGCGGTCGCGGTTGCCGGGCTCACGCTGCACGACATGGTGAAGGCGGTCGACCCGGCGGCGACACTGAACGGCGTCAAGCTGCTCACCAAGGACGGCGGAAAGTCCGGGCACTGGCAGCGTTCCGGCGCGGCGCCCGAGGTGGAGCGCGCGAACCAGGCGGTCGGCGAGCGGACAGCGGCGGTGCTCGTCGCCTCGACCGGCGGTGCCCGTGGCACCCGGGAGGACACCACCGGCCCGGTGATCGCCGCGTGGCTCACCGACCAAGGCTTCACCGTGCGGGGTCCGCTGATCTACGCCGACGCGGAGATCGCCGCCGGGCTGCGCGACGCACTCGACGGCGCGCCGACGATCGTGATCAGCACCGGCGGCACGGGCGCCTCGCCCACCGATGCCACACCCGAAGCGACGCTGGCGGTGCTCGATCGCGAACTGCCCGGCGTCGCGGAAGCCATCCGGGCCAAAGGCGCGGCCAAGTTCCCGCTCGCCTCGCTCAGCCGCGGCGTCGCAGGTCTCGTCGGCTCGACCGTCGTGGTGAATCTGCCCGGCTCCCCGGGCGGGGTGCGAGACGGACTGGACGTGCTCGCGCCACTGGTGAAACATCTTGTGGAACAGGCTGCCGGAGGGGGCGCGCATGAGTGACGTACTGGCGCGGATATCGGCCGAACCGCTCGATCCCGGCGTTGTCGATGCCGCAGTAGCCGGGCCGGAGCACGGCGCGACCGTGTTGTTTTCCGGAGTTGTGCGCAATCACGATGGCGGACAACGGGTTTCCGAGCTCGAATACCACGCACACCCGGACGCCGAGCGATTCCTGCAGGCCTGTTGCGCCGAGGTCGCCGCGGCAACCGGGCTACCGGTAGCCGCGGTCCATCGCGTCGGCAATCTCGCCGTGGGCGATCTCGCGTTGGTCGCGGCAGTATCCGCTCCGCACCGTGCCGAGGCGTTCCAGGCGTGCGCGGAACTCGTCGAGCGCATCAAGCACGAGGTGCCTATCTGGAAGCGTCAGCACTTCGACGACGGTGTCTCCGAATGGGTTGGTTTGTAGGAGCGAGCGCTACTTGTCGCCGCTGAGCATGGTCATGACGACGCTCAGCAGGGTTTCGGCCAACTGCGTAACCACTTCGGTCATGCCACCCCCCTCGGACGATCCCTCTCCGCCACCGATACCGAGTGCACTGAGCAGCGGCGACAGCAACTGGACCGCGGTTCCGAGCAGGTCGTCACCGTCGTCTCCGGTCTTGGGCGTCGACTTCGGTGTGCTCGTGCGCGGTTTCGCCGACGCATCGGAAGCTTCCGGCGTGGACCCCGAGGGCAGCGCAAGCGCCTCGGTAGTCGCAGAGGTATTGCCAAGCAGGTAGCTGACGACACCCGTTGTGATCGCGATGGCCTGCTTGACCTGTCCCTCCTCGGTCTCGAGCAGCTTCGCGTCGTCTGGGTTCGCGCCATTGCCCATTTCGAGGAATGCGAGCGGAATCGTGGTCAGCGCAGGACCAGCGATATCCGCGCGGGTCTGCAAACCCTCGGCCACGCCCGCGTAGTTCGCCGGCGTGAAGCCCGACTTCACGTAGGCATCGCGAATCGACTTCGAGAACTCGAGGCCCTTGCCGGATTGGACCTCGTTGGCTTTCGCGTCCGGTATGGGCAGCGCCGGCACGATGAGATGGAACCCGTGGTCCGCGGCGGGCGCGGAATCGGCGTGGATGCTGATCGCGACATCAGCCCCGGACCGGCTCGCCGCAGCAGCCCGCTCGTCGACGCAGCCGCCCCAGCCACTGTCATCTGCGCGACTCAGCATCACCTTCGCCCCGAGGGTCTCCAGCGACGCCTTGACCAGTTGCGCGACGTTCCAGTTGATCGTGTGCTCGGGGACGCCGCCCGCACTGGTCATTCCGGTGGTCTGACACTCCTTGGTGCCGCCACGGCCGTCATTGACCTGTCTCGCGAGATTTTCGGTGTGCCCATTGCCCTGATGACCGGGATCCAGGAAGACGCTCGTCCCGACCAGCTTGGTCATCATGCTTTCGGGCGTGGGTTCCGCCGAGGCCACTCCGGGCACGACTATCGCGGCGGTCATCGCCACACATAGTCCGCCGGTAATCACGATGTTCTTCATATGCCGATCGGCACGCTCACCCCAGCCGCGCCGCCTCCTTCCGCACGCGCAACATCGGTAACAACCTTCACTGTTGCAACACTGCGGGCGGAACGACAACCACCTGGGTGGTCCGTTATTCAACTGTTGTTGCCAGAGTGACTCACGTGACGACGAGCGAGTCTCCGTCGACGGTCACTGACCTGGGCGCAAGGCCGGTTGTGGCCGGCCCGGTCACCACTCCGCCATTCAGATTGAACTTGCTGCCGTGACACGGGCAGTTGATCGTTCCGCCTGCGACCCCGTCGACATTGCAGCCCTTGTGCGGGCAGACCGGTGAGAAGGCCAGGAAGGTGCCGGCGGAGGGCTGGGTGACGACCACCCCGCCGAGGATCGCGCCGCCCCCAACAGGCACCTCGGAGGTCTTGCCCACGATGTTTCCGGACTGCCCGGCCGGCGCCGGTTCGGATTTGGTGGACGTGTCGGACGAGTCATCGGAGCTGCTACAAGCCGCGATTGCGACGGCGACCGCCGCAACACCGGCCCCGGCTACGGCTGTCCTGCGATTGATCATGAGGTCATCGGCGCTCATGGGATCTCCAACTCTTTGGGCTGTTGAGCGTTCGTCGAGACCACGTTCCGGCTCGCCGCGAAGTTCACGCCGCGCCGGAACGAGCCAATGCGTCCAGCATGCCGCCGATTGGGCAATCGAGTCGGGTGAAACCGACAAACCGGCGGCGGCTATCGCGCAGCCGCCGTCGGTCTCGACAGGCGCTACGGCGTGTGTGCCGCGAGAAAGTCCTCGAAGGTCACCGTGCCGTAGGTGTTCTCGGGCGTGTTATGCCCGCCGGACCGATAGCCCGCACCCGTGCCACCGGGGATCCGCACCGGCAGGACCGCGCGACGCCGGCCGGTCGCAGCCAGGTAGCTGCGGGCGAGGTCCGACACCGATCGCACCTCGGGGCCACCGATATCGGCGACCCGGCCTGCCGCCGGTGCTGCCGTGAGTTCGACGAGCCGGGCGGCAACATCCGAGGTATCGATGGGCTGGAACTCGGTGCGGGACGGCACGCACACCACCGGCGACCAACGTTGGGCGGAAAACAGCGTGTGCAGCAGCGCGTGGAACTGGGTGGCCCGCAGGATCGTGAATGGCAGCCCCGATGTCTCGATGAGCCGCTCGGCCTCCAGCTTGGCGTTGTAGTAGAAGAACGGCACGCGATCAACGCCGACGATCGAGATGTAGATCAGGTGCGTGTCCGGCCACGTCGACAATGCCTCGATCAGCGTGCGCGTCGCGTCGACGTCCTTCTTGCCCTGTGTGGTGGCGCAATGGACGACCACATCGACATCCCCACCGACCGCACCGGCGATCCCCTCGCCTGTGCTCAGGTCGCCACGCGCCCACTCCACGGAGCCGGCCCAGGTCGGCGCATCCGCACCAGCGGCTGGTTCGCCCCGACGGCTCAGCACCCGGACCACCGCGTCCGTTGCCACCAATCTTTCGACCAGATCGCGACCGAGTGTTCCTGTCCCGCCGGTTACCAGGATTCGTTGTGTCATTGCTGTCTCCTTGGCCTTCGAGCGCTGCGTTTCGCCGTAATGAACGTTAAGCAAACTTGCTCACCGCGAACGGCGCGAAAGTGTGATTCGTCCCACGACCTGGCTCGATACGACGTGCGTCACATGAAAAAGTAGGACTTGTGCACTACATTTTCAGATGTCACCGATGACTTCCGCTCACTAGTAGCGCCGCGTCACCCGCGGTTCGAAGGAGGCATTGGCATGTATGTGCTCATCGCGCTCGCCGCGCTCGTGCCCGTTGCAGCTGTGTCCGCAGCCACGGCAATCGCCGCCCTGGCCTGGGCGGAGGGTCGTCGCATCGAACGCGCCCAGCAAAGCGACATTCTTTCCGCGCATCGATAGGTCGTGGCCCATCCGCATACGCAACACCCGCCCCTCAGGTTGAATAGTCCTGCGAAGCTCTCGTAGCCTCGTGATGACCGGTTGTGTTTTCAACCGGAAAGTAGTTTGCGGGCAACCGCAGTCTCGCGCTGCGGTGCGAGCTCTTGAGTAGGGGTGAGCGGTGTTGGAATCGACGACCGGGAACGACGCGGCCGGAATTCCCGATCCTGGGATCGGAGCGAACGGGTTCGAGGTCGCCGTCGTGTGGCATGACAACGTCGTCGTCCTTGGTGTCAGCGGAACGCTCGACATGGTGACGGCACCCCAGCTCACCGAATCGATCCAGAACTCGCTGAAGAACGAACCGGCCGCGGTAATCGTGGATTTGACCGGTGTCGAATTCCTCGCTTCGGCGGGCATGACGGTACTCATTGCGGCGCACGAGCAGATCGGCGAATCCGCGCAGTTCACTGTCGTTGCCGACGGCCCGGCAGTCGGACGACCGATGCACCTGGTTGGCGTCGACAAGCTTCTGGCGATTCACACAACGCTCGATGCCGCCCTCGAAGCCGCCTCGGTGAAGTGATCCGGGAGCCGCTGCCGGGATGAGCCACACGGACCCGCGATCGGCCAACCCGCCCCGAACCAGCGGGCTGGTGGCCTTCGCGCAGTCCAGTGCAGGAAATCCAGCCGGAGCGTCGACCCTGCGGACGGCGTTCCACAAATGGCTGGACAAGCAGCTGATGCTGTCCGCCGAGCTTCTGAGCGACCTCACGCTCGCTGTCAACGAGGCGCTTGCCAACGCTGTTGAACATGCCTACGCGGGAGCCTCAAAGCACGGCGAGGTCGATCTGCACGCGCAGTTCGACATCCGCTCCGGTGACCTGGTGGTCGTCATTCGCGATCATGGCATCTGGCGCTCACCCGAGCCCGACCCGCACCATTTGCGCGGGCGTGGCATTCCCCTCATTCGGGCGCTGGCGTCGGCATCCACGATCGAAACCGATGCGAACGGCACCTGCGTGGAACTGCGCTGGTCGGGGCTCACCGAACGGAATTAGATCGACGGCTGCCGGGGTGCGCCGGCCCCGCTGAGTTTCGGCCGCCGCACTGGGTCCGGCGCATTTCGCAACTGGTAGTTCTTGTGGCATAGCGTGGCGGCATGGAAATCCGGGCGGTATCCGTCGATGAAGGCCGTTCCTGGCGCGAGTACGCCGAGCCGGTGATGACACGCCCGCTGGTCGCCGCGCTGGACGCCTTCGCCGAGAGTGGCTACGACGGAGCCTCGATCCGCGACATCGCGAACCGGGCCGGTCTTTCGGTCCCGGGCCTGTATCACCACTATCCGTCGAAGCAGGCGCTGCTGGCCGAACTGATGACCGCAGTGATGGCCGAGCTGCTCGAACGCAGCAGGCAGGCCCTCGCGTCCGCCGGAGACTCCGCGAGCGAGCGGTTCGACGCGGTGGTCGAGTCCCTGCTGCGCTTCCACATGTTCCGGCGCGAACAGGCCTTCGTGGGCGCGTCCGAGATTCGCAGCCTGGCTCCGGAGAACCGGTCCGCCTATGTCGCGTTGCGGGATGAGCAACAGCGCATGCTCGACGAGATCGTGCGGGCCGGCGTTGCCGCGGGCGAGTTTGGCACTCGCTTCCCCGACGACGCGAGCCGCGCGGTGACGACCATGTGCGTCGCCGTTGCCACCTGGTACCGGCCGGATGGGCCGCAATCCCCCGACGAGATCGTCGAGCGATACCTGGCAATTGCCCGCTCCGCCGTCGGCGCCACCGCTTGACTGTTGTCGGAAGCATGTGCCACGCTCGCTACCGACCGAACGATCGCTCGGTCGCGGAATGCCACCCGTGAAGGGAGTTTGCTGTGGCCGTCGATTTCGCCCATTCACCGCAGGTGACCGAACTCGTCGAGAAGACGACGACGTTCGTGCAGAACGAGGTGCTGCCCGTCGAGGACGCGCATTTCGGTGATATCGAAGCCGCGGGTGGTGACAAGCTTCGCGTCGAGCTCGGGGACAAGGCCCGCGCCGCCGGTGTCTACGCCCCGCACGCTCCCGTCGAGTACGGCGGCCTCGGGCTGAACATGGTCGATCGCGCCCCGGTCTTCGAGGCGGCCGGCTATTCCCTGTTCGGGCCTGCCGCGGTCAACATCGCCGCTCCCGACGAGGGCAATGTGCACATGCTCGCGCACATCGCCAACGCCGAGCAGAAGGAGCAGTTCCTCGCTCCCCTCGCCCGCGGCGATGTCCGTTCGGCGTTCGCGATGACCGAGCCCGCGCCGGGCGCCGGCTCGGATCCGAGCGCGCTGGCGACGCTCGCGACGCGCACCGACAACGGCTGGGTTATCAACGGCCGCAAGCACTTCATCACCGGCGCCGACGGCGCGGGGTTCTTCATCATCATGGCCCGCACCTCCGGTGAGCCCGGCCAGAACGGCGGCGCGACGATGTTCCTCGCTCCCGCCGACACCCCGGGTCTGACGGTCGGACGCCACATCACCACACTGGACCGCGCCATGATCGGCGGACACTGCGAGGTGACCTTCGAAGACCTGCGCCTGCCCGAAGAAGCGGTGCTCGGCGAGGTCGACCAGGGCTTCTCCTACGCGCAGGTTCGCCTCGGCCCGGCCCGCATGACGCACGTCATGCGCTGGCTCGGTGCCGCGCTCCGCGCGCACGATCTCGCTGTCGAACTGGTCGCCGATCGGGAAGCCTTCGGCTCCAAGCTCGGTGATCTCGGCATGATCCAGGCGATGATCGCGGACAACGAGATCGACATCGCCGCGACCCGTGCCCTGCTGCTGCAGGCCTGCTGGGAGCTTGATCGCGGTGGTCGCGCTGCGAATTCGACCTCGATCGCCAAGACCTACGCGGCCGAGGCCGTCGGCCGGATCGTCGACCGCTCGATTCAGATGTGCGGTGGCCTCGGTGTTTCCGACGATCTTCCGCTGGCCCGGCTCTCGCGTGAGGTCCGCCCGTTCCGGATCTACGACGGCCCCTCCGAGGTGCACCGCTGGGCCATCGCCAAGCGCACCGTCGGCGCCGCCCGCCGCCGCGCAGCGGCGAAAAAGGACGACAGCCGCGCAGCCGCCAAGGAGAATGGCAATGGCTGACACCGCACTCGCGGGCCTCGACCTCGCAGCGCTCGCAGGGTATTTCGAGGCCAACGGCGTCGCCGTCGAAGGTGAACTGCGAGCCGACCTCATCTCCGGTGGCCGCTCGAACCTGACCTTCCGGGTGAGCGACAACAGTTCCCGTTATGTTCTGCGCCGCCCGCCACTCGCCGGACTCACTCCGTCGGCGCACGACGTCGCGCGCGAGTTCAAGGTTGCCGCTGCCCTGCAGGGCACCCCGGTGCCGGTCGCGCGCACCGTCGTCCTGTGCGAGGACAACTCCGTGATGGGCGCACCGTTCGCGGTCGTGGAGAACGTCGAGGGCCGGGTGATCCGGACCGAGAAGGAACTCGAGACGCTGTCGGACGCCGAAATCGATTTGTGCGTGGACGAACTCGTGCGCGTGCTCGCGGCCCTGCATCAGGTGGATCACCGCGCAGTCGGCCTCGAATCCTTCGGCAAGCCTTCGGGTTTCGTGAGTCGCCAGGTGAAAATCTGGAACGGCCAGTGGGAGCGGGTCAAGGCCGACGAGATCCCCGACGTTGACCGCCTCGGCGCGCTGCTCGCCGACCGGATCCCCGAGCGCGACGTGGCGACGATCGTGCACGGCGACTACCGGATCGACAACACGATCCTGTCGGCGTCCGACGCCGGCAAGGTCGAGGCCGTGCTCGACTGGGAAATGTCCACGCTCGGTGACCCTTTGACCGATGTCGCGCTGATGTGCGTCTACCGGAACCCGTCGTTCGGCATGGTTCTCGATGAGGCGGCCGCCTGGGCGAGCGAGCGCATCCCGACCGCCGACGATCTGGCGGAGCGCTACGCGCGCGCAACGGGCAGCGACCTCGAGCACTGGGATTTCTTCATGGGTCTCGCCAACTTCAAGCTCGCGGTGATCGCAGCCGGTATCGACCACCGGCGTCGCGCGGCCGAGGAGCAGGGTGGTGCCGCTCCGGTCGCGAACGCCGATCAGGTCGCGGCCGCCGTACCGATTTTCGCCGCAGCGGGTCTCGCCGCACTGAACGAAGGAAAATGATGGACCGCAGTGCACTCATCACCGGCGCCTCGCGTGGCATCGGTCTGGCGATCGCGACCCGGCTCGCCAACTCCGGCTACGGACTGACCATTTCCGCACGCGGCGCGGAAGCCCTCGAGGTGGCGGCGAAGTCGCTGCGCGAGGCCGGCGCGCCCGAGGTGGTCGTGGTGCCCGCCGATATGTCCGATCCTGAGTCGGGAGACGCCCTCGTGGCCGCGCACACCGAGGCCTTCGGTGACATGAACGCACTGATCCTCAATGCCGGTGTCGGCACGGCGGGTCCGATCGCCGAATTCCCGCAGCGCCGCTTCGACAAGACGGTCGCGGTGAACTTCACCGCGCCGTTCGCGCTCATCCAGCGCGCGCTGCCGCTGCTGCGTGCCGCGGCCGCGAAGGACGCCAGGCGCGGCTCCAAGGTGGTGGCGATCTCGTCCATCACCGGCGAGTACGCCGAGCCGACAATGGCCGCCTACGGCGCGACCAAGGCCGCGCTCACGTCGCTGATCGAGACCATGAACATGGAGGAGTCCGGCAACGGCGTCTCCGGTTGCTCGATCGCGCCCGCATTCGTGGATACCGATATGACGGATTGGATCAAGGACAAGATCCCGGCCGAGCAGATGATCGACGTCGAGGACATCAGCGAACTCGTCGAAGCGCTGCTGAAGCTTTCGGCGCAGGCCGTGGTGCCGAAGATCGTGGTGTCGCGCGCCGGCGCAAACCCGTACGGCGCCTGACAGCGCTCGTCCGTATACCCAAGGCTGGACTTCGGGGCGCGGTGCCTGCGCCAGTCGCACGCACCGCGCCCGTTCCGTCTACACGCCGCAATTCCGCGTCCGTGGCTACTCTGGCGGGATGCGCCGCACGACGATCGTCACCGAGCACGCCGCCCGACGTGCCGGGCGGACCGGTCTGCTGGGCTGGCTCGGATCGGCGGATTCGCAAATGTTCGACCGGGTTGCCCAGTCCCACAGCCCACTGCTCGATGCGACGCTCCCGCGCCTGACGCATCTCGCCGATCATTCGAAGCTGTGGATGGCGATCGCCGCGGGACTGATCGCCTCCGATAATCCGCGGCTCACCCATGCCGCGCGGCGCGGAATCGTCTCCGTGGCCGCCACCAGCTTCACCGCGAATATCGTTGCCAAGCAACTACTTCCACGCACCCGGCCGGGTATCGCGCGCGTGCCGGCGGTCCGCCGCGCCCGAAGGATTCCCACCTCGCCGTCGTTCCCCTCCGGCCATTCCGCCTCCGCCGCGGCATTCGCCTACGCGGTGAGCCGCGAGGTGCCCGAACTCGCCCTACCGCTCGGAGCACTCGCCGGCGCTGTGGCCTACAGCCGCATCTACACGGGTGTGCACTACCCGGGCGACGTCGCAGCTGGGATTGCCCTCGGCACCGTGGTCGCGATGGGCGTGAACCGCGTTGTGCGCACTCCCGAGCCGATACCCGAGGGGCCGCGAGGAGAATCCGAAACGCTCCCACCCAGGCCGGATGGCGCCGGTGTGGTCGCCGTCGTCAACCCCAGCTCGGGCATCGGTTTCGGTCCCGACATCCTCGAGTTGCTGCGCATCGAACTGCCGGCCGCGGAGATCGTCGAGGTCGGCGAGGGCGACAACCTGCTCGATTTGCTAATCGACGCGGCAGGACGGTGCGAGGTGCTCGCCGTTGCCGGAGGTGACGGCAGCGTGGCCTGTGCGGCCGGAGTCGCCGTCGAGCACAACAAGCCCCTGCTCGTCCTGTGTGGCGGCACGTTCAATCATTTCGCCACCGACCTCGGCATCGACGATCCGCGCACCGCGATCGCCGCGGTGCGCGACGGCAGTGCGGTGCGTGTTGACGTGACCCGCGTCGCCGATCGGGTGTTCGTGAACACCGCGAGCGTCGGGGCCTACCCCGAGTTCGTCACGACCCGGGAGAAGTACGAGAAGCGGTTCGGCAAGCCGATCGCCGCGATTGTTGCCTTTCTGAAGGTCGCGCGCACCAGCGAGCCACTGGACCTCCGCATCGACGGGCGGCCCCACCACACGAGGCTGTTCTTCCTCGGTTCGGGACGCTACGAGCCGCGCGGATTCGCGCCGAGTTCGCGGAGCCGGCTCGATGACGGACTGCTCGATGTTCGAGTGCTCGACACGGACGGCTGGGTGGGCAGGCTACGAACGCTGCTGGCGCTCGTCATCGGTCGTCTCGACACGGACTCGCGCTACCGGGAGGACGCGCGGGCGAAGGTAGTCGTGGAACGGTCGGAGGACGGGCCGTACGCCTACGACGGAGAAGTCGTGGACGGCCCGGCGCGGCTCGAATTCATCAAGGAACCGGGGGCTTTGGTGGTCTACGCCCCCTCGCGCCCCTGACCTGCGGCGCTGCGGCATGGCCGGGGCGCGCCTAACGTGGGTTGCACAGCCACCGTTCGGGAGGTAGCCAATGTCACGGACACGACTCGAGCCCAGCGCCCAACATCCGATAACCATCGAACCGACGCTCGGCACAGTCCGGGTTCGCGCAGGCACACAGGTAATCGCCACATCCGATCGCGCGTTTACGCTCAGCGAGGCCAATTACCCTGTGGTGCACTATCTTCCGATCGACGATGTCGACCGGTCGATACTGCGCGCGAGCGAACACACCACGTACTGCCCGTTCAAGGGCGACGCCTCCTACTACTCGCTCGCCACTGCCGATGGTGAGCTGACCAACGCCGTGTGGGTCTACCAGGAGCCGTATCCCGCAGTGGCCGAAATCGCCGGCTGTGTCGCGTTCTACCCCGATCAGGTCGACATCGAAGTGAGTGCCTCGGCCTAGCCCGCTCGGCCTGGACAATCGAAATCGCCGGCCCCTTCGAGCCGGACAATCGAAATCGCCGGCCCCTGCGGGGCCGGCGATTTCGCTCCCTCCGGGATCAGCGCGCCGCGTCTGCCGCGCCGCGCTCGGTAGCTTTGCCCTGGCTCGCGAGCTGGCCACCCGAGTTCTCCAGGTGCGCACGGATGAACCACTGGAACTTCTCCAGTTCCGCGGTCTGCCCGATCAGCATGTCCTCGGTGATCTTGTCGATCTCGCCGATCTCGTCGATCGCCGCGCGGTTGGATTTGATGACTCCGTCATAGACGACATCGAGCGCGGCCAGATGGGCCTGTGCCGTGTCGCGGCCGACGGAGTAGTCGTCCCACGTGCGGTCCTTTTCGATCGCACCGGCGGTGCCATTGGGCGCGGTACCCAACGCGGCGACGCGCTCGGCAACGGCATCGGCGTACCCGCGCACGATCTCGACCTGCGGGTCGATCATTTCGTGCACTCCGATGAAGTTTGGCCCGACCACGTTCCAGTGGATGTGTTTCAGCGTCAGGTGCAGGTCGTTGTAGGTGCTCAGGCGCTGCTGCAACGTGTTGGCCACCGTGGTGCCCTGCTCGGAGCTCAACCCGGGAACCGTGAACGACGTCATATGTCTGTGCCTCCTGTTCGCCGCGCTCGTTACGCGAATCTCATACGGCTGAGTAACCACCACCCCGGGTTGCCAAACCCCTGCTAGCCTGCGGCGCACATCACAGCGAAGGGATGCCCATGCCAATCACGAGCGCCGGGGTCGCTCTCTACCGACTCCACGGCGATGGCGAGGTGTTCATCGCGCACATGGGCGGGCCGTTCTGGGCGAAAAAGGACGACGCGGCCTGGTCGATTCCGAAGGGCGAGTACGTCGAGGGCGAGGATCCGCACGCAGTGGCGCTCCGCGAGTTCGAAGAGGAA
>NZ_LRRB01000287.1 GCF_001646865.1 Aldersonia kunmingensis | reverse complement strand
GGCGGCTGTCACGCTGATCAGGTTGATCCGGCCGGTCGCTAGTTCGGCGTTGCAGCTCTACGCCGCCGTTTCCCCCGATGGCGATCGCCGGTTGCTGCTGCGTCCGGAGTTCGGTGCGATGTTCCTCGATGACCTGCTCAACGGCTCCCGCAAGCAGATGTCGGCGCCGTTCGCCGATATCGTGGTCTTCGCCCGGCACTGGGGTTTTCGCCTCGACGAGGTGAAGGTGCCAGTGCATTGGTGGCATGGCGATGCCGACCACATCATCCCGTTCGCCCACGGTCAGCATGTGGCGTCATTGTTGCCCGACGCGCACCTGTACCCGATTCCGGGCGAAAGCCATCTGGCCGGGCTGGGCCGCGCCGAGGAGATCCTGCGCACGCTGCTGGCGGTATGGGACCGCGAGGAGCAGACGTCGTCCGACGACTGAGGCCACAGGTAGCGTCGCGGCTCCCGGAATTTATCGGCCCTACGCTCTGAGTCACCGCTCTTTACCCTCGAGAATGCTGCCATGTGATCTCGTCGACGCAGAGAGGATTCCGGCATGACGAGACCGTTTCGATTCGGGGTCGTTGCCCCGCTCAGAACTGACGTGCCGACATGGCGAGATCGCGTGCGTCGCATCGCCGACAGCGGCTACTCGACGCTGCTGGTGCCCGATTTTCCGCAGATGCAACCAGCGCCCGGTCCCATGCTGGCCACCGTCGCGGCACTGACCGACCTGCGCGTGGGCACGTGGGTCTACGCCTCCCCGCTCCGACCGGCCTGGCTGACGGCGTGGGAAGCGCACTCGCTGTCACTGCTGACCGAGGGGCGCTTCGAGATGGGTATCGGGACCGGCAGGCCGGGAATCGAGGACGAGCTGCGCGACAAGGGGATGCCCGAGGTCCCGCCGCCGCACAAACGGCTGGCCCAGATACGCGAGACCGTCACGGCGCTGCGAGAACTCGACGGCCCGGACCTGCACACGCCCGTGGCGATGGCCGTATACGGTCCGAGGGCGCAGGCATTGGCGGCCGAGGTCGCGGACACTGTCACCTTCGTGCTCGGGGATCAGCCCCGCGGCGAAGTCACACGGCTGGCAAGCGATTTCCGCGCTGTCGCGGACGCCGAGCTCGCGCTCGCCGTGCCGGTTGTCGGTGATACGGTCGCGCCACACATGGCGCCCCCCAACACCGACACTGCTGCGCTTCGCGCGGCGGACGCGATGACCGTCCTTCCGGAGGACCCGGCGGCCGCCGCGGAGGAAATCCAGCGGCGACGCGAGGAGATCGGCTTCTCCTACTTCATCTTCGGCGCCGACGTCGCAGAGAGGTTCGCTCCCGTCGTCGCCGAACTCGCCGGACGGTAGTCGGGCGACTTCAGGTCAGGAATACGACGCGTCGGCAGTCGCGCGGCTCAGCAGCGTGCCGTCGTCGGCGGTCATGGTCGCCTCGAGGCTGACGATGCGGCGACCGACCTTCACCGGCGTGACGTCGACATTGATGTCGCTGCCATTCACCTCAGGTGAGCGGAAGAAGCCGATATTGAAATCGTCGAGGCGGTACTCCTGTCCCGGCGCGGTATGGGCCTGGGCCGCCAGCGAGCAGGCCTGGGCCGCGATCGTCGCGATCAGACCGCCGTGCATCGTGCCGAACGTGTTCCCCATCCACTCCGCCGTGGTCGACACGAAACGCACCGAATATCCGCGCCGGTCGCCGAGGCCGGAGCAGTCCACCACACGTGCATCGAGAAGTTCCACGATCGGGCCGGCCGCACGATCGCCGCGCGCGATCTGCGTGACGACGTCGATGCCAGCGAGCCCGGAGTCGGGAGTCGGGACGCGATCGAACCCTGTCTCATTGGTGGACAGCACATCCACGGACTCGGTCGAGATCGGATCGAACTGCGCGGCCCGGCCCACCCGAACACTGCGCGCTGTGCCGATGCAGCACAAGCCGCTCTGCTGCGCGCTGATTTCGACCGACGATGTCCCGCGGTCACCCTCGCGCTTGCGCAGCCTTGCCTGGCCAACGACGCGATCTCCCACCGCGACCTCGCCACACATGGAAACCGACAGCCGAGCCTGCAAAGACGCCGCCTCGGGCGACACCGCCCGATAGAACGGCATGCCGCAGACATGATCGAAGAGGAAGGCAAGCGCTGGCAGGTCGATACGACCGCGATGGTCGGCGAACCGTCCACTCATCCACTGCTCCGCGGAAATCACGTCCGCGTGCTCTACGACGTTGCCGACACCGAACACGTCGGACGGCCGAGCACCCACAACGACGTCGGATGCCTCGAACAGATCGGTCACTACGTCTTCCCTTCAGAACTCCATAGCATTGCCGCACGAGGATCACGCGACCACCCGCGGCACGGCCCATCGTCGCCCGTGAGGAGTCCCAAACGGAAATCGGTGCTCTACTTCATCAACACAACTCATCGGGGGCCGCCCACGACGGCTGGATGAAGACCCCCTCGGCTTCGACCGTCACACCCTCGGCGTCGGAGACGGTGGCGACCACGAACACCTTGCGGCGCTCTTCTCGATCGATTCGGGCCTCGAGACGCACCTTCCCCAGGGGCGTTCCGCGCAGGTAGCGCGTCGTGAGGGTGCCGGTGAAGATGACCCGCTGGGACGGGCCGCTGGCAGTCTCACCCATCAGGTGATCCAGGAGCATCGCGGTGACTCCGCCGTGCACCAACCCCGGCGGGCCCTCGTACGCGGCGCCGAGATTGACCTCGGCATGCACCAGGCCCGAGGGGTCGTGGACTGTCTGCAGCGGTGGCGCGACGGCGTTGCCGAGTCCGACAACCGCATTTCCCCAGTTCCACGCCCTCGACTCCGAGTTGAATCGGACGCCGGCCGGGCCCGGCAGCTGACTTGCTCGCAGCCGGTTGACCAGTTCCGCAACGCCCTCGCGGACAGCGTCAAGCTCCTCATTGTCGACGGTCGTGCGGATGGTGGCGTCGACCAAATCCCGGACAGCGTCGGCCAACGGCACGAGCGAGGCCTCGCGTCGATCGACATCGACTGTCGGGATGTTCTCGAGGACGAAACCTTCGGCACGCAGGGCCATGGAGTCCTGGAAGCCGCTGCCGGGTTCGGTCATGCTCATGTGCAGGACGCTAGACCGTGCGAGCTGGACCAAACCATCCGGGCGCTACGTCTGCTCGTCGAAAAGCGCGTCAAGCGCCTCGGCGGGCATGCCGAACCCGGTCAACCTGTTGAGCGGGATGGAAGCGATCATCCGCATCATGTCCACGCCGAAAGCATCACCGGTGGGGACCTCGGACATGCCGGCGAACAGTTCGCCGAGCGCGGCGGCGGTCTTCGGGTCGGCGAGGGCCTCGCCGAGGGTGGATTCGGCCGTGATCGGAACGTGGAAATCGTCGCCGGGGACGGTCACGTCGACAGAGGCACGTATGTCGCGACTGGACGAGCCGATGTCGACGCGATACGTGCCACCTTCGACGATCCACTGGTCGGTTCGAGTTTCCCAATAGGCCAAATCTTCTCGGAGTATGGCGACAGTGACGCGTCCGGATTGACCGGGGGCGAGCTCGCTGGTAGCGCCAAATCCCTTGAGTTCGCGCGGGGGTCGAACGATCGTGGAATCGGCTACCGACGTGTAGATCTGGACGACCTCTCGACCGGGGCGGCGACCGGTGTTGGTGATGTCGATCGAGATCCTCAGGCCGGATTCATCGACAACGACCGTCGGGTCGCCATAGGTGAAGCTGGTGTAGGACAAGCCGTGGCCGAATGGGAAGCAGACGTCCATATCGCGGGCGTCGTACCAGCGGTAGCCGACGTGGATCCCCTCGCCGTAGCGCACGTGCGAGTTCTCACCGTGGAAATCGAGGTAGGCGGGAGTGTCTGCGAGGCGGATCGGCACCGTCTCCGCCAGCCGACCGGAAGGGTTCACTACGCCGAAGATCACGTCGGCTATCGCGCCACCGCCGGCTTGCCCGGATAGTGCGGCATCGACGATCGCGGGAGCGAGATCCACCACCGGCCCCAGGCGAAGGACGCCCCCGTGGGCAAGTACCACAACCGTATGAGGTTGTGCGCGAACGACTTCAGTGAGCAGTTCGAGTTGATCGGCCGGCAGTTCGATGTCCTCACGATCGAATCCCTCGGACTCCTGGCTCGCGCCCAGGCCGAGGAAGACGACAGCGACCTGCGCAGCGGCCGCGGCGTGTACCGCTTCGGCACGCAGTTGCGCTGCATCACCACTCCCGTCGGTGGTGAAGCCGCGGGCATAACTCACCGGGCCTGCGGCGAGTGCCCGGATCTCGTCGAGCGGGATGTCGACGGCGGTCGGATTTACATGTGAACTGCCGCCACCCTGGAACCGGGGAGACTCGGCGAATTCACCTATGACGGCAAGGGATTGGCCAGGAGTCAGAGGAAGCACGTCGCCGCTATTGCGAAGCAAGACGACGCACCGCCCAGCCACCTCGCGGGCGAGCGCGTGATGCTCGGTCACGTCCGGTTTCACGCCAGACTGCGCGCGCCCGCGGGTCGCTTTCGCGGCAAGGTCGACGACGGCGGCCGCCGCACGATCGATCGCGGACTCGGCAATTTCGCCCGCTTCCAATGCATGCGCGACCGCGGCGTCACCGCGACCGCCATCGCCCGGCATCTGCAGATCCAACCCGGCGGCGACGGAGGCCGCCCTGTCCACGACCGCGCCCCAATCGCTCACAACGACACCGTCGAAGCCCCATTCCTCGCGCAGAACGCGGGTGAGCAGCCATTGGTTCTGCGCGGCGTGCACCCCGTTGATTCGGTTATAGGAGCACATGACCGTCCACGGACGCGCGGTCCGCACGATATGCGAGAAGGCTCGTAGGTAGATCTCGCGCAGTGGACGCGGATCGACATCGGAACTCGAACGCATCCGGTCGTGTTCAGAGTTGTTGGCCGCGAAGTGTTTCAGCGACGCACCGACTCCGGCGCTCTGCACACCGATGACCCAAGCCGCGCCCAGCTGACCGGTCAGAATCGGGTCCTCAGAGTAATACTCGAACGAACGACCGCCCCGCGGATCGCGTTTGATGTTGATGCCGGGTCCGAGAAGTACATCCACGTCGAGGGATCGGGCCTCGAATCCCAGCGCCTTCCCCACGCGCTGCACCAGTTCGGGATCCCAACTCTGCGCCAGACCTACCGCGGGCGGGAAACACGTGGCGGGCACGCTCTTCGACAACCCGAGGTGATCGGTCGCGCCCTGCTGACGGCGCACTCCGTGCGGGCCGTCGGTAAGGGTGAGCGAGGCGATAGTGCCTACTGCCTTTGTAGTCCAGAAGTCCGCCCCGCTGCCGAGTGCAATCTTGTCCTCTGTAGTCAGCCCGGCACCGTCGGCCTGTCCTGTCGCGGAGTTGCTCATCTGCGCTCCTCTCGGGACGACACCGTCCCCGGCCGAGTCTCAAAACCATATGCCGTCCGGTTTGGACGAGTGGCCGAACATCACGGTCGGCGGATGGTTCGACGAGACCGGTGTCACGAACGCAAACCGCCGCACACCTGCTGTTGACCGCAGACATATTTGCGTGTGCGGATCGCCAAAGGGTGTGCGGCGGGGTGCGGGTTCAATGGACCCGCTATTTCACTGGCATCCGACGCCGTTGCCGTCGCGGTCGAGGTCGAACGGGTCGGGCTGCCGGACCATAATCGGGCCATCCACGTAGTTCGGTCCGTTACCGGATCCGCCCTCGCAGTCGTAGTCACCGATCCCGTCCTGGAGGCATACGCCCGGGTACGACGGGTTGCAGTTCGACTGCGCGGCGGCGTCGCCCACCCCCGAAGTCAGGGTGAGTGCGGCACTCGCGCCGACAACAGCGACAACCGCGGCTAGAGCCCGCACCCTCATGCAATTTCCTCACTTCGAGAACCTTGGACGCGTCCGCGACCGATAGGCAGCGAAGAGTACACACCGAACCATGCGCGTCCATCAGGTGGGACCACCGTCGGCCGCGGACAGGCGCCGCAGCCGAATGTGCAACGCGATCACCCGCACGATCGCAACGGCCGCGATGATTGCGAGCACATCCCCCACCAAGATGGCGACATCACTGTCGTGCGTCGAGCCGATACTCGCGGCAATGAAGGCCGCGGCGAAGAAGCCCGTCGAAAGCCAGAGCCACAGTGCGCTCTGCCCGTAAGCCGCCAATACCCAGCGTGGAACCGCGGCGGACTGCTCCTCCGTCATCACACGTCTCCTCCAGATCGGATGTGGCAAAGAGTCCCGCGCGACGGGACCCGGTGCGCGCGGTGCGCAAACCAGGCCCGACCAATGCGACGGTCGAGCCTTACCTACGACGGTGTCACCAGACGATCCCCTGCGACAGGCACCCTTGGGTGGAACAAACTCAGCCCCGAGCGGGAGCAGCCCATCGAACCGCCGCACACCTTCCGTCGGCTCGCACACGCTCCAGGGTGCGGGAGCGTGTGCGGCGCGTCAGCAAGTGTGCGGCGGTTGACGATTAGATGGAGACGATGACCGAGGAGCCGTGGCCGAACAGGCCCTGGTTGGCGGTGATGCCGACGCGGGCGCCTTCGACCTGGCGGCCCTCGGCCTGGCCACGCAGCTGCCAGGTCAGTTCGCATACCTGGGCGAGTGCTTGGGCGGGGACGGCTTCACCGAAGCAGGCGAGTCCACCGGAGGGGTTGACCGGGATCCGGCCCCCGATGGTGGTGTCTCCCGCGCGCAGGAGGTGTTCGGCGGTGCCGCGCTCGCACAGCGACAGGTCTTCCATCCAGTCGAGTTCGAGCGCGGTCGACAGGTCATACACCTCGGCGACACTGACATCGGAGGGGGCGATGCCGGCCTCCTCGTAGGCGGCATCCCCGATCGATTGTTTGAACGTGCGCGCCGGTGCCGGTACCGCCGCGGAGGAGTCGGTGGAGAAGTTCGGCATGTCCATCACGGTCTGCGGGAACGTCGGGGTGACCGTGGAGATGGCGTTGATCCGCACCGGGTTCGCGATGCCGTGCTTACGGGCGTACTCCATCGAGGTCAAGACGATCGCGGCGCCACCGTCGGAGGTGGCGCAAATATCGAGCAGGTGCAGCGGGTCCGACACCACCGCGGAATTCAACACATCCGCGGCGGTGACTTCCTTGCGGTACCGGGCATACGGGTTGTTCAACCCGTGCCGGGCGTTTTTCACCTTCACCGCGGCGAAGTCCTCGCTCGTGGCGCCGTACAAATCGATGCGGCGCCGCGCGTAGAGCGCGAAGTAGCCGGGGTTGGTCATCCCCATCAGCCGGAACCGCAACCAGTCCGGGTCATCCCACCGCTCACCGGCGTTGGGGGCCAAAAACCCCTTCGGGGTGGTGTCGGCACCGACCACCACCGCAACCTGCGACAGGCCGGCCAGGATCCGGGCCCGCGCGGTGTCCAACGCTTGCGCGCCGGTCGCGCACGCGGCATACGAGGTGGCCACGCGGGCACCGTTCCAACCCAACGCTTGGGCGAAGGTGGCGCCGGCGACATACCCGCCGTACCCGTTGCGCACCGTCTCCCCGCCCACGATCAGGTCGACGTCGTTCCAGGCGATCCCGGAATCGGCGAGGGCGGCGCGCGCGGCGGCGACACCGTAGTTGACGAAGGGTTGTCCCCATTTGCCCCAGGCGTGCATGCCCACGCCGGCGATCGCGACATCGTGGTTGCTCACGCGCCTGCTCCGTTCGACTCGGTGGTGGTGGGTTTCCAGCGCCAGATCGTTTTCACACCGGTCTCGTCGGTGTAGAGCGGTTCCACGACCAGTTCGACCTCGCTACCCACCTTCAGATCCGCGACGCCGTAGCCGTCGGCGACCTGACCCAACACCACGATCCCCTCGGGGAGTTCGACCGCGGCCAACGCGAACGGCACATACGGGTCGGTGTTGGGGATGTAGGGCGCGGGGGGCTGGTACTGGGCATCGGTGTAGGACCACACCGTCCCGGTGCGGGAAAGCTCCACATCGGTGAACTCGTCACCGGTGCAGCTGGGGTTCTTGCAGAAAGTCGTCTCACGCGGGAACGAGATCGTCCCGCACGACTGGCAGGACGTGCCGATCAGGGCCGGTGCCGGACCGGTGGTGAACCAGCCCTCAATGGCCGGTGTCGCGGTGTCGCTCATGCAAACCTCGTCTGTCGGGTCCGTCCGGCGGCGAAACCCGCCGAGACCAAAATGAAACGTGTTCTAGTATGGCACGCCATCCGTGGTTTGTGATCCCCGCTGGGGGCCACCTGCCTTTACTCCGCCGGGACCGCGCGCAGGGCCAGCACCGTTGCCCCGGTCAGCGTGATTTCGGCGCCCGGCGGCAGTGCCGTCCGGTCGCTCGGCGTGCCGTCCGGGGCGGACGAATCGAACACCGGTTCCAACGTTCCGTCGAACCACTCGGGCGCGCCGAGCACGAACGGCGCCGGGGGACCGGAGTGCAGGACGATGCACCACCCGGTGTCCGCGAGTGGCCCGCTGGCAGCCGAGTGCGAGCGCACGTCGGAGCCGTCGATCCACATCTGCAGGGTGCGGCGACCATCGTCGTTCCAGGCGCCCTCGTCGAGTTCGGTCCCGTCGCCGCCGAACCACACCAGATCGGCATGCCCGGACTCGGTCTCGCGTCCCTCGAAGAATTCGGGCTGTCGCAATGCCGGGGCGGCCCGGCGCAGCGCGGTCAACGCGGACACGTACGCCGTCAACTGGGGGTCGGCCTTCGCCCAATGCACCGCCCACGACCGGGACGCGGGCTTGTCGACCGGCACGCAATAGGCGTTGTTGTTGCCCCTCTGGGTATGGCCGAGCTCGTCGCCCCCGAGCAGCATCGGCGTGCCCGTCGAAAGCAGCAATGTGGCGAGGAGTGCCCGCATGTGCCGAGCGCGAGCCTCCAGGATTTCGGGGTCACCGGTGGAACCCTCGTGGCCGTGGTTCACCGACAGGTTGTTGTTCGCACCGTCGCGGTTGTCCTCGCCGTTCGCCCGATTGTGCTTGTGCGAGTAGGAGACCAGATCGCGCAGTGTGAACCCGTCGTGCGCGGTGATGAAGTTGACCGACGTCCACGCCCGGCGCTTGTGGCCGACGACATCCGCGGAACCCGCCAGGCGCGAAGCGATTTCACGCACCCCGTGGTGTCCTTGCCAGAACCGGCGAGCGTCGTCGCGGAATCGGTCGTTCCATTCGGACCACGCCTGCGGGAACGCGCCCAGCTCGTAACCGCGCGCGGTGGCATCCCACGGCTCGGCAATGAGCTTGCAGCGCCGCAGGACTGGGTCCGCGGTGATGACGCTCAGCAGCGGCGCCCGATAGTCGAACGTCGCACCGCCGTCGCGGCCCAACACCGTGGCGAGGTCGAATCGAAAACCGTCGACGCCGAGCACTTCGACCCAGTAGCGCAGGCTGTCGCAGATCATCCGCACAGTCGCGGGTGCGTAGGCGTTGACCGTGTTGCCGCAGCCCGTCAGATCGATGTCCCACCCATTCGGAGCCAACTGGTAGTAGCCGGGGGCGTCGAGCCCACGCCAGGACAGCGTCGGGCCGCCGACGCCCGTCTCGCAGGTGTGGTTGTAGACGACGTCGAGGAGCACCTCGATTCCGGCGGCGTGCATGCGGTCGGTCATCTCCCGGAATTCCTCGACCTCGCGGCCCGGCACGCTGGCATACCCCGGGTGCGGCGCGAAGTACGCGGCGGTCGAATAGCCCCAGTGGTTCCGCATGCCGCGGTCACGCACAGATGCCTCGGTCAGAAACGCTTGCACCGGAAGCAGTTCCACGGCCGTCACACCGAGCGCGTTGAGGTGGTCGAGGACCGCGTCCGACGCGAGACCGAGATAGGTGCCACGCCGCTTTCGCGGCACGTCCGGGTGACGCGCGGTGTACGAACCGACGTGCACCTCGAGGATGACGGTTTCCTCCCACGCGGTCTCGAGACGCTGGGACGTCGCCACGGGGAGTTCGGGGGTCACCACCGAGAGCGGCACGTGCCCGAACGAGTCTCGCGTCGACGGCCCGCCGAACGGCCCGTCGTCGTGCGCGAACAGGGCATAGACGTCGCCCAGCTCGCCCACGAGCCGGCGGGTCGACGGGTCGATCAGCAGCTTTTGCGGGTTGAAACGCAGCCCGTTCCGCGGGTCCCACGGCCCGTGTGCCCGGTAGCCGTAGCGCTGACCGGCCGGTACGCCATCGATCACTCCGTGCCATATCCCGGCGGTCAAATGCGGTAGGTCCAGACGCTGCTCGTGGCCGTCGTCACCGATGAGGCACACCTGTACGCGCTCGGCCTGCGGCGCGTGCACGGCGAACTGCACGCCCGTCGCGACAACCGTTGCGCCGAGCGGAAATGGCGAACCCGGGATCGGATTCAACGTGGGAACCGACACGTCCGACACAACTATCGATCCTGCCGTGAAACGCTCGGGCGTGTGCGCAAAGATGAACGAGTGTCAGAACCCGACCCGGACTTGCTCATCGATTTCACCGACGTTCTGATCCGGCGATCGGGGAACGTTCTCGTCGGTCCCGTGACGTGGCAGGTCGAACTCGACGAAAAATGGGTCATCCTGGGTCCCAACGGCGCGGGCAAGACGTCGCTGCTGCGGATCGCGGCCGCCCAGGAGCATCCGACCTCCGGCACCGCGCACATCCTCGGCGAGGTCATGGGCCGCGTCGACGTGAGTGAACTGCGCCCACGCATCGGGTTGTCGTCCGCGGCGCTCGCCGGCCGGGTCCCGCCGGACGAGAAGGTCCGCGACCTGGTGGTGTCCGCCGGTTACGGCGTACTGGGCCGGTGGCGTGAACGCTACGAGGACATGGATACCGACCGCGCTGCCGACCTGCTCGAGAGCGTCGGCATCGAGCACCTCGCGGACCGAACCTTCGGCACGCTGTCCGAGGGCGAGCGCAAGCGCGTGCTCATCGCGCGGGCGTTGATGGCCGATCCCGAGCTGCTGCTGCTCGACGAGCCCGCCGCGGGTCTCGACCTCGGCGGGCGCGAGGAACTTGTCTCGCGGCTCACCGATTTCGCACAGGACCCCGCCTCGCCCGCGACGGTGCTCGTCACCCACCACGTCGAGGAAATCCCAATCGGGTTCACGCACGCCATGCTCCTCAAAGACGGCGAGGTCGTCGCGCAGGGCCTACTTGACGACGTGCTGAACGAGGACAACCTGAGCCGCGCGTTCAGCCAGTCGATCACGCTTGAACGCGCCGACGGCCGGTACTTCGCGCGGCGGACACGACGGCCCGGACGACACCGCACCCGCTGACCGTGATTCGTGCGCGGCAGGGCTGGGGTGCATTGCCCGGCCCCGGGCTAGGGTGCGTGAATGAGCGATTCCGTTCCGCAACCCACCGGCGCACCCATCAAGGACGCATCCACCGTGATGCTCGTCCGTGACACCGACACCGGTGTCGAGATCTTCCTCGTGCGCCGCGCCAAGTCGATGGCATTCGCCGCCGGCGTGACGGTGTTCCCGGGTGGCGGAGTGGATCCCACGGATGCCGACGCCGAGTTGGACTGGGCGGGCCCGTCGCCGGCTTGGTGGGGCGAGCGGTTCGGCGTCGATGCCAAGCGGGCACAGGCGCTGGTGTGCGCCGCGGTGCGGGAGACGTTCGAGGAGTGCGGCGTCCTGCTTGCCGGGCCGACCGCGGACACCGTTGTCGCGGACACCGCCGGTTACCACGAGGCACGCGGCCAGCTCGAACGTCGCGAATTGAGCCTCAGCGACTTCCTGACCAGGGAAAAGCTGGTGCTGCGCAGCGACCTGCTGCGCCCGTGGGCGCGCTGGATCACGCCGGTGATCGAAACCCGTCGATACGACACGAACTTCTTCGTCGCCCTGCTGCCCGAGGGACAGATCCCCGATGGCGCGACCACAGAGGCCGCCGAGGTGATGTGGCGGACCCCGCAGGCCGGAATCCAGGATTGGGTCGACGGCGACACCATGCTCATGCCGCCGACCTTCACCCAGCTCCACTCGTTGTCGCAGTTCGCGAACACCACCGGGATCCTTGCCGCCGAGCCGACGATCCAGACGATCGAGCCGACGCTCGACACGTCCGGCCCGAAGTGGCGGCTGTCGTTCCCGGGCGAGGAGAACTACTACGCGGCGGGGGACTTGCCGCAGATCAGCCGCTAAGCCTCGCGTAACGTCGCGCGGCATGGCTGAATTCGTCACGCTCGAGGTCTCCGACGGCATCGGCACGATCCGGCTCAACCGTCCACCGGTGAACGCGCTCGATCAGCAGACCCGGCGCGAGCTCACCGCGGCCGCCCGCGAAGCCGCCGAGCATCCCGAGGTCCGTGCGGTCATCGTGTACGGCGGCGAGAAGGTGTTCGCCGCGGGTGATGACGTGGCCGAGCTGGCCGAACTGAGTGTCGATCAGCTTCGCGCGATGACGGCGGATATCCAGGAAGCGCTCGGGGCAATGGCCTCGATCCCGCAGCCGACGGTGGCTGCGATCAGCGGTTATGCGCTCGGGGGCGGGCTCGAGATCGCGCTCGGTGCGGACCGGCGGATCATCGGTGACAACGTCAAACTCGGCCTGCCCGAGATCCTGCTCGGCCTCATCCCGGTCGGCGGTGGAACCGCGCGGCTGGCGCGGCTGATCGGGCCGAGCCGGGCGAAGGACCTGATCTACACCGGTCGCTTCGTCGAGCCGGACGAGGCGAAGGAAATCGGGCTGGTCGACGAGGTGGTCGCACCCGACGAGGTCTACAACGTTGCGCTTGCGTGGGCGCGGCAGTTCGTCAACGGTCCGGCGCGGGCGCTGGCCGCGGCGAAAGCGGCGATCGACGCCGGAGTGGCGGACGGCCTGGAGGCCGGACTCGCCGCCGAGCGTGAGCTGATCGGCGAGGTGTTCGATACCGCGGATCGGGTCGCCGGCGTGCAGTCATTCCTCGACAACGGCCCGGGCCAGGCCCAGTTCAGCGGCACATAAGCGCACCACGTTGCCCGCCGATCGATGCCACGCGTGGCAGCCGAAAACACCGCCTACCAGCGGTGTGAGCACCGCAACGGGGAGCAAAATGAGAACTCGTTCGCAAACGGTAGGCTGCCCTGCATGACTGCTAGCCCGAACGAGCCCTCCGGCCGACCGACGACCGCCTCGGATTCCGATCCGGTGCCGAACCCGCACGCCACCGAGGAGCAGGTTCAGGCCGCGCTGAAGGACACCAAGCTTGCCCAGGTGCTCTACCACGACTGGGAAGCGGAGACCTACGACGACAAATGGTCGATCTCCTACGACGAGCGCTGCATCGACTACGCGCGGGGACGGTTCGACGCGGTCGCGGGTGAGCAGAACCTGCCGTACGAGCGGGCCCTCGAACTGGGCTGCGGTACCGGATTCTTCCTGCTCAACCTGATGCAGGGCGGCGTCGCGAAGACCGGTTCGGTCACCGATCTCTCGCCGGGCATGGTCAAGGTCGCGCTGCGCAATGCAGAGAACCTGAAGCTCCCCGTCGATGGCCGCGTCGCGGACGCCGAGACCATCCCGTACGAGGACAACACCTTCGACCTCGTCGTCGGGCACGCGGTCCTGCACCACATCCCCGACGTCGAGCAGGCGCTGCGTGAATGCCTGCGCGTGCTGAAGCCGGGCGGACGCTTCGTCTTCGCTGGCGAGCCGACGACGGTGGGCAACTTCTACGCGCGCTGGCTCGGCCGCGCGACGTGGGCTGCCACCACGAACGTCACCCGGCTGCCGTTCCTGAGCGGCTGGCGCCGGCCGCAGGGCGAGCTCGACGAGTCGTCGCGGGCCGCGGCACTGGAGGCCGTCGTCGACCTGCACACCTTCGATCCCTCCGACCTCGAGCAGACGGCGCGCAACGCTGGCGCCGTCGAGGTCCAGGCCAAGACCGAAGAGTTCGCCGCCGCGCTGTGGGGCTGGCCGGTGCGAACCTTCGAGGCCGCTGTTCCGGATGAGAAGCTCACCATCGGCTACCGCATGGCCCAGTACCGCGCGTGGCTCGGCCTGAGCTGGCTCGACGAAAACGTCCTGCGCCACGTTGTGCCGCGTTCGCTGTTCTACAACGCGATGATTACGGGTGTGAAGCCCCCCCAGGGGCGGAGCCTGCGCAGCGACCACCAGCACTGACTCACGCGTTGAGCTACACGTTCGGCCGCGCCGACGTCGCCTATCTCCGTAGCGACGACGGCGCGGCCGCGCTCGTTGCGGCACAAGAACTCCCGCTCACCAACGCATCATTGCTGCGCGATATCGAAACTGCGCGTGCGAAATTCGGTGAACATGCGGCCGCCGTCGTGGAGACCGCGCGGCTGCGGCGCCGTGCCGCAGCGAAGCTGGCCGATGGTGAACGATGGCTGCTCACCGATGATGCGCTGCAGCAGGCGACCCCGACCGCCGTCGCACAGCGGCGAGCGGGTCGGCTGAGCGGTCGCCGGGTGCACGACGTGACCTGTTCTGTCGGTGCCGAACTCGCCGCACTGGTTCGCGAATGCCCAGTCGTGCTGGGCAGCGATCTGGATGCCGTCCGTCTCGCGATGGCGGCGCACAACGTGCCCGGGGCCGGACTCGCGCGAGCGGACGCGCTCGCGCCGTGCACTCGAGGGACAGTGGTCATTGCCGATCCGGCGCGACGCGCCGATGGATCGCGTACCCACGACCCGGCAAAACTGCAGCCCCCGCTGCCCGACTTGATGGATGCGTACCGGGATCGCGACCTCGTCGTGAAGTGCGCTCCCGGACTGGATTTCGACCGGCTCGATTGGGCCGGCGAGATCGAGGTGGTCTCGCTCGACGGCGCTGTGCGGGAAGCCTGCCTGTGGTCGTCGGGACTCGCCGGGGATGGTGTTCGGCGTCGGGCGACGGTGCTCGAAAGTAGCGGCAGTGCAATCGAACTCACCGATGCCGAGCCGGACGATCTTCCGGAGCGTGCGCCAGGGGAGTGGATCGTCAATCCCGATGGCGCAATCGTGCGAGCGGGTCTGGTGCGGCATTACGCCGCGCGGCACGGCCTGTGGCAGCTCGATCCTCGCATCGCCTATCTCACCGGTGACGAGGTGCCGCCCGGTGCCCGCGGGTTCCGTGTGATTTCGCAGATGAAATTCGCGGAGAAGGCGATTCGAGCCGAGCTGACCCGGCTCGATTGCGGTCCGCTCGAGATCCTTGCTCGCGGTGTCGACATCGACCCGGATCGGCTGCGGGCCAAGCTCAAGCAGCGCGGCTCCACGCCGCGGGCATTGGTCATCACCAGGATCGGCAGGGATGCAACGGTATTCGTCTGTGAGGCGGCGCCAGGACGAGCTCACCGGTGACCTGAACAGTCACCGAGCCCGGCGCCCTGATCGCTTCCGTACCGGTGCCCGTGCCCGCGCGGGACCTCCAGTGCGGCAAGCATATCCACGCTGGTCTGCACGAATGACAGGACGGGTAGCCAGCGTGGCATCGGAGCGTCGCGCCGGGCGGCGCCGAGATCGGGTGCTCGGATCAGGAGATCCGGCGACCACCACACCACGGGATCCGACGTGTTCGCGAGTACGGCTGCAGCCCGGGTTGGCACGCGGGACGGCGGGCCCGCCCACAGCACGCTGCATACCCGCGATTCCTCCATCGAACCGAGAGCCGCCGATCCCGCCGCGGCGCCCAGGCTCTGCCCGTAGACATGAAGCCGGGGCCGTTCCTCGTGCGGAATGCGTTGCAGCCGTGCGGAAACCGCATCGACGAGCGCCTGTGCCGCTGCCTCGGCCGACTTGCGACCGAACAGGAAGCTCGCCCAGCTCGGCGCTTTCGAATACTGCATCGCCACGATGGCGACGTCGCCGGCGAACCGAGACTCGACGCCTGCGGTGAAATCCCCGTCGACCCAACCGGAACCGGTCGGGATCGCCACGACGACATTGCTGCGCGCGAGCCCACCCAGCCGCTCCAGTTCGTGCACCGCGCGGGCGGCACGCGAACTCGGCTCGGCGTCGGTGTCGACGCCGACGTACACGCGCACGGTCGCCGGGTTGCCGCCGTCGACGAAACGGCGGCCATGTGCGCCCAGTGACGACCACGCCACCTCCGACACCCCGGGCACGCCCGAGCGGTGACCGGCCGGCGGGACAACATCGGGGTCGATTGTCGCGTTCGCTGTCGCGTAGGCCGTGCTGCGTGACTGCGCGAACTCGGGCGCGAGCACCGCGGCTCCGACGACAACAACGACGACCGCAACGATCGCGACGCGGCGTCCCAGTGCGCGGAGCACAGTGCGCAGTCCGATGGCGAGCCCGACAACGATCGCGGCGACCAGTGCCGCGCCGAGCAGCACCACAACCCAGTGCGCCGCGCCGATCGGCGCCATCCTCATCGCCTCACGCAACCGGTTCTGCCAACGGTGCGCCACCGCAACCGCCACACCACACGTCGCCACACATGCAGCGAACACAACGGTGGATGGGCGCGGCGAGGCCGGGCGCTCGAGCAACACGGCCAAGCCCCACCCGATCGCGAGAAACACACCGCTGAGCACGGCCTGGGTGAGGGCGGGGCGGGGCAACAGCGTCGGGGACAGCGACGCGACGAACAGTGCCGCCGCGACGGCGTAGCCCGCGCTGCTCGGCGCTCTCACGGCGTGCCGAATCGCTGGCGCAGCGAATTAACCGACACCGCAGCGGATGCGACGGTTGCCATGGCCTGGCAGCGGACACGGGCCAGCACGGCGGAGCGCGGCACGCACGCGTCGTGCATCCGTCGATCGAGCGCGTCATCGAGCGCACGGCGGGCCCACCCCCCGGTGGCTGTACCGATGCGGTCGGCGTAGCGCAGCAGGTCGTAGCCCAGGTCATGTGCCTTGCAGGCGACGTCGAACTCGCGTGGCAGCGCTACCGGCGACGAGCAGGAGCCACTCGGTTTGACCAGCAGGCCATCGGTGATGGTCGGCCGGTAGCCGAGCATCGTCGTGAAGTCGGCAGGCAGCAGTGCAGGGTCACCGCCGTCGACCAACGAGGTGATCATCCGGACGGCGGGGTCGATGGCTTCGGTCGGCGGCGCGGCCGACTCTGCGCGTGCCGGGGTACTCGGCAGCAGCACGGCCGCGCACACGAGGACGCTTGTCGCGGCGATGGCGAACCTTCTCGATGGTGGAATGAGCACGTCGGCGACGCTAGGAATCGGCGACCCCGTGCGACCTCACGCCGAGGTGCGGTTTCCGGTGCGCCCGTCGGTGCATCTCCGCGCGCACATCTAGCACCTGGGTATGACGACAGACGGCGGGTATGGTTCCTAGGGTCGAGGCGTGGGCAAGAAACCGAAACGACCCCGACCGATCCGTAGCCGACTGAGCCGAATCAGTGCCAGCCAGTGGTTCGACGCATTTGTCGTGCTGAGCACGTTCGTGCTGTTCGTGGTCGCGTGGTCCACGCTGCACATCACGCACGTGGTGAAACCCGCTCTGATGCCGGTGCAGGCAGCGATCGCGGCATTTCCGCTGCTGCTCATTCGAGCGAATCCGGCAACCGGCTGGGCGTGTTCGGTGCTGGCGGCGCTGGCGTTCGCGATCATTGTCGATCATCAACCGGGCAACTCCCTGCCCTGGCAAGTTGTCCAGATCATCGTGATCATCGCGCTACTCATCGCGGTTTGCCTCACGCTGGACCCGATGCGGGTGGCCATCGCCTGGCTGGTGACGGTCACACTGTTCGTCACGTTCATGCCGTCGGGCGCGCGGGTGTCCTGGGTGGTGGCGTTGAGCGCCGTCGTCGCTTTCGCCGTGCTGCTCCGCCGGCTGGCGAATTCGCGTACCGCGCTGGCCCGGCAGGAGGAACAGAGCGAACTCGAGCGCGCGAAGCGGGCCGTGCTCGAGGAGAAGGCGCGGATCGCGCGGGACCTCCACGACATCGTCGCCCACCACATGTCGCTGGTAGTGGTGCAGGCGCAGACCGCGCAGTACCGGCTCGACGACGTATCACCTTCGGCGCGAGCGGAATTCGATGCCATCGCCGTCGCCGCCCGCGAAGCCCTCAACGAGATCCGAGGGCTGCTTGGCGTGCTGCGCAGTACGGAACAACCGCTCGCCGCCGCCCCGCAACCCGGATTGTCCGACGTCGTCGGCCTGCTGGACGCCACCCGTCGTGCGGGCATCGCGGTGGAGTGGACCCGCACCGGCACCACGTCCGCGGTCTCGGACGCGACCGGACTGGCGCTCTACCGCATTCTGCAGGAGGCACTGTCCAATGCGGCGCGCCATGCACCCGGTTCGCCTGTGCGCGTCGAACTCGTCTGTGACGGCGGCATGGTCGCGCTGACCGTCGCCAACGGCCCGGGTATCGGCGAGCCACCGCCGGGCGGACCGGGCGGCCTCGGCATCGTGGGCATGGCCGAGCGGGCGCGCAGCATCGGCGGCAGCCTCGTTGCTGCACCGTTCGGCGCCGGGTTCGAGGTGCGCGTGCAGCTTCCGATGCGCCCCGCGGATCAGCTGCTCGGCCTTGCCTAGGCTGAGCGGGTGCCCATCACCGTGCTGATCGCTGACGACCAGGCGATGGTCAGGCAGGGCTTTGCCGCATTGCTCGGGGCGCAACCGGACATCTCCGTCGTTGGTGATGCGCCGAACGGGAAAGCCGCTGTTGCCGAGACGAAACGAGTCCGGCCCGACGTCGTACTGATGGACATCCGGATGCCGGAGATGAACGGTCTCGACGCGGCGCAGGAAATCATCGCGGCTCGTTTGGAGCCCGCTCCGCGCGTGCTGATGCTGACCACCTTCGACATCGACGACTACGTCTACGCGGCGCTGCGCATCGGGGCGAGTGGGTTCCTCCTGAAGGACGCCCCCGCCGACGAGCTCGTCCGCGCGGTGCGGGTGGTGGCCGCGGGGGAGTCGCTGCTCGCCCCGACGGTGACCCGCCGGCTCATCGCCGAAGTCGTCCGCCTGCAACGAACGCCGCGCGCGTCGCCGGACCGGCTGACGGTGCTGACGTCGCGCGAACGCGAGGTGCTCGAACTGATCGCGCGCGGACTGTCCAACACTGAGATCGCCACCGCGTTGTTCGTCGCCGAGCAGACGGTCAAGACACACGTCGGCAAGGTGCTGGCAAAACTGCACCTGCGTGACCGCGCGCAGGCGGTGGTACTGGCCTACGAAACCGGTTTGGTCACACCGGGATAGGGCCTACTTGAAGACGAACAGCTCGCCGATGTAGCTCGATGTGAGCACCTCGCCCTTCGGGCCGATCGAGGTTCCCGAGGTCACGCCCCGCGCATCCGGCAGCACATCCGACGCGACCGTCTCGCCGGTCTGCGTGTCGAAGGTGACCAGCGCGAGGTCGTCACTGCCGCTGCGCACCACGGTGTAACCGGTCGACCCCTTCGCCTGAGCGGGCGCCCCGAGTTGATTGAGATCGCGGTCCTCCCACGCCACTTCGGCGCGGTCGCCGGCGTCGCGCAGGGCCAGCAGATGGCCGTTCTCGCCACCCGCAGGAACGATCAGCCCATCGACTATCGCCGGGCTGCCCCACGGCGCGTAGCCCAGGTCGTGCACCCACTTCGTCTTGCCGTTGGTCGAATCCACCGCGATCATCCGGCCGATGTTGTCGCTGACGTAGACGGTCGAGCCGTCCTCCGACAGCACGGGACTCGCGCCCGTGCCGCTGTCGAGCATGTCCGCGCTCCACTTCGGCTCGATGCGCGGGTTGTCGCCGTCGATGTACTGCAGCGCCACTAGCGACGCGCTCTTTGCGCCGGGACGCCAGAGCGTCACGTAGAACTGCCCGGTCTTCATGTCGATCGCGGGGGTGTTGGCCACCGGGCAGGCGGGGCCGCCGGTGACGCAGTCGGACAGGCCCTCGCCGTCGGACCGCACCGGCGTGTTTGGTTCGGCGAGGAAATCGGGCTGACCGACGAGTTGGAACGGTGCGGTCACCCGCTTTCCGGTCTGCTTCGCGACGACGTCGATCTCGCCCAGATGCGTCACGAACAGCACGTTGCCGTCCGGGGTGAACTGGGCGGAGATCGGCGTGCCGACCACCGGCGTGCGCCAGCGGGGTTGGCCGTGCTCGTTGAACGAGTTCATCCCGCCGGCATCGCCGACGTAGATGTTTGTGGCGCCGTCGACAACGGGGGTGGAGGCGCTCACGCCAGGATTGAGCCGGTTGCAGAACCGTTTGCGGCCGTTGCCCATCTGGAAGGAGAACAGATTGCAGCCGGCCTCGGTGTTCGAGGTGACGAACATCTGCCCGTTGGCCGCGATTGTCGTGTACGTGGCGACCGTGCCGCCGATCGGGCGCGACCAGTCCAGTGCGAGCGAGCGCGAGCCCTCGACCTCGGTTGAGTTGCTGTTGCGGGCATCGGAATTGATACCGGGCCAGCCGCCGGCGGACAGGATGTTGCGGTCGGAGATATCCGCCCCGCACGCCGTGCCCAGCAGGGTTGTCGCTGCCAACAGGGCCAGCATCGTCGATCGCAGCATCGAACGGCCGCCTTGGCGACCCTGGAACCCGTCAGTCACAACCCCGCCGTCCCCTCCGTGTGGTTCGCTCGCACGAGACTAGCGGGGCATCCGGTAGGCGCGGGTACCGGCAAGGCGCTGCAAGCGACAAAAGTAGGCTTGCCCGCACCGGACGTAGATATGACCGGGTCCGGTGAAGGACGGGAGGCACGACAGTGACGAGCATGTGGGGCGCACCGCTGCGCACGCGATGGCGTGGCTCGCGTCGGCACGACAGCGAACAGGCGCGTTTCCTGACGCTCGACTCGGCACGCTGGGTACTGGCCAATAAGGCCTACACGCCCTGGTACCTCGTGCGTTATTACCGCCTCGCGAAGTTCAAGCTGGCCAACCCGCATGTCGTGCTGCGCGGCATGGTATTCCTCGGCAAGAACGTGGAGGTCCACGCGACCCCCGAGTTGGCCCGGCTGGAGATCGGCCGCTGGGTGCATATCGGAGACGGCAACGCGATCCGCTGCCACGAGGGTTCGCTGCGCATCGGCGACAAGGTCGTATTCGGCAAGGACAACGTCGTAAACACGTATCTCGACATCGAGATCGGCGCATCGACCCTGGTCGCGGACTGGTGCTACATCACCGATTTCGACCACAAGATGGACGACGTCACGATGCCGATCAAGGATCAGGGCATCGTGAAGTCCCCGGTACGGATCGGACCCGACACCTGGATCGCCGCCAAGGTGACGGTGTTGCGAGAGACCCGCGTCGGCCGAGGCTGTGTGCTAGGCGCGCACGCCGTGGTCAAGGGCGAAATTCCGGACTACAGCATCGCCGTTGGTGCGCCCGCCCGGGTCGTCAAGAACCGCAAGGAAGCCTGGGAGGCCGGTGCCGAGGACCGCGCCGCCTACATCGCCGCGCTCGAGGACATCGCGCGGAAGAAAGCCGCGGCGGGCGAAGCGGCAGCGGTCACCAGCTAGTCGCGCACTTTTGGTGCGGCCGCGCACGCCCAGGCGTGCGCGGACACCTGAAAAGGTGGGCGCTGGGGGTGCCCCGGATCGAGTGCGCTGTTCTCGGATCGCGCGCGTTAGCAGGGTCAAGACCTCGCCGCGCACCTTTTGCGACGCTCGCGCACGCCCAGGCGTGCGCGGACAGATGATCGGCTGCGCGTTCGCCGGGTGCAGGACCCGGGAACCGAAACGCGTGCCGCCGCAGCGCAATCGCGGATCGGCGTGTCGGAGGGACGGCGTACCGTTCGCGGCATGACCCGGTACGCGGCACTCCTTCGAGGGATCGCGCCGAGCAATCCGAACATGACCAACGACAAACTGCGGGCGGTGTTCGAGGGGCTGGGCTTCGCGAAGGTGAGTTCGGTGCTGGCCAGCGGAAACATCGTGTTCGGCGCGGACGAGTCCGACGTGGTTGTACTGGAAAACCGCATTCAGCAGGCGTTGCACGCCGAGCTCGGCATAGGCGGCGCCACGATCGTCCGCAGTCACGCCGAATTGCGCGCCCTGCTGGACAGCGACCCATTCCCGGGGCTGACACACGCGCGCAGTACCTATCTGACCGCGACGTTTCTCAAGGACGGCGCACGCTCCGATCCCGGCATGCAGTCGGCCCCGGAAGGTCCGGGCACCCACATCGTCGGCTACGACCCAGTGGCGCGGGTGTTCCTGGCGGTCATCGACAACAGCGAGCAGGGGAAGGCGTCCAGCTTCATGGGGTGGCTGGAACGCACTTACGGCAAGGACATCACGACGCGAACCTGGCTTACGGTTCAGCGCATCGTTGCCAGACTCGAGCTGTGACCGTAGCCGTCAGGTACCCAGATCCCGTTCCGGCAGAGGCCGTTCCACGATGTCCGGACGACCGAGCGGATGCCGCACACGCCGCTTGGCGCTCTGGTAGACCTGCGAGGTCTCCGCCGCGACCACATGCCAGTCGAAGTCCTCGGTGAGGCGTTCGCGCGCCGCACGGGCACGCTCCTGAGCCGCGGCGGGATCGTCGAGCACCTCGCGCACGGCCGACGTCAGGCCCGCGACATCGCCGGGCAGGAACGACAAACCCGTCTCGCCGTCGACGACGGCCTCGCCCAGACCACCCGCGGTGGATGCGATCAGCGGCGCGCCGGCTGCGGCAGCCTCGAGCGCGATGATGCCGAACGGCTCGTACCGGCTCGGCAGCACGATCGCGTCGGCGCCATGCAGCCAGCCGAGCAAGTCATCGTGCCCGAGATTGCCGACAAACGTCACCGACCGGGCAACGCGATGCTGGCGCGCGAGCTCGCGCAGCCACTCGATCTGGGTGCCCTCACCGGCGATGGTGAGCGTCGTGCCGGGATGGGTACGCCGGATCCGTGGCAGCGCGGCGATCGCGTCCTGAATGCCCTTCTCGTATTCGAGCCGGCCCACGTACAGCAGCTGCGGCGGCCCGCTGCGCGGCTGCCGCTCGCGGAAACGCCACGTCGTGACGTCGATGCCGTTGCGGATGACCTCGATATGCGGGAGTTTCGGCCCGTACAGCCGGGTGACCTCGTCGCGCATCGAGCCCGAGCAGGTGATCAGCGAGTCGGACTCGTTGGCCAGCCACCACTCCAGCGAATGCACCTGGCGGTTTACCCGGCCGGACACCCAGCCGCTGTGCCGGCCGGCCTCGGTGGCGTGCAGCGTGGACACCAGCGGCACGTCGAAATGCTCGGCCAGCGCGATCGCCGGGTGCGCGACGAGCCAGTCGTGGGCATGCACCACATCGGGCTCCCACGCGGGGCCGACGCCGGGCTTGCCCAGCGCGATGCCGGCGCGAGTCATCGTGTGGCCCATCGCGAGTGTCCACGACAGCATGTCCTCGCCGAACCGGAACTCGTGCGGGTCCTCGGCCACGGCAACCACGAGGACACCGTCGGTGACATGGGTGTACGTGGGGTGCGTCAGCGCATCGGTGCCCGTCGGACGCCGGGACAGCACCACGATTTCGTGGCCGGCCGAAGCTAGTTCCGTGGCCAGGTGGTGGACATGCCGGCCCAGTCCGCCGACGACGACGGGCGGGTACTCCCACGAGACGATCAGGATCTTCATCAGGTCTCCGTGCACGCAACATCGCCCGGCAGGCGGCGGGCGTCGAGTTGGGGGAACAGTCCGTCCGCGGTAGACCAGCCCTGCGCGAGCCGCAGCGCGCGCTCGTACTGACCGCCCGCGGCTGCCGCGCATATCTCGCGGACGGCATGCGCATGCAAATGCGCGCGGTCACGGGCGTACCCGGCCGCCGAATCCTTGCTCACCATGAACGCCCAGTCGCTGGACACCGCCATCAGCGCCTCACGCAGGATTTGATCGTTGACGGGGTCGCGAAGTTCGACTCCCGCTCCGCGCCGAGTGTCGCGTGCTTTGTCGACGGTGTCGAGGGCCAGGCGCACGACCTCGGCATTGAGGTCGACGAGGTCCTGGACCTGATCGCCGGCCCACACCCGCCAGTCCTTGCCCGAGCCCCACGAGGAATCGGCCAGATCGATCGGCTCACCGACATATCCAGCGGCGCGCGCATCGGCCAGTGTGCCGACGGTAACGCCGGCCTCGGGCAGCGCGCGAAGTACCTGCTCGAGCCACTGCGGGCCCTCGTACCACCAGTGACCGTACAGTTCGGTGTCGAACGCGGCGACGACGAGAGCGGGCCGACCGATGCGGTCCGATTCGCTCTTCAGTCGCCTGCGAACGGTCGCGACGAAGTCGTCTACGTGCTTGCGCACGGCGTCCACAGCGAGCTCGGGATCGTAGGGCGCCTTGTCCGGCCCGTCGACCTTGCGGCCGGTGACCCGCGACGGCTTGAGGCCGGTCTTGTGGTCGTAGGTGTGGAAGTCGCGGTACGCGGCGTGGCCGGGGTAGCCGGACTTCGGCGACCAGACGCGGTAACTGACTTCGAGGTCACGGCCGAACGCGACGACATCGGCTTCGCGGACCGGGCGGCCGAGCGACGTATCGCCGCGCAACGCGGGACCGTCGACCATGAAATGCGTGACACCCGCTGCGTCGTAACCGGTTTCCATGCCCGGCGTGAATCCGCACTCGGGCGCCCAGATGCCTGCGGGCACACGGCCCCAGCGGTGCTTGGCGTCGGCGAGCCCTTCGACAAGCGAGAACGCCCGCATCCGGGCGTCGAGCAGCGGCTGGAACGGGTGGGCGAGCGGTCCACCGAGCAGTTCGATCGCGTCGGCGTCGATCAGTTCACGGAACACCGGCGAGGCGCCGTGGCGCCAGCGCTGCTCGAAATCGGCGAGCGCGTCGGCGGATGCGCGGTGTTCACGCGCGCCGAGCGCACGTTTGGCCGGGTCGGAGTCGAGTGCGGCCTCGTGCGCGCGCAACTGCCAATTGCCCAGCCAGTGGTGCATGCCGGACAGGCAGTGCGGGTCGTCGAGCTGGGCCGCGAGCACCGGGGTGATGCCGAGGGAGAGCAGGCCGGTGCGGCCTTCGGCGGCGAGGGTCCGGAGCACCTTCGCGACCGGAAGGTAGGAGGCGGCCCAGGACTGGTAGAGCCACTCCTCGCCGACCGGCCAGCGGCCGTGGTTGGCCAGCCACGGCAGGTGCGAATGCAGCACCAGCGTGAACATGCCCGGCACGTCGCCGGAATCCGGGCTGGTTTTGGGACTCATGCACGTACCGCGATAGCGACGAGATCGAGGCTGGCGTCGATGTCGTCCTCACGCAGCTCGAAATCCTCGATCCCGATTGCGGCCACATCGGCGGTCAGGTCCGCCGGCCATGGCTCGCCCGCGAGTGCACGCTCGATCTGCGCGTCGATGAACGAACCGCCGTGCTTGGCGTCGAGTGCGCGCAGCGAGGTGCCGTGGTGCACCCCGGTCATCGTGGCAACTGTGAGCCCGGCCGCCTCGAGGAGTTCGGTCATCTCGGCTGCGTTGAGTTCACGGGTGTGGAACGGGTTCAACGGGGTGTCCCGGCCGGGGGAGAAGGTGATCCGGTTCGGCGTACTGATGAGTAGCTGCCCGCCCGGCCGCAGCACGCGGCGGCATTCCTGCAGGAACTGAAGCTGATCCCAAAGGTGCTCGATCACTTGGAAATTCACCACGACGTCGACAGCCTCGTCGGGGAGTGGCAGTTCCGCGAGGTTGCCGTGCAGCATTTCTACGCGCGGGTAGCGGGCGCGGATGTGCTCGACCGCGCTGATGTCGTAGTCGAGACCGATCACCTTGTTGGCGACATCGGCGATCATGTCCGCGCCGTAGCCCTCACCAGCGCCGGCCTCGAGCACATCACGTCCCGCGCAGTGGGAAAGCAGCGCGCGGTAGACCACCTCGTGGCGGCGGAACCAGTAGTTCTCCTCGGCGATACCCGGCACGGTGCGCTCGCCCGTCAGCGGCAGCGAAGCCACGTCCGTATCGGCCCCGGCGTCAGCAGTGTCGTTGTTCACAATTACCTCTCCCACATGGGAGACGGTAGGCCATTGGGGTAAAGCCTTATGCAGCGGGAATACCCCTTGGCGAATAAGTTACTCTCGGGTAACTTGACATGCGGTAATCTGCGCGTTGAGCCAGCGGGCGCCCGAAGTGCGCCGGTGCTGCCCGACACCCCAAGACAGACCAACTACAGGAGGTCGACGGAGACCCATGCCGAACATCGTCGTACTGATCAAGCAGGTTCCCGACACGTGGTCCGAGCGCAAGCTGACCGACGGTGACTACACCCTCGACCGCGAGGCGGCCGACGCCGTGCTCGACGAGATCAACGAGCGCGCCGTCGAGGAAGCGCTGCTGATCAAGGAGGCGCAGGGTGGTGAGGTCACCGTGCTGACCGCCGGTCCGGACCGCGCCACGGACGCGATCCGCAAGGCGCTGTCGATGGGTGCCGACAAGGCCGTTCACGTGAACGACCCGGCCGTCCACGGCTCGGACACCATTCAGACCGCGTGGGTTCTCGCGGGCGCGATCGGCCAGATCGAGGGCGTCGAGCTCGTCATCGCCGGCAACGAGGCCACCGACGGCCGTTCCGGCGCGGTCCCGGCGATCATCGCCGAGTACCTCGGCATCCCGCAGCTCACGCACCTGCGCAAGCTGACACTGGAGGGCGACAAGCTCACCGGTGAGCGCGAGACCGACGAGGGTATCTTCCACCTCGAGGCGACCCTCCCGGCGATCGTCTCGGTCACCGAGAAGATCAACGAGCCGCGCTTCCCCTCCTTCAAGGGCATCATGGCCGCGAAGAAGAAGGAAGTCACCACCTTCACCCTGGCCGACCTGGGCATTGACCCGGAGACGGTCGGCGTCGCGAACGCTGGCACCTCGGTGACCGCCTCCACCCCGAAGCCGGCGCGCACCGCGGGCGAGAAGGCGGCGGACGAGGGCGACGGCGGCGACAAGGTCGCGCAGTACCTGATCAGCCAGAAGATCATCTGACGCGCACCCGACCCGAATAGCTTTCGACTTCCAGGAGACCAGAAACAATGGCAGAAGTACTTGTGCTCGTTGAGCACGCAGAGGGTGCGATCAAGAAGGTCAGCATCGAGCTCATCACCGCCGCCCGCGCACTGGGCGAGCCGTCGGCAGTGGTCCTCGGACCGGCCGGCACCGCCGACAAGCTGGCGGATGCACTGAAGGAAGCCGGCGCGGAGAAGATCTACGCCGCTGAGGGCGACGCCGTCGAGGGCTTCCTCGTGACCCCGAAGGTCGACGTTCTCGCCGGCCTCGTCGAGTCCGCGAGCCCGGCTGCGGTCATCGCCGCCGCCACCGCCGAGGGCAAGGAGGTGACCGGTCGTCTCGCCGCCCGGATCGGCTCCGGTCTGCTCAACGACGTCATCGCGGTCAACGCGGACGGTTCGGCGCTGCACTCCATCTTCGGTGGTGCGTTCACCGTCGATGCCAAGGCCACGGGCGATGTCCCGGTCATCTCGGTGCGCCCCGGCGCGATCGACGCCGCGCCGCAGGCGGGTGCCGGTGCGCGCGTGGACATCGAGGTCCCGGCTCAGGAAGACGGCGTCACCAAGGTGACCTCGAAGGATCCGGTTGCCGGTGGCGACCGTCCGGAGCTCACCGAGGCGACCATCGTCGTCTCCGGTGGCCGTGGTGTCGGTAGCGCCGACAAGTTCTCGGTCGTCGAGGAGCTCGCCGACTCGCTCGGTGCCGCCGTTGGCGCCTCGCGCGCCGCTGTCGACTCGGGTTACTACCCGGGCCAGTTCCAGGTTGGCCAGACCGGCAAGACGGTCTCGCCGCAGCTCTACGTCGCGCTCGGCATCTCCGGTGCCATCCAGCACCGCGCCGGCATGCAGACCTCGAAGACCATCGTCGCCGTGAACAAGGACGAGGAGGCGCCGATCTTCGAGATCGCCGACTTCGGCATCGTCGGCGACCTGTTCAACGTTGCTCCGCAGCTGACCGAGGCGGTCAAGAAGCACAAGGGCTAAATCTCCAGCTCTCAACGGGCCCCGATCACTTCGTGATCGGGGCCCGTTTGCGTTCGGGTGGACGATTGCTGACCACTCGTCGCCGATCCGACCGGGATCCCGGCATTCCGAGCCTCGAGCGGTCGGGCAGCGTCCCGCACTATGGTCGAAACCATGGACTTCGACGAGGTGGCAACGACGACACGTGCGGTTCGCAAGCGGCTGGATCTGGAGCGGCCGGTGGAGCCCGAGATCATCAGCGAGTGCCTGCGCATCGCGACGCAGGCCCCGACCGGCTCGAACAGCCAGGGCTGGCGGTTCGTGGTGGTGACCGACCCGGAAAAGCGGAAGGCCCTGGCGGATTGCTACCGCGTGGGCTGGGAAGCCAGCTACGGCAGCGGTGGCCGGGCGCTCGAGAACATCGCCGAGGACAAGCGCGCCGAGCAGGAACGCGTGGTGGGTTCGGCCCAGTATCTGGCCGACAACCTCGAGCACGTTCCGGTGCATGTGATTCCGTGCCTACTGGGCAAGGTGCCGAGCGGCGCGCCCGGTGCGGCATACGCGGGTTTTCTCGGCTCGATCATTCCGGCCACATGGTCGTTCCAGATGGCACTTCGCAGCCGCGGACTCGGCTCGGCCTACACGACGCTGCACCTGTTCGAGGAAGCGAAAGCTGCTGAGGTGCTTGGTATTCCGGATACCGTCACGCAGGTGGCGCTGATACCGGTCGCCTACACGAAGGGTACGGATTTCAAGCCGGCGTCGCGCCGCCCGGTCGAGGAGATCACGTACTGGAACGGCTGGAAGTCCGGCTCGTAGCGGCGTCGGTCCCGCGGAGATGGGGCGCCATGACTGACGACGAGTTCGCGGAGCGGATCGCCGAGGCGCTGTTCGGTCTCGACGGTGTCGAGGCGGTCGCGCTGGGCGGCTCGCGGGCGGCGGGGACGCATCGGCCGGACAGTGACTGGGATTTCGGGCTCTATTACCGCGGCGACTTCGACCCGGGCCAGTTGAAATCTCTAGGCTGGCAAGGCTATGTCTCGGAGCTCGGCGAGTGGGGTGGCGGGATCTTCAACGGTGGCGCCTGGCTGCAGGTGGACGCGGCACCGGCGGGCGCGGAACACCCCGATATGCGCAAGGTCGATGTGATCTACCGCGATCTCGATATGGTCGAACACGAAGTTGCCGAGGCCAGGGCGGGTCGATTCCATCGCGAGGCGTTGTTGTTCCATATCGCGGGGATTCCTTCGTACCTCATCGTCGCGGAACTCGTGATGAACCGGGTTCTGCGCGGGGTACTGCCTCGGCCCGAATACCCGGATGCGTTGCGCGCGAGCGCCCCGCCCGTGTGGCACGAGACCGCGGAGCTGCTTTTCGACTATGTGCGTGTCAATATCGCGCCGCGTGGGCAGGTCGCCGAGTGTGCCGCGCTCCTCACCTGGGCCGCGATCTGTGTGGCCCAGGAGGTACTCGCCCGTCGCGGGGAGTGGTGCGTGAACGAGAAACTCATCCTCGGGCGTGCAGGGCTGCGCGACATCGATGACGTCATCGCGCGGCTCGACCCGGATCCGGAAGCCTTGGCGCGCAGCGCGAATGACGTTGTGCAGCTGTGCCGGATCGCGCAGGCGGACTGATCAGCTGCTGCCACTACTCCCGGAGAAGATGCAGACCGAGCCGGTGCAGCCGGGCACAACCGTCAGGCCGAAGGGCCGGTTGATGCCGGTCGCCACTGGAGTGGGCGTGCCGCCAGTGATCGGAACCGAAACAACTCTGCCCGCACCGGATTCGGAGACAAAGATGGTCCCGCTGAATACCGAGAGTCCAAACGGGCTGTTAAGTCCGGTAGCGAGAGTCGTTGGCGTGCCACCGAATACCGGGACGGTGATGACACTGCCCCCTTGGGCGCTGCTGATGTAGAGGGCGCCGCCTGCGATGTCGATTCCGGCCGGAAGTGCGATGCCACTGGCCACGGTCGTAGGTGTGCCGCCGGTGACCGGGAGTGAGAGCACCTTGCCCGTCAGTGATTCGGTGACGTAGAGAGTGTTGCCTGCCACCACGATTGCGACCGGGCCCTGGATGCCGGTGGCGATTGTGGTGGGTGCGCCGCCGGTCGCCGGGACTGTGACCACCGAGCCGGCCGCGTTGTCGGTGATGAAGAGCGTGCCGCCGGAGATGGCGACGTCGAAAGCGTCGCTGAACCCGGATGCCAGCGTCGTCGGTGTGCCTCCGGTGGCTGGTACGGACAGCACCGACGTCTTGGTTGTGATGTACAGCGTGCCGTTGGCCTCGGCGACCCCTCCCGGCCCGGTGATACCGGTGACGATCGGCGTCGCGACTCCGCCCGTCGTTGGCGCGGACAGCACGGACCCGGTGCCGTTCTCGACTACGTAGATGGTGCCGGGGGCTGGCGCGGCCGCGGACACGGGCGCGCCTGCACCCAGGGTGGCTGCGGTTGCGAAGACAAGTAGTACCGACGCGATCGCAGTGCGTGTCCTGCGGCCGATAATTGCTGGTGAACGCATCAGGGCTCTCCTCCGTACCAGGTGAACCACGCGTAACAATCGCCACGAAGGTAAACCACACGGATGCGCGATCCGGGGATTTCGCACACGACATCTGCGCGGGTCGGCGTCGGCGGACGATAATCGTGGCCGTACCTGCCCCCTCGGTGAGGACGACAGATGACACCGTTGCAGCAATACATCGCAGAGGAAATCGCCACCGATCACGCCGACGGACTGCTCACCCGCCGTGAGGCCATGCGTCGCCTTGGCCTTCTGGGTCTGGGTATCGCGGCGGCATCATCAGTCCTGGCCGCCTGTTCGTCGGATAGCGACGAGAGTTCCGGCACCGCGACCGCGTCGACGCCGGGCGGCGCGGCAGCCGAGGAGACCACTGCCCCCGAACCGCCGGGAT
>NZ_LRRB01000130.1 GCF_001646865.1 Aldersonia kunmingensis | reverse complement strand
TTCGCGGACCGGCAGCCGCATCACGCGCTCGGCCTGCCCCGGGTCTACGACCCGGACCGGGCTCGGCTCGTGCCAGTACCCGAGCACACAGCGAACCGAGAATCCGGACACCGGAATGTAGATGCCGGGCCAGACCGCAAGCGGCGTAACGCCGATCGGCTCGAGCCCCGTCTCCTCCTGTGCCTCGCGCAGCGCGGTCGCGATCGGGCCGGCGTCGGTCGGGTCGGCACCGCCGCCCGGAAAGGCCACCTGTCCGCTGTGCTGCCGCAGCGTAGATGCCCGCTGGGTGAGCAGCAGGTCGGCGTCCTCGGGCAGGCCACCACGATTCGCGGAGTCGGCATCCTTGCCGCCGCCGAAGAGCACCAGCACGGCCGCCTCACGGGCTTTCGCGCCGGACGTCGGCTGTCGAGTGAGTACCGGGTTGATGCCCATCTCGTCGGCGGGTTGCACGCTCGCGACGCGGCGCAACCAGGGCGGCATGGATTCGCTCGCAACAACATCGAGCGGCCAGCCGTCCATCGACACCGGCGCACCGTCGGTGTGATCGGGCCGGCTCATGCAGCAACCCCAAGGGCCTGCTCGACGGTGTCGGCGATCTCGTCGACGCTGCGGAACGGTCTGGCAACCACCTCCGCGATGCTGCCATCGGCCCGAACGAGCACGCTGAGCGGCAGCACGTTCGGCGCATTGGCTTTGACTCGCACCTGCGCCGCGGCGTCCTCAACCCCGGGCAAGTGGATGCCGAGATCGGCCAGCCGGGCCAACGCCTTCGCCTCGTCCGGATCGCTGTGCACGGTCAGCACCGTAACCGCATCACCGACCTGTGCTGCGTAGTCCTGCAGGTACGGCAGTTCCTCCGCGCACGGTGCACACCAGTAGGCCCACAGGTTGAGCAGCGCGGGCTTGCCGGCAAGCGACAGCGCTAGATCGACCGGGAGGCCGTCCGCGAGGCAGCCGAGGGTTATCCCGGACAGTTCGGACGAGGCTGGGGCGGGCGCCTGGGCCGGCGGGCAGGGTTCGAGCGCTGCGCGCGCACGCGCTGCCGCATCGGGGGCGGGACCAACCGCCTCGGTGGACCCCATCCGACCGGTGCTCATCCCGGTGGTTTGGTCGGCCGATTCGTCTCCCCCATCCCGTGGCCACAGCGCCACCATGAGCGCAACGACCGCGACCAGGGCGGCAAGGGTCCAGCGGCCTGTATTCGACATCGATCGAATCACCCACCGACCAGTTCGAGGAGGTGGTCCACCTCGGGGCCCTTGAGAAGTTTGGCGGCAACCTGGGGGTCGGTTGGCCCGAGACCGAACGAGGGGCAGTCCTTTGCCAGCGCGCACACGCCGCAAGCAGGTTTGCGGGCATGGCACACCCGGCGACCGTGGAAAATTACCCGGTGCGACAGCAGGGTCCATTCCTTGCGCTCGATCAGTTCGCCGATCGCATGCTCGACCTTCACCGGGTCTTCTTCGGCGGTCCAGCGCCAGCGGCGCACCAATCGGCCGAAATGCGTGTCCACGGTGATGCCCGGGATATCGAACGCATTGCCGAGGATGACGTTCGCCGTCTTGCGCCCGACGCCGGGCAGCGTGACCAGATCCTTCATCCGGTTCGGCACCTCGCCGTCGTAGCGCTCGACAAGAGCCTGCCCGAGCCCGATGAGCGAGTTCGTCTTGTTTCGGTAGAACCCGGTAGGCCGGATGAATTCCTCGAGTTCCGTCCGATTGGCTCCGGCGTAATCCGCTGCGGAACGGTACTTCGCGAACAGCGCAGGTGTGGTTTCGTTCACACGTTTGTCGGTGCACTGCGCCGACAAAATCGTCGCAACGGCGAGCTCGAGCGGCGTGGTGAAGTCGAGCTCGCAGTACACGTGTGGGAACGCTTCGGCGAGGCGTCGATTCATCCTCCGAGCACGGCGAACGAGGGAAAGCCGAGACTCCCCAACCGGCTCTGCTGCCGAGGCCTTGTCACCGGCCGACGATCGACTTTCGCGCACCGCACAACTCTACGTTCACCCCAAAGTGCGCCCGAGCCACGTGTTCCTTCTGAGACATTGCCCGTGTTTACTACCCCGTATGCAAGGACTCGCGGTTGTGCTGTTCCCAGTACTACTGATGTTGTTCGCGCTCGCCATGGAACGGGTTGAGGTCCGGCTCCGCCGGCTCAGTGTGCGCGAAGAAGACATCGACGAGTTTCTGGAATCAGCTAACAATGCCGAGGTCACAGCCCTCGAAAAGACTGGATTGCCGGATGCCCTTACGCGGTTTCACCGTCGCCGGAGCGCTCCGCGGAGTGGCAGCGAGGCACCTCGCCGACGCGCCGGCTAGCCCCTGAGCAACGCCACGCGAACCGCGATGCGTGGTATCTGTCACTACTCACCAGTCAGTGCGAAGTAGACTCCTCTCGAACAGCAGTGTCGGTTAGTCGGTTGTGGGCGCCCAACGGCGCTCTCGAGCACATGCGCAGCCACCGCACCTGAACCCTGAGAAGGAGCACACACGTGGACGAGGCCCTCGCCAGAGCCGGCATCTTCCAAGGCGTCGAGCCCAGCGCGGTAGCGGCGCTGTCCAAGGAGCTTCAGCCGGTCGACTTCCCGCGTGGCCATGTGGTGTTCAACGAGGGTGAGCCCGGCGACCGGCTCTACATCATCGTCACGGGCAAGGTGAAGCTCGGCCGCCGCTCGGCGGACGGCCGCGAGAACCTGCTCACCATCATGGGTCCCTCGGACATGTTCGGTGAGCTGTCCATCTTCGACCCAGGCCCCCGCACGTCGACCGCAACCACGGTCACCGAGGTGCGCGCGGTCAGCATGGACCGCGACGCCCTCAAGGCGTGGATCGAAGCGCGGCCGGAGATCTCCGAGCAGTTGCTGCGCGTTCTCGCCCGCCGCCTGCGCCGAACCAACAACACGCTCGCGGACCTGATCTTCACCGACGTTCCGGGCCGTGTCGCGAAGGCGCTGCTGCAGCTCGCACAGCGGTTCGGCACCCAGGAAGGCGGCGCGCTTCGCGTGACGCACGACCTGACGCAGGAGGAGATCGCGCAGCTCGTCGGCGCGTCACGCGAAACCGTCAACAAGGCGCTCGCAGACTTCGCACACCGCGGCTGGCTGCGGCTCGAGGGCAAGAGCGTCCTGATCTCGGACTCCGAGCGGCTGGCTCGCCGCGCCCGCTGACCCAAAGTCGAAAAACGCCCCTCTCCTCCAGCGAGGAGAGGGGCGTTTTTGTTTCGGTAGCGCAGTCGTTCGTCAGTCGCGCAGATAGGAGAGCTGCGCCTTGACCGAGCTTCGCGCGGCCGGCCAGAGCTTCTTGTCGATGTCGCGGTAGACGTGCTTGACCACCTGCATCGGCTTCGCGTCCGCGCCGAGTACCTCCAGCGCGGCCCGCACCTGTTCGAGCCGATCGTGCCGATGCGCGATGTAGGCCTTCGCAACGGCCTCGGTATCGGGGTGGTCGGGCCCGTGCGCCGGGAGCATCGCCTTGCCCGCGCCGACCTCCGCCAGACGTTCGAGCGACGCGAGGTAGTCGGCCAGCCCACCGTCACGGGAGTCGAGAACCGTCGTGCCGCGCCCCAGGATGGTGTCCCCGGTCAGTACCGCATCGTCGAGTACGAAACTCACCGAGTCACCGGTATGGCCCGGGGTGGTCAGCACCTGGATGCGGAGACCCGCTGCCTCTATCACCTCGCCGTCGACGAGCGGTTCCAGCCCGCCGTGCACGAACTTCTCACTCAGCGCCCGAGCCGGGCTGCCGGTCTTCTTCACGTGCCGCTTGAGCCCACCGGTGTGGTCGAAGTGCCGATGGGTGATCAAGGTCAACGCAACCGGACCACCGAGCTCGGAGATCGCAGCGAGATGTTTCTTGTCCCTGGGTCCCGGATCGATCACGACACACTCGTCGCTACCCGGGGCGCGAAGAATCCATGTGTTGGTGCCGTCGAGGGTCATCTTGCCGGGGTTGTCGGCGAGGAGCACCGACGCGGTGTCGGTGACCCGCCGCAACTGCCCGTACGCGGGATGCGAGAGCTCCATCACGCCAGCCTAGATCGCGTTCCGTCGCTTGGTTCGATCAGCTGACCTCTGCAATCAGCTCCACCTCGACCGGGGTGTTCAGCGGCAGTTCCGCCACGCCCACCGCCGAGCGCGAGTGCACACCCGCATCGCCGAGCACCGAGCCGAGGAACTCCGAGGCACCGTTGACGACGACGGGCTGGCCGGTGAATCCCGGCGCGGAGGCCACGAAGCCAACGACCTTGACGATCCGCACGACCGCATCGAGCCCGACCAGGTCGTGCACCGCGGCGAGGCAGTTGAGCGCGCAGATCTGTGCGGCAGCCTTCGCCTCCTCGACGGTCACGTCGGCGCCCACCTTGCCGGCGTAGCGCAGCTCACCGCCGACCATGGGCAGCTGCCCTGACGTGTAGACCAGATTCCCGGTCCGCACCGCGGGCACATAGGCCGCCACCGGCTTGACCACCGGCGGCACCTCGATCCCGAGTTCGGCGAACCGCTCTCGCCACTGCGTTCCCACAGCTCAGCCCTTTGGACGCTTCAGATAGGCCACGTGCTGCTCGCCGGTCGGACCGGGCAACACGGTCACCAGTTCCCAGCCGTCGGAACCCCACTGGTCGAGGATCTGCTTGGTCGCGTGCGTCAGCAGCGGCACGGTCGCGTATTCCCATGTGGTCACTTCGCTCATGCGCTGAGACTAGCCGCGTCCGGTCGCTCCGCAGGCTCCGCTCCTGCGCGCACGGTTTCGGGTACACCCGAAGGATGAACGACCGATTCGCCGCAGATGAAACGACGCACTATAGGCTCGGTGCCGTGGAACACACGACCTCGGTCGAGGACGGCAATAGCACCGTCCCGGAAGAGACCGGTCCGCTCGCCGACAAGTGGCCATCGAGCGCCGGAAGCGCGCGGCTGCACTGGGTATCCGGCAAGGGTGGCACGGGTAAGTCGACCGTCGCCGCCGCGCTGGCTCTCGCGCTGGCCGCAGGCGGTCGTCGCGTGCTGTTGGTCGAGGTGGAGGGGCGTCAGGGCATCGCCCAGCTCTTCGACCGGCCGCCGTTGCCACCCACCGAAACGCGCATCGCGACCGCCGAGGGCGGCGGCGAAGTCATGGCGCTGGCCATCGACACCGAGCACGCGTTCCTCGAATACCTCGACATGTTCTACAACCTCGGGTTCGCCGGTAAGGCGATGCGCCGAATGGGCGCGATCGAGTTCGCGACCACCCTCGCGCCCGGCCTCAAGGACGTCCTGCTCACCGGCAAGATCAAGGAAACCGTGATCCGGCGGAACAAGAAGGGCGAGCTCGAGTACGACGCAGTCGTGGTCGATGCGCCGCCGACCGGCCGGATCGCAAGCTTCCTCGACGTGACCAAGGCGATGGCCGAACTCGCCCGCGGCGGCCCCGTCGCCGCACAGAGCCAGGGCGTCGCGGCGCTGCTGCATTCCAACGAGACCGTCGTGCACCTGGTGACACTGCTGGAAGCGCTCCCGGTACAGGAAACCGCGGATGCCATCGCCGAACTGCAGGCAGCGGACCTGCATATCGGCACTGTCATCGTGAACCGCGCGGGCGCCGGCTACCTCCCCAAGGACGTGCAGCAGGACGCCGCGAAGGGCCGCATCGATGCGGACGCGATCCGCGCCGGGCTCGTCTCCGCCGGACTCTCGTTGTCCGATAGCGACTTTGCCGGGCTCCTCGCCGAGGTCACCGAGCACGCGGCGACGCTCGAGGCCCAGGACATCAGCGCGATCGAGTTGACCAAGACCGATGTCGCCCGACTGCATTTGCCCGCGCTGACCGAGGGCGTCGACCTCGGCGGTCTCTACGAACTGGCCGAGAGCCTCGCCGAACAGGGTGTGCGATGACCACTCACAAGACCGCTCCGCACCTGGACATGGCGGGCATCCTCGCCGATTCGAGCGCGCGTGTGCTCGTCTGCTGCGGTTCCGGCGGCGTCGGCAAGACCACCACCGCGGCCGCGCTGGCGATGCGCGCGGCCGAAGACGGCCGCAAGGTCGTCGTGCTGACGATCGACCCGGCTCGCCGCCTCGCGCAGGCGCTCGGCGTCGCGGACCTCGACAACTCACCGCAGCCAGTGGAACTCGGCCCCGAGGCCAAGGGCGAACTGCACGCGATGATGCTGAACATGAAGCGCACCTTCGACGAGATGGTGCTCGCAGCCACGACGGCGGACAAGGCCGAGCAGATCTTCGCGAACCCCTTCTACCAAACCATCGCGTCGTCGTTCGGTGGCACGCAGGAATACATGGCGATGGAGAAGCTCGGTCAGCTCGCCGCCGACAGCAGCTGGGACCTCATCGTCGTCGACACACCGCCTTCGCGGAACGCGCTCGACTTCCTCGATGCGCCGAAGCGCCTCGGAACCTTCCTCGACGGCAAGATGATTCGCCTGTTCACCGCCCCCGGCCGTGGCTTCGGCCGCTTGGTCACCGGCGCGATGGGTCTCGCGATCAAGGGCGTGTCCACCATCGTGGGCGGCCAGATGCTGTCCGACGCATCGACATTCGTACAATCTCTGGACTCGATGTTCGGTGGCTTCCGCGAACGTGCTCAGCGCACATTCGAATTACTCTCCCGCCCCGACACCCGGTTTGTGGTCGTCGCCGCGCCGGAACCGGATGCCTTGCGCGAGGCAGGCTTCTTCGTCGACCGACTCTCGAGTGAGAGCATGCCGCTGGCTGGGTTAGTGCTCAACAGAACTCACCCGATGCTGTGCACGCTCGCGGGCGACCACGCCCTGACCGCTGCCGACGGTCTCGATGAGGCCGAGTCGACGCCGCAGTCGGAACTTGCCGCCGCTGCGCTGCGCATCCACGCCGAGCGTGCCGCGATGAACAAGCGCGAACAGCATCTGCTGCACCGGTTCACCGGAGCGCACCCGCACGTTCCCCAGATCGGTGTCCCGTCACTGCCGTTCGAGGTCTCCGACCTCGAGTCGCTGCGCGCGATCGGTGACGAACTCACTCGATCGGCGTAACGGGCGCAAGCTCGGTTGGCCCGAACGTCATCGGGTCAACCGGAGTTTGCGTTTCAGATCGCGGGCTGGTGCCTGCGCTGTGCCTCGAAGAAATCTGCCCAGGACTCGACCTCGGGATGCTGCTTGAGCAGCGCGCGGCGCTGCCTTTCCGTCATCCCGCCCCACACCCCGAACTCCACTCGGTTATCGAGTGCATCCGCCCCGCACTGCATCAGTACCGGACAATGCCGGCAGATTGTGGCCGCTTTACGCTGCGCTGCGCCTCTTACGAACAATTGGTCGGGATCGACTTCGCGGCACCTGGCCTGCGAGACCCATGCGATCCGTGCCTCTTCGTGTCCAACATCGAGATGAGCGACCGGGGTGTTGATTCGCATCCGCCTAGCCCCTTTGCAGTTTGAACACCGAGGCACACATACACCGACTCGACTGCGGGGAAGCCGCCTTAACACCAGCGCCACCGTTTGTCGAGCTACATCACATCTTTGTCTCGGTGTTAGCTGTATCACATCCAAGGAACAATCTAGGTAACAAAGAGTTGTTGGCGCAACCCATACGATGATGAATTTTGGTACGCGCGTGCTGGGACTCGCAAAAAGCGGTGACGCGCACCCCTCCTCGAATCGAGTGTTCTACGCTCCTCGCGAAACCGCCACGTACTCTGTGTGTCGTGCCGAACGCCAACACCCTCGCGAAACTCGGTGGCAGCTGCTTGCTCGCCGCCGTTCTGCTCGCGGGTCTTCTCTTCCCCGTGGCGGGTGGACTGGGTTATCTCTCCAATCGCGCCGCGGACACAGTCGACAATGTTTCCGCCGAGCTCGTCGAGGGCGTCGTCCCCGCAGTCTCGACAATGGTCGACACCGCGGGCAACCCGATCGCATGGTTGTACGAGCAGCGCCGCTTCGAGGTACCGAGCGACCAGATCTCCAACGACATGAAGCTCGCGATGGTTTCGGTCGAGGACCGGCGCTTCGCAGAGCATCAGGGCGTGGACTGGCAAGGCACGATGCGCGCGTTCCTCACCAACACCACCACCGGTGAGGTGCAACAGGGCGCGTCGACGATCGACCAGCAGTATGTGAAGAACTACCAGCTGCTCGTGGTCGCCAAGACGGACGCCGAGCGGCGCGCGGCGATCGAAACGACACCGGCCCGCAAGATCCGCGAGATCCGGATGGCGCTCACGCTGGACAAGAAGCTGACCAAGGACGAGATCCTCACCCGCTATCTCAACCTGGTCCCGTTCGGCAATTCCTCCTACGGCATCCAGGACGCCGCACAGACCTACTTCGGCATCGACGCCGCCGACCTGAACCTCACCCAGTCCGCGATGCTCGCCGGCATGGTGCAGAGCTCTTCGAAGCTCAACCCGTACACGAACCCGGTCGGCGTGCTCGACCGCCGGAACACCGTCCTCGACACGATGATCCAGAACCTGCCCGGGCGGGCCTCGGAGATCCGCGCCGCCAAGCAGGCCCCGCTCGGCGTGCTCCCCGAACCGCGCATCCTGCCGCGCGGCTGCATTGCCGCCGGTGACCGTGGCTTCTTCTGTGATTACGCGCTGAATTACCTCGCCAACGCGGGCATCAGCCGCGAGCAGATCGAGAAGGGCGGATACCTGATCCGCACCACGCTCGACCCGGTCGTGCAGGACTCGACCAAGGCCGCGGTGTCCAGCATCGCCAAGCCGAACCTCAAGGACATCGCCGAGGTCATGAACGTCGTCGCGCCGGGCCAGGATTCGCATCGCGTGCTCGCGATGGCGAGTAGCCGCAAGTACGGCCTCGACGGCGACAAGAACGAGACCGTGCAGCCACAGCCGTTCTCGATGGTCGGCGACGGTGCGGGTTCGGTCTTCAAGATCTTCACCACCGCGGCGGCAATGGAAAAGGGCCTCGGCATCAACGCGACGCTGGATGTTCCCGGGTTCTTCGCCGCGAAGGGCATGGGCCACAGCTCGACACCGGGCTGCCCATCCGACTCGTACTGCGTGAAGAACGCCGGTAGCTACAAGGGCTCGATGTCGGTCACCGAGGCCCTCGCAACCTCGCCGAACACCGCGTTCGTGAAGCTGATCCAGTCGGTCGGCGTCACCCCGACCGTCGATATGGCGGTGAAGCTCGGCATGCGCTCATACACGCTGCCCGGCACCTCGCCCGACGGCACGCAGAGCCTTGCCGACATGTTCAAGGACCAGAACCTCGGCTCGTTCACTCTCGGCCCGGCCGCGCTGAACCCGCTCGAGCTGTCCAATGTCGCGGCGACGCTCGCGTCGCATGGAATGTGGTGCCCGCCGACCCCGATCGATTCGATCGTCGACCGCGAGGGCAAGCCGGTATCCCTCACCCAGCAGGCATGCGAGCAGGTGGTGGAACCCGGTCTCGCCGACACGCTCACCAACGCATTGAGCAAGGACCACGTCAGCCCGGGTACCGCCGCCGGATCGGCCGCCGCAACCGGCTGGAACCTGCCGGCGGCTGGCAAGACCGGCACCACCGAGTCTCACCGGTCCTCCGGCTTCCTCGGCTACACGAACTCGCTCGCCGCGGCGGTATACGTCTACGGCGACAGCCCGACACCCGGCGAGATCTGCTCGTTCCCGCTCCGCTCGTGCGGCGGCGGCAACCTGTACGGCGGTAATGAGCCCGCCCGCACGTGGTACACCGCGATCAAACCGATCGTCGGCAACTTCCCGCCGCCGGTATTGCCGCCTACAGACCCGGTCTACGTCCGTGGCGCGAAGAACGCGCAGGTGCCCGACGTGACGGGCATGGCGCAGGGCTCCGCGACGGCAACGCTCACCGGCAACGGATTCCAGGTGAACCCCGTGACGACAAGCGGCAGTCAGGCACGCGGCACGGTCACCGGATACACCCCGGGCGGCACCGCGGTGCCGGGCTCGACGATCACCATCTACGTCAGCGACGGCAGCCAGCGACCGCGCCCCGCACCGCGCGTGCCCCGGCCGCCGGCTCCCCCACCGGCTCCCGCGCCGCGCTGACCGGGCGGCTTAGAGCCGCAGCTTGACCGCGGCCGAGATGCGAGAGCCGTCAGCCTTGCCGGCGGCCATCGCGCTGGCGTGCTTCATGACCTGCCCCATCTGCCGCATCCCCGGGCGCTCACCGATTTCCTCGGCGACTTGGGCGATTGCGGTGTCCACGAGGTCCGCGAGCTCGGCATCGGTCAACGGCGTCGGGAGGTATTCGTCGATCACCTGCGCCTCGGCATGCTCCTTGGCCGCCAGTTCCCCGCGGCCGTTCTCGGTGTAAACCTCGGCCGCTTCGCCCCGCTTCTTCGATTCCTTCGCGAGGACCTTCAACACCTCGTCGTCGGTGAGTTCCTTCGCGGTGCTCCCGGCGACCTCCTCTGTCTGGATTGCCGCGAGCAGCATGCGCAGGGTGGCGACCCGCAGCGCGTCCTTCGCTTTCATCGAGGCAGTCAGGTCGGAACGCAGTTGGTTCTTGAGTTCGGCCATGGTCGTCAACCTACGCGGTGCAACAGCGGATGCGGGCGCATCGGAAACGACGGAAGTATCCCGCTGGGAGACGACGGATGCATGCGCGCAGGAGGCGTCACATATCCTGGTTTGATGCCGGCCTACTCGAACACGATTACCCGGGCCGTGGCGGGCGCCGCCGGCGCCGCAGCGCTCGGCATCGGATACGCCACCCTGATCGAGCGCAATGCGTTCACACTGCGCGAAGCGACGCTTCCGGTGCTCGCACCGGGAACGCGGTCGCTGCGCGTGCTGCACATCTCCGACCTGCACATGATGCCGGCGCAGCGGTTGAAGCAGCACTGGCTGCGTGAGCTCGACGACCTCGAGCCCGACCTGGTGGTCAACACCGGCGACAACCTGTCCCACCCCCGGGCGGTGCCCGCGGTGGTGCAGTCCCTCGGACACCTGCTATCCCGTCCGGGCCTGTTCGTGTTCGGCAGCAACGACTACTTCGGGCCGACTCCGAAGAACCCGCTCAAGTACTTCAACCGCGACCACAAGCGGGTCCACGGCGATCCGCTGCCCTGGCGCGACCTCCGGGCCGCGTTCATCGAGCGCGGCTGGCACGACCTCACCCATGTGCGCCGCGAGTTCGAGGTGGCGGGCGTGAAGATCGCAGCTGCGGGTGTCGACGATCCGCACATCAAGCGCGACCGCTACGACACCATCGCCGGTGCCCCCAACCGCAACGCGGAGCTTCGCCTCGGACTGACGCATTCGCCCGAGCCGCGTGTGCTCGACCGCTTCGCCGAGGACGGCTACGACCTGGTGATGGCGGGCCACACGCACGGCGGCCAGCTGTGCCTGCCGTTCTTCGGCGCACTTGTGACCAACTGCGGACTGGACCGCTCCCGGGTCAAGGGCCCCTCGAATTGGGGTGCGCACACCAAGCTGCACGTTTCGGCAGGAATCGGCACGTCGCCATGGGCGCCCGCGCGCTTCGCATGCCGCCCCGAAGCCACGTTGATGACGCTGGTTGCGGCGCCGCCGCGGCAGGTGAAAAGTGAGCCTGGCCGAGGCCTATCCGAAACCGATACTGTGTTGGGCCGCACCATCTAACGGACGGCCATGGCCGCCCATGTCGGCAGGCGACGGCGACGGGCCGGAAGGAACCTACTCCGACGATCCGCGTTGTCTCGCTACCGAATTCACCGTGCAGGCCTTCGCGTTCCGGCTCGCTCCGAAGGCACCGATGCAGCTGCTGGTACACAGCGGGAACGGCGGAACGGGCACGACAATCGATACCGAGTTCGCCCGGCGGATCGCGACGACAGTCCGACCGCTCTAGCGCGCGCACCAACTGACGGCCGACCGGTCGTCATCAACTCAGTCCGGGCAGCCATGCCCGTGTCACGTATCCGGGGGGATCATGACGAACGACGCTGACCGCCGCTCATCGACAGAAAAGTATTCGTCGACAACGACTTACGAATCGGCGCGGGAGCCCCAGGCGTACGGCGAGGTGGGATCGCTGTTCCCCGCCGACGAGCCCCCGAAGCGTCGCAGAGGTCCGCGCTGGTGGGTCGGGTGGCGCCAGTTCTTCCGCAACCTCGTGCGGATGGTCGCGGTCTTCGGACTTGGCCTGCTCGCGATCGCCCTGATCGAACACTTCACCGACTGGGAGTTCGGCGGCCATTCGTCGCGGAAGCACCACTCCAGCCACTCGTCCTCGCATCCGCACCCCGCCGGGGGCTCCCCCGCGGCGCCGACAACGACCGCGACACCGACGGTGCCGGGCTTCCACGTTGTGACGGATCCATTCGACGAGGTCGCTTACGACGTACCAGGCGACTGGATCATCGAACACGGATCGGAAAGCCACGGGTTCGCGCGCAATGGTGACGAGATGAAGGCAGTCACCAGCGCGTGGAAAGAACTGACCACATGCGGCGAACGAGCGATTTCGCTCCTGCGAGGATCATTTCTTCCCTACGACCCAGACCTCGCGAGCGACAGTGTCGTTCGCGCGGCCCGGCTCGCCTACGGTGTATCCGAGGTTGCACCCCGCGCGGAGTCATTTACGAGTACCGCTGGCGTCTCCGGCGTACTCGCCCAAGTGCATGGCAACGCGGGGCCGGATGAGCGCGACTGCCCCAGCACCGGATTCACGGTGTATGCCTTCGTTTTCGGGATTGGCCCATACAACACAGCTCACACCCTGGTCGTTGCCTTGGACGACCCGCCCGGCACGAAGCTCGACACCAAACTCGCCCGCCGCATCGCGTCCACCGTGCGCCCGCTCCCGGGTGGCCCAACACCATAAAATCCCTCTGACCACCCGATTTAATGACTGCGACCGACCTACGCTAAGCTACGTCAGGTCACACACGGGGTGTGGCGCAGCTTGGTAGCGCGCTTCGTTCGGGACGAAGAGGTCGTGGGTTCGAATCCCGCCACCCCGACGCTAGGTTGAGATAGCAAACAAAGGCCCTGGCCGCAGAAATGCGGGCCGGGGCCTTTGCTATTACCGGTGCTGTCACCCCGGTGCGGTCGCCACCGCGTTCCGGACTGCGTCGAATTCGGAGCGGTCCAGGATTTCCCAGACTGCCTGACCGATGGCGAGGACGCCGCGGGCGGGCAACGGCACTCCACCCATATCCGGGTTTTCGGACAATTGGGTCGGCGCACCCAAATCCACGCCGTCCAGTTCGGCATCGGAGTCGTCGATCAGGTACATCCGCTGCGGCATCAAGACTCCGTAGTGACCGCTCGGCATGACGCCGGCGAACTCCAACTCGCCCATGCCGAGCCCCTTACCCATGAGCTCCCGGGCATGACGCAGCATCGCCGGACGCCAGGTCCAGGCCGGTAAACGGGCTCCCATCGCATTGAGCCCCCGCAGGATCGTCGTCGTGCGCGGACGAACCGTCCAGTGCAGGCGCGCCGAGTCGACAGTGATTGTCAGGGCATTGCCTTCGGTCCAGTCCAGCCCGATGTTCGCGTGCTCGACCCGATCGGCCGCCGCTCCGTAGTAGCGCGGGCACGCAATATCGAATCGCGGCCCGTCGACATAGATCGACCAACTGCCGGCAGGGTCTCGGTGCCACACAGTGATGTACGGGGCGAAGGAGCCCTGCGGAAAGACGCGCAGGGTGAGGACATGGCCGGAGTCGAACGGCAAGCCGAAAACACCCCAGCCGCGCACGTACTCGTGGTCGGGCCACGGTGGCTGCCCGACGCCTGGTTCGATCGCCGAAACGCGATCCGCAATGGTCTTCATGGCGATCAGTAACTGAAGGTGGTGGCCGGCTCGTCGCCGATCCACTTCCACATCGGAATGGTGCCCTGGATCTCGGCACCCTGGATCAGCTGCTCGGCGTCGAGTTGCTTGGCGTTGAAGCAGATCGGACACACGTAGTACCGGCCGCCGGCGTCGGCGTAGCGCGTGAACAGGTCGGGCAGGGACGGGCATCCGTCGCACGCGACGCCGTGCGCGACGCCCTCGACTGCGAGCCGCACCGCTTCCTTGGTCAGGAACATCAATGTCTCGCGCCCTGTCTCGGCGGCACCGACGGCAACGAGGAAAGCGACTGTCACCCGTTCCGCATCCTCGAGCCCGGTCGACAGGCTGATCACCGCTTTGTTGCTCATGATTCGTCCTCCTGGGGTCACCACCGACTGAGGTTTAGTTACCGAAGTGGGGCACTACCGAAGTTAGGAGCGAAGAGGGCGAGAGTCGTCGGGCGAACTCCCTACAAATCCATGGGATCGATGAGCCCGTTGCGGAGCGCGAACAGCGTCGCGGTCGCCCGCGAGGTTGATCCGGTCTTCACATAGATTCGTTCGACGTGCGTGCCCGCCGTCTTCTTGGCAATCCCCAGTTGGTGTGCCACCGAATTGGTAGTCGCGCCGCGCGCGATCATGACGAGCACTTCGATCTCGCGCGGCGTCAGCCCTGCCGGGCCGGAGCGACGCTTGCTCGGCGAACCGCTCGCTGCGAGAACGGCATCGGTCGCCTCACCATCGAGACGCCCCGCCCGCACTTCTGCGCGAAGTTCCGTTGTCGCCTGCTTCGCCGTCATTGCCGAGCGGCCCGAGTGGGGTTCGGCGAGAGTGCGAAAGGCACAGGCGGCGGCCAAGATTCGGGCCGGAACTGGTATCGCACTGCCGAGCAGCCCACGATGATGCCCGGAACCATCCATCCGTTCCTGGGCGAGCGCCGCGACGGCACCGACGCGACCGAGCGCCTCGGGACGGACAAGGACCCGCTCGGTGTAATAGGTGGCCATCCGCATGCGCTCGATCTCGGTCTGGCTCAACGGACCTGACTTGTCGAGGATCATCGATGGCACACCGTGCAGCCCGACGTCATGTACCAGTCCGGCGCGGCGGGTGACCGTGACGACGTCGGCGGGTAGCCGCATCAGTTCGGCGGCGTGCCCTGCCAACTGCGAGACACCACGTGAATGACCCGCGCGCGAGGGGCTGCGCAGATCGGTGAAGTCGGCGAGCGCTGTCAGCGCTTCGTCGAACTCGCACTCGGTGAGCGGAACCGCGAGCCGGGGGGCCGACCGGATGAGTTCGTAGGGATCCGATGGATTCGAATCGTCCGGAAGGATCTCGGCGGCATGCGCACGGAAAACGTCCACCAATTCGGGATCGAATTGCGTTCCACGACGCGCATCCGCGACCTCGACAGCCGCTGCGACACCGGACATCCGGTGATAGACCTCGACCACGTCGGCGAGATGGAACAGCCGTACCCCGAGGTCGATGTCGGCCCCGCCCACTCCGGCTGGAATTCCCTTGCCGTCCCATCGGGCGAAGAACTGCTGAAGCGCCGGCCCGATCCCGGAGCCGATTCCGAGTTCGCCGGCGAGCGCTGACGTTGTGAGACAGTGCGATTGGATACCCGACGCGATCCGCCGGCCTCCGGTCGCGACAACCGTGGCAACCGATCGCAGCCGCATCGCCGATGAGCCACCGGCGCCGGCATGTCCGAGGAAGAACCGCATCCCTGAGAGCCCACCGACATCGGCGTTATACGTGTCGGCACGAAACGCGATGTCGTCGCCGAATACGGCCGCCACCTCCGGCGCGTCTGTGACACAACCGATCCACGCGAGGGTCGAGATATAGAAGAGCGACTGGCGATCGACATCCGTTTCGAGATGATCGGCCAGCCGATCGGCGATCTGCCAAGCCCGCAGGAGGTGTTCCATCGGCTGCCCCAGGCCGAGGTCCAGCGCGAGCGAGTAGCTCGCCAGCAGTTCTGCCATGGCAACTCCGGAGCTGCCCGATCCGCGTTCCACCTGCTCAGGTTACTGGCGTCGTCGGTCCGACCGCGGCAGCTACCAGCAGACATGCGGCGTCAAAGAGTGCGGCCAACCCTTGTAACTGAGTTGAACTCAACTTACTCTGGAGTGGTGACCACCGCAGTTACTACTGCAAGGGGCGCCCGGGCTCGAGAGCGTCTCATCGCCGCTGCGACCGAGGAATTGGCGCAGACCGGCACCTTCGAGGTTGCCGCAGTCGCGCGCCGAGCCGGGGTCAGTGCCGGACTCCCATATCGATACTTCGGCACCCGCACCGGCCTACTGCTAGCCGTCGTGGACTCGTTCTACCAGCGGTTTTGCGACACGATCGCACTCCGCGTCTACGACGAGCCCACCTGGGCCGCACGCGAACGCCGGCGCATCGCCGACTGGGTGGGGTTCATCTACACCGAACCGGCGGCACCGGTGATCCTCGCCGGACTGGGCGAGGGCGAGTTGGCGACCGCACGCGGACGTTGGCTCCGGGAAATGAGCGGGATCGGGGCCGGGAACATCGCCCAAGGCCAACGCGCGGGCGAGATTCCCGCCGACCGCGATCCGGAGTACCTCGCGGCCGCGACGATCGGCGGCACCAACGCCGTGATCGCTATTTCGCTGACGCGCAGCCCCCGCCCGCCTGCTTCCGAAGTCATCGACCAGCTGTGGTCATTCGTATCGGGCGCCGTCGGTCTGACAACCTCACGAGAGGGCCGAATCCAATGAGCCGCAATGCCTCTGTCCGCGTCGACAAGTTGGAAGACCTGGCCGGCGATCTAGCCGGTAAGTACCGCTCCACTGCCAACGAGCGGGTGGCAGCGGTCGATCCCGATCTCGTCGACGCCGACCTGGCCGCGCTGAACCGCGATGGCTACCTGATTCTGGAACGTCTTATTTCCGCGGAGGCGTGCAGCGAAATAACGGCGGCGATCGACCCGCTACTCGGATCGTGCGGACGAAACAGCTTCGAGGGCCAGCGAACTCAACGTGTTTACAACCTGCTGACCAAGACTCGCACGTGCGACGTGATCGCAGAGCATCCACGAGTGTTGGCAATCCTCGATCGCCTGCTACTCCCGAATTATCTGCTGTCCCAATTGCAGGCCATCAATATCGAACCCGGGGAAGCAGCGCAGCTGCTGCACTTCGACGACGCCATGTACCCGATACCGCGTCCACGGCCCGCGCTCAGCGTCACCACGATATGGGCAATCAACGACTTCACCGCCGATAACGGCGCCACCGTCGTCCTCCCCCGCAGCAATAGCTGGGGCGGCGGGCGCAGACCTACCGACGACGACGAACGGCTCAGCGTCGCCATGCCGGCCGGGTCGGTCGTCGTCTTCCTCGGGACGACGTGGCACAGCGGGGGCGCGAACAGCTCCGAGGATCGGCGCCTCGGGATTACCTCCCAATACTGCGAACCGTGGCTGAGGCAGATCGAAGCACTCGCATTGTCGACACCGCCCGACACTGTCCGGACCGTCTCGGAGAACATCCGTCGAATGCTCGGCTACAGCGTCTACCCGCCATTTGTCGGCATGGTCGACGGCATGCACCCAAAACGAATCCTCGAAACCACTGAATAGCCGCCAACAGCGCTGACCAGCCGCTTCGATGACAGTTACCACCCGGCAATTTTCGATACCGCATGGCACGATACTCTCAACCGAACAACGCTTCTATTGAGAAGCATGGAATTGGGAGCATCGAATGCGCGTAGCGGTCACCGGCGGGACGGGCTATGTCGGGGCACATATCGTGCGCCAATTGCTCACCGAAGGGCATGAGGTCAAGCTGCTGGTCGCCCCGAACGAGAGGGAGCGCATCGAAGGGTTGCTCGCGGCGCTCTCCGAACTCGGCACAATCTCGACCCTCGTCGGTGATGTGCGTAGCGACGACGTGATCTCGACGCTGCTCACCGATTGCGAGGCCGTCGTGCACGGCGCAGGCATCGTGGGGACCGACGACAGCCAGGCGAAGCTGATGTGGGAGATCAACGCGGACGCCAGCGAGCGCGTGCTCACGCAGGCGGTCTCTGCGGGCCTCGATCCCGTCGTGCTGGTCAGCAGCTATGCCGTGCTCTTCCCCTCGCCCGACCCGATCATCACTCTCGACTCCCCCGTCGCGGATGCACGCAGCGCCTACGCCCGATCCAAGGCGCACGCCGAGCAGACCGCGCGGCGCCTGCAAGCCGAGGGCGCACCGGTGGTCATCACCTACCCCAGCAGCGTGGTCGGTCCGGCATTCAACACCGCAGCCGGTGTGACCGAACAGGGTTGGGGGACGATTACGTCCCTGGGCTACGCGCCTCGCCTACAGGGCGGCATGGCGATGATCGATGTCCGCGACATCGCGGAAGCGCATGCCGCGATCGTGAGCGGCGGATCCGGCAAGGGGCCGCGACGGTACCTGTGCGGCGGCGAACTACTCGAGTTCGATGCGATGATCGACGCGCTCGAGCGTGGCAGCGGCTCCAAGATTCGCCGTATCCCGCTGTCCCCGAGCATGTTCCGATTTCTCGGCCGGCTCGTAGACACGATCGGAAAGGTCGTGCCGATGAGCGCGGGCTTCGGACGTGAGGCAGCCGAACTCCTGACTGCGGCCACACCCACCGACGATTCCGTGACCCTGGGCGACTTGAACCTGAAGTGGCGCTCGCCTGCCGATGCGATCGCTTCGTGCGGCACCGCGGCCCCGACGGGAAGCAGCCCCGCCTCCTAGCGCGAGACCAGCGCCGCCGACCCGAGCGGGCGGCTCGGAATGCGGCCGCGCAGCACCGGCGCGACATCGGATTGGAACAATTCGAGGCTGCGGCGGTGTGCGCCCGCCGGCAGGCCGTCACTGTCGGCGGACAGATGGATGACCTCGTGCCCGAGCCGTTCGTGGTACCGGCCGACCTTGTCGATCATCTGTTCGGGGCTGCCGATCAACGCGGAGCTGCGCTCGACGAAATCGGCGATGGACTCGAATACGACCGGCAGCCCCGCGCTGCGCGCAAACGCCAGTCGCGCAGCGAAGATCGGCTCGTACTCCGAAATCGCCTGCTGCGAAGTAGGTGTCACGTGGAACCCTGCCGTCCCGGCACCGACGAGCGCATCTGCCCGGTTCCTCCCGTACGAAGCCCACACGTCCCGGTAGTGATCGATGAGCTCCGCGTACGGCTCGATCGGATAGGTGACGTTCGCGGAGAAGACCGGGTCACCGTGCCGGGCAGCCAGTTCCACGGATGCCTTCGATGTGGCACTTCCGTGCCAGATCCGGATCTCGGGCTGCAGCGGCCGCGGCAAGACCTTGGCTTCGGTGAGCGACGGCCTGAAGCTCCCGCGCCACGTCACGGACTCCTCGCGCCACAGCTCGCGAAACAGCTCGTACCCCTCGCGGTTTCGGGCCCACTGATCGTCCGGGGTGACGTGAAAGAGCTTGGCCTGCGCGGCGCCGTTGCCCTTGCCGATCATCAGTTCGAGCCGGCCGCCGGAGAGATTGTCCAACGTCGCGTAATCCTCGACCGCACGCACCGGATCGAGCAGGCTGAGCGTCGTGACCGCCGTGAACAGCGCGATACGGTCGGTCAGCGCCGCGATATGGCTCAGCACCACCGGTGGTGATGACGAGATGAACGGGTCCTCATGCCGCTCACCTACCGCGAAACCGTCGTACCCAAGTTCCTCGCCGAGTTGCGCGGCCTCGACTACCTGACGCAACCGTTCCGCGGGCGAACTGCGCACGCCGGTAACCGGGTTGGGTTGGTGCGTGATTAGCGTGATGAGCAGGAACTTCATTCGGCGATGCCCCACGCCCGGGCAAGCAGCTCGTGAGACCGCTTCCGGTCCGCAAAATCGTGTGTGACGCTGGTGATTACGAGCTCGTCCGCACCGGTCACCCGAGCCAGCGTCGACAGTCGTTCGACCACGGTGTCCGGTGCGCCGACGAACTGGGTGCGCACCCGATCGGCAACGAGCGCGTACTGCTCCTCGTTCAGCGGCTCGGCCGAAGCCGGATCGAGGTACGGCGCAGCACCGGCACCACTGCGAATGCTGTAGACCCAGTGCCCGTAGGTGGCGGCGCGCCGGCGTGCGGTCTCGTCGTCATCGGCCACCACGACGTCGGCCGACACCACGACGTATGGCCGTTCCAGCACCGCTGAGGGACGGAAGGACGCGCGGTAGGCCTCGACCGCCTCGAGTACCGTGCTTGGGCTGACGTGATAGTTGGCGACGAACGGGAGCCCATTGGCGCCGGCCACCTGCGCACTCTGGCCCTTACTGCTGCCGAAGATCCACACCTGCACCTGAGCACCTTCACCGGGCACTGCGTTGAGCCGCACCTCATCTGCTGTGTAGGTGCCACCGAGCAGGGCGACCACCTCGTCGACGGCATCCGCGAAATCCGGTGGCGTAGCACCGGGAAACTGCACCGCAGCGTGCGCCGCGGCCAATCGCGGCGAGCCGAGCAGCTTCTCGATCGGGAACGGTTCAGGGAGCAGAAGTCCGTCGACCACCCGCTCGGAAGCCGGCTGCCGGCGGGGTGGTCGGGTGGCGGCGGAAAGCGCCTCGCGTCGTCGCTGCCCGGATCGGCCGAGGCCGAGATCGAGTCGGCCGGGATACAGAGCGTCGATCGTGCCGAATCCTTCAACCACCGATGACGAGGTGTGCTGTCCGATCTGGACTGCTGCCGAGCCCACCCGGATGCGGTCGGTAGCCGCCGCGATCAGGCCGATCAGCGTGATCGTGGACGAACTGGCGACCGCGACGAAATGATGTTCGGCCAGCCAGAAGCGTCGATAGCCCAATTCCTCGCAGTACTGCGCGAGGGCGACGCTGTTGCGGATAGCCGCGGCGGGGTCGGACCCCGCACTGATCGGAGCGAGGTCGAGCACGGACAGCGGAATGGGTGGTGCTTCGGACAACTCGAGCTCCTCTCGGGCACAGTTCCAACCCCAGTTAGCCCGCGGCGGGCGTAAGACGCACCCGTTGAATTCACGCAGATCGGAAGCAGCCGAATCGGAATTGCCTGCACGCGCCAGGAGTTCACAGTGCGCAGACGAGAAAGGTTTCGGAGGGTGCGATGACAGCGGATCAGACCAAGCCCGGGATTCATGTCGCGGTGGCGCTCGATGCCGCCGGCTGGCATCCGGCCGCGTGGCGTGAGGAGAGCGGCCGCCCGTCCGAACTCTTCTCCGCTCGATACTGGGCAGAACTGGTCGCCGAGGCAGAACGCGGCCTCCTCGATTTCGTCACCATCGAAGACACCTTCGGTATTCGGCCCGCGAAACTGGGTTCGCCAACGGAGCGGACCGATCGGGTAAGCGGTCGCCCGGATGCGGTGCTCGTCGCCGCCCGCGTCGCACCCACCACCACGCATATCGGGCTCATCCCCACGGCGGTCGTGACGCACACCGAGCCCTTTCACCTGGCCAAGGCCATCGCCACCCTCGACTACACAAGCCGTGGTCGCGCCGGTGTCCGGCTGCAGGTGTCGGCTCGGCCGCACGAGGCGGCGCTGTTCGGCCGGCGAAGTTTCCCTGATGTCGCGGTCACCGATCCGAACGATGCCAGCGCCGCCCCGCTCGTGGACGAACTGTTCAGCGAAGCTGCCGATTACGCCGAGGTGCTGCGAAGGTTGTGGGACAGCTGGGAGGACGACGCCGAGATTCGCGACGTCGCTACCGGACGGTTCGTCGACCGGGACAAGCTGCACTACATCGACTTCGAGGGATCGAAGTTCTCGGTGCGCGGACCATCGATCACGCCACGCCCGCCGCAGGGACAGCCGCTAATCTCTGCGCTCGGACATCAGCGGGTGCCGTACGAGTTCATCGGCAGTTCAACCGATCTCGGATTCATCACCCCGCGCGACACTGCCGACGCCGAGGCCATCGTCGAGACGATCGACGCGTCGCGGCGCGCGGCGAACCGGGATGCTGAAACCGGGCACATCTTTGTGGACCTCGTCGTCTTCCTCGGCGACACCGCAGCGGAGGCGGCGGCGCGCAAGGCACGCCTCGATGAACGAGGCGGCGCGGAGTACACCAGCGACGCGGAGATCTTCGTCGGCACCGCCAAGGGACTCGCGGACCGCATCGCGGAGTTGACTGCCGTGCAAGGGGTGACCGGAGTCCGCCTGCGCCCGGCCGCATTGCCTGACGACCTCACTGCGATCACCCGCTTCCTGGCGCCGGAACTGCAGCGGCGCAACCTATTCCGCACTGCGTACGGCGAGGCGACGCTGCGGGAACGGCTCGGACTGAGCCGCCCTCGCAACCGCTACGAGCGAAAGGCCGATATCGCATGACCAAGCAGGTGCATCTCGCCGCGCATTTCCCCGGCGTCAACAACACCACGGTCTGGAGCGACCCGGCGGCGGGCAGCCATATCGAATTCGACTCGTTCGTGCATTTCGCCCGGACGGCCGAGCGGGCGAAGTTCGATTTCCTGTTCCTCGCCGAGGGCCTGCGGCTACGCGAGCAGAACGGGCTGATCTACGACCTCGACGTGGTAGGACGGCCGGACACGTTCACGGTTCTTGCGGCACTCGGCGCGGTGACCGAACGCCTCGGCCTGACCGGAACGATCAACTCGACGTTCAACGAACCACTGGAAGTAGCAAGGCAATTCGCGTCGCTCGACCACCTGACCGACGGCCGGGCAGCGTGGAACGTGGTGACGTCGTGGGATGAGTTCACCGGTGAGAACTTCCGCCGAGGTGGGTACCTGCCGCAGGATCAGCGCTACGCGCGCGCGAAGCAGTTCCTCGAGGTTGCCACGACGCTGTGGGATTCCTGGCGTGACGACGACATCGTCGCGGATAAGGACAGCGGCCAATTCCTCGCACGCCCGGATGTCGGCAGCTTCGCCCATACCGACTCGCAATTCGATATCGCCGGACAATTCAATGTGCCGCGCAGCCCGCAGGGCAGGCCGGTCGTCTTCCAAGCGGGTGACTCCGAGGAGGGTCGAGAGTTCGCCGCTGCCAAGGCAGATGCGATCTTCTCCCGCCATTCGACGTTTGATGCCGGGCGCGAGTTCTACGCGGACGTCAAGGGCCGGCTCGCCGCGTACGGGCGCACGCCCGAGGAACTGCTGATCCTGCCGGCCGCGACGTTCGTGCTGGCGGATACCGACGCCGAGGCAGCAGAACTCGCGCATGAGGTGCGGCTACAGCAGGTGAGCGGACAGACCGCGATCAATTTCCTCGAACAGCTGTGGAATCGGGATCTGTCCGATCACGACCCGGAAGGTCCCCTGCCCGAGGTGGATCCCCTTCCGGGCGAGAACACCGTCGCCAAGGGGCGGGCGAGTACCCGGCATCATCGCGATCCGCGCGATATCGCAAGGGAGTGGCGCGATCTGGCTGCCGCGAAGAATCTCACCACGCGTGAGGTGGTCATCGAGGTGACCGGACGACAGTCGTTCGTCGGTTCGGCGCGAACGATCGCCGAGACCATCAACCACTTCGTGCAGTCCAATGCCTCGGACGGATTCATCCTCGTCCCGCACATCACACCGGGCGGACTCGACCGTTTCGCCGACGAGGTCGTTCCGCTTCTGCAGGAGGCGGGTGTGTTCCGGACCGAGTACACCGGCACAACCCTGCGCGATCACCTCGGCCTCGCGAGGCCCTGAATGACTCGGACTCGCCGGTGCCGAGGGGGCACTGGCGAGTCCGAGTGACTAAAAAGTGTAGCGGTACAGATTATTTGGCGAGCAGTCCCTTTGCGACGTGGCCGACCTGAACCTCATTGCTGCCGGCGTAGATCATCAGCGACTTGGCGTCGCGCGCAAGCTGCTCGACGCGGTACTCGGCCATGTAGCCGTTGCCGCCGAAGAGCTGCACCGCCTCCATTGCAACATCGGTCGCTGCCTTGGACGAGTACAGCTTCATGGCCGAGGCCTCCGAGAGGCTCAGCGGCTTACCCGCCTTGGCCCGCTCGACCGCCGAGAAGACCATGTTTTGCACGTTGATACGCGCAATCTCCATCTCGGCGAGCTTGAGCTGGATCAGCTGGAACTGGCCGATGTTCTTGCCCCACAGGGTGCGTTCCTTGGCGTAGTCGACCGACAGCCTCAGGCACTCATTGATGATGCCGAGCGACAGCGCTGCGATACCGACGCGCTCGGCGGTGAAACCGGACTTCGCGCCTTCGGACCCGCGGGAGTCCGCGCCGGTGTCCTCGGTCTCGCCGAGGAGGCGGTCCTTGGTGAGGCGCACGTTGTCGAAGAACAGTTCGCCGGTGGGCGAGGACATCATGCCCATCTTCTTGAACGGCTTGCCCTGCGTGAGGCCTTCCATCCCGCTGTCGAGGACGAAGGTCAGCACCTTGCGGTTGCGCTTGTCCACATCCGGGTTGCCCTCGTCGAGCTTGGCGAACACCACGATCGTGTCGGCGTACGGGCCGTTGGTGATGAAGGTCTTGTTGCCGTTGAGGATGTAGTCCTCACCGTCGCGACGCACCGTCGACTTCATGCCGCCGATCGCGTCGGAGCCCGAATCCGGCTCTGTGATCGCCCACGAGCCGACCTTCTCCATGGTGACGAGCTCGGGCAGCCAGCGCTTCTTCTGCGCAAGGGTGCCGCGCGAGCGGATCGTCCCCGCGGTCAGGCTGCTGACGCCCATCGAGGCGATGATGCCAAGGCTGACCCCAGCGATCTCGGTGTTGAGCAGGAGGAACGTGGTGTCGGCCATGTTTCCGCCACCGCCACCGGGCTTCTTCTCGCCCTTTGCCTCGGCCTCGAGTTCCTTCTCCAGCGCCTCGAGGGCCATCTTGTCGACGCCGAAGGTCTTGTACAGCTTGCGTGCGATGTCGTACGGCGGAAGCTTCCCCGACTCCAGCTCATCGATGTGCGGGCGCACCTCCTTGTCGATGAACCCGCGCAGGGCGTCGCGAATCATCAGGTCTTCTTCGGACCATTCGAACATCGTTCTCTCCTCCATGCGTGGCCCAGCGCTGGGGCCACAAAATACTGAAACCACTTTCAGAACCCGAGGTCAGCGTGCCACCAAACCCCGGATCCGTCCATCATTTGCCGGGTATCGGTGCCACCCCACCGCTGATATCGGTGATCTGCCAGCCCGCGTTGCTGTCCACGGTGATCGGGTAGAGCGCGGTCGTCGAGACGCCGTTCGGGGACTGCACGTTGCTGGTCTTCACATCGACGAAGACCTTGACGACAAAGACACCGTCGTTCTGCGATTCGATGGTGCTGCCGACCAGCGATCCCGTCGACACCCATTGCAGCTGACCGAGCAGGTCGCGCAGGGCCGGCTCGCTGGTGGCGAACTGATTGGCCATGTTGCCGTTCACGCCGGACTTCAGCGACGCGAACCACGGATCGAAGTTGCGGTAGTCGATCGCGGCCGCGCGGACCGCATAATCGGCGGCAACCTGCTCGGCATACTCGGTATCGGCCTGGGTGGTCCGCAATGCGTCCAGGTCGTCGCGGTAGTCGACCATCTTCCAGAACGAAACGACGGATACCAGTGCCAGCGCGGCGACGAGCACTGCCACCACCCACGGCTTGGTCAGTGCCGCACGCAGGCCGCCACCCGGCTTGTCGGTCGTAGTGGCTTCGTTCTCGGCACCGTCGGTGCGCTTGTCGTCTTCGGTGATGCTGCTCATCGGGCCTCCCTGAAAACTCGGAGTTCGTGCTGTCGTGCGAATGTTCTTGCGGTACTGCTAGTTCGGCATCGCCACCTTCAGCCGCACAACACCGTTCTCGTCGACCACCTGCAGACCTCGTTCGACGAGGGCACCCAGGTCGGTCCGCATGCCCGGCGCGGCCGCATTCAGGTATGGCTGCAGCACCGCGATCACGGCCGCTGCTTCCGGCATCGTCTTCTGCAGGTACTCACCGATTTTCAGCGTGAACGGAATCACGACGTCGTACCAACCGACGCCACCCTCGCTCGCCTCCGCCAGACCAGGGAACAGGCTCCACAGGGTCGCGAACGGGATGTTCATCGCCGCGAGTTTCGGCGCCGCGATCCGCATCGCCTCGCCCACCTGCGCCTGGTCCGATGCGGCCAGCAGCGACTGCGCATTGTCGAACAGCCCGGCGAACTCGCTTTCGTACGCCGTGACGGTGCGTGCGGTGCGCCGCGAAAACTCTCCGATAGTCGCGAGATCGGCGTCGCGCCCCAGCCATCCGTCGGTGATCGTGGTGGCAAGGCTGTTGATCGTGTCGGGATCGAGCTGTCCGAGCAGGTTCGACACCGAGGCGAGCATGTCGCTCACCGTCGTTCCGGCATCGACATTGTTGTTGATCAGGGCGCCGTCGGCGATGTAGGGACCGATGTCGTCGGGCGACGAGAACTCGATGTATTGCTCGCCGACCAGGGACAGGTTCGCGACCCGGATCTCCGACGCCACCGGGATCTGTTCGCCGGCGTCGACGACGATCGTCGCCTGCAGCGAATCGGCCCGCGTGCGAATCTCGGTGACCTCGCCGACCTCGATCCCGTTGTAGAGCACCCGCGAGTGCGGCTGGAGCCCACCGGATTGCGGTAGCGACACGCGCACGGTGTTGTTCTCGCGCAACGGATCCAGATGCAGTATCCCGACGGCGAGATAGGCGGTGAGCGCAAGGGAGATGACCACGAGCAGCGCTAGCGAGGTGCGAGCGCCGAGTGTGCGGCGTCCGGTCCGGCTCATCGCATCGCTCCGATCATCCGCAGCACCGCGGCGACGGCAGCGGTTCGATCCGGGTTCGAACCACCGTCTGGACGACCGTCATCGGTCGTGATGTCGACGATGTTCACCGAGGGGTTCGCCACGAGCGGACCCACCTGATCGGCAAGGATCCGGTCGAGCTTCGCGATGTCCTCCGGCAGGGTGGTGTCCAGTCGGGTCGCCGTGGCCACCAGCGGTTCGACAACATCGATCAACGCAAACAATGTCTCCTGGCGAGGGATGACGAGGTCGCCGATCGGAACGACGTTCGCACCCAGTGCCTTCAGCACGTTGGACAGGCCGAGGAACGCCGAGACCGCGCCACTCACGCGCTCCGGACCCACGTCGAACGAGAACGCGAGCTTGCTCGCGTTGGTGTCGAGCGTGGTGGATATTTGGGAGACCGAATCGATGGCCTCGTTCAACGAGTCCTGCTCGCCTGCCAGCCGGGCGACCAGTGCACGGAGTACCTCGACGCCATGGTCCCGTTCGGCGATTTCAACAGGGAAGGACCGGTTGGCATTCTCGACGGCCCGCTGCATCTTCTCCAGCGTCCCGCCGTTGGCCAGCGCCGCGATGCCGCCGAGCAGATCCTCGACCTGCGGCGACACGGTGGTCTGCGCGAGGGGAATGACGCCCTTGTCCGCGAGCATCGCACTGAACGCACCTGCCGGCGGCGTCAGTGCGATGTAAAAGTCACCGAGCACGGTGGCCTGTTTCAATTCGGCCGTACTGTCCGCAGGGACCTGCACATCCGCTTGCAGGTCGACGGTAGCGAGTGCTACCCGGCGGCCGTCGCGTTCGGCGATTGCCACATCGCGCAGCACGCCGATCCGGCTGCCGTTCATCAGTACCTTGCTGCGGGCGGGCAGGTTCAGCACGCTGCCGAATTCGATGCCCAGTTCGTAGCTTTCGCCCGACACACGGGTACCCGGCAACGGAAGATCGGTCGGCTGTACCGAGCACGCACTCAGCAGCGCGACCAGTGCCACTCCCACCGCGGCGCCCAAGCGTCGAACCGGAATGCCGATCATCGTCCACCTCCGACGCCGGCCGAGAGCAGTTGCAGCAGGCGGGCGTCCACCGTCCCCGGCTTCACGACCAGGTCCGGACCGTCCGCGGGCGCCGCCGCAATCCGGCGCAGGCCCGCCGACACCTGCGGCATCAGGTTCAGGGTGTCGATGAAGGCTTGGGTCTGCCCCGGATCCAGATCTGCCACCAGCGGATCCAGCACCGCGAAGACATTCGGCGCGTAGCTTCGGATGAGGCGCAACAGCGTCGGCATGAGCTTGGTGGTTTCCACCACGGTGGGATTGAGTTCGGTGAACCAGGCATCGAACGTCTCGGCGAAGCTGCCGAGTTCGGTGAGGCCCAGTTCGAGGTCGGGCCAGCGGGTGAGGAAGTAGCCGGTCAGCTCGTCGACGTTGGTGAGCAGCGAGCGCAGCTGGCTGTCGCGCAACGCCGGATCACCCAGTGCCGCAGCAAGTCCCGCCACCGCAGCATTGAAGTCACCGGCCGAGCCCTTCAGGCTCGTATCGAGGTTGTTCATCGCTTCCCGGACCAGTTGCTGCTGTTCCGGGGAGGACGCGGCAGCCTCGGTGACCTCTTCGGACAGCTTGTCGAAGGCGGTGAACGCCGCGCTGACACTCTTCGGGGTGTGGGTGCGGTCGAGTGGAATGCACTCGGCCATATCCCATTTCGGTCCCGCGATATTGCCCGATGGAATCTCGAGTCGGCGATCGGTGACGATCGACTCGGATGTCGTGACCGCGGAGACGTCGGCCGGGAAGTCGACCTCGCGGTCGAGCCTGAATCCCACCCGGACGTGACCGCCCTCGGCCGAGACGCCGGTGACCTTGCCGATCTTCACGCCGCGCATGGTGACGTCGTTGCCCTCGTACAGGCCGACCGCATCCGCCATCTCCGCGCACCCGTTCACGCTGCTGTCGGCGCTGGTCATCACGACGATGCCGCCGACCGCGAGGACTGCCACCGCGGCCACGGCAATGGTTGCCGAACGCATGTTCAGGCCCACGTCAGCACCCCTTCTGCGGACTCGGGATGCAGATGCCCGCCAGCCCGGCGCGGGCCGGGTCGATGTTCACCGCGGGGGCATCGATCACCACCGGGGACGCATCGACGGCGGCACGCTGTCCGGGTAGACCGACCGTGCCGGCGATCCGGGCAACGATGGTGCGCAACGTGTTCAGCAGGTCGTCGATCTTGGCCGGCTGCTCGCCCAGACGCCGAGTGATGTCGATAATGTCCTGGAACGGCGGCTCGATCGTTCCGGAGAACGCGTAGATAGGTTTGCCGAGGAAGGCGAAGATCGCGCCGATCGATTTGACGGTCTCCACACCTTCCGCCTTGACCTGATAGGCCTTGGCCCCGACATACCCGATCAAGCGCAGCAATTCGACAAGCTTGGCGCGGCCGCTGTCGAGGTTGGCCACGTACTCCTCGGTGAGCGCGACCGCACGATCGAGATCGTCTTCCTGTGCGCCGACCGCGGTCGTCAGGTCCTTCATCCCGCCGATGATCTGCCGGATGGCTTCCGGCTGACCGTTGAGCGCCGCCTCGACCTGGGCAAGGGTTTGCGAGATCACGACACCGTCGACCTTCGCAACCACGGAACCCGAGTCGTTGATGACGTCGGCGAGCGTGTACGGCACGGACGTACGGTCCACCGGAATTACGTTGTTGCCCAGCGACTCCCGGCCCGCTGGATGCAGCGCGAGATAGTGACCGCCGATCGCGGTGAGCAGCCGGGCGTGCACCGAGCTCGCATCACCCACCGCCACGCCATCCTCGACGGTGAAACGAACCTCCACCCGATCGGGGTGCAGGTCGACTGCGGATACCTCGCCGACCTGGATCCCGGCGATGCGAACCTCGTCGCCGACACGCAATCCGCCGCTCGTCTCGAAGTCGGCGCGGAACTCGCGGTGCCCGAACGGGTTCAGGTAGATCAACGTGCAGACGAGGAGGAGCACGACAGCGACGGCGATGCCAGCCAGGCCGATGCGCAACTGGCGGCGTTCCAGCGAACGGATATCCCTGAGGACGGGTCGGCTCATCGGCACAACACCACCGGCACACCTGCGAGCAGGACCTGTGTCATCGGCGTCGGCAGGGCCTGCCCCTCGCTGCAGACGAGCTGCCCGCGGACCGCAGTGGTCGCGTCGAGCGACGCGACAATGCCCGGGAGCCGGCCGAGCAGTTGTGTCGCACTGTTGATTCCGGGAACCCACTTGCGCACCAGCCGGTCCACCTCCGCGTAATTGCCGTAGTAGGTGTCCTCGAGACTCGAGAGCAGGAGCCGCACCGGGCCGAGACTGCGCGAGGCCAGCCGCAGCGACTCCTGCGTGTCCTCCGCACCGTTCGCGAGCACGCCGAACGCGTCACCCATGCGGCTGATCAGGTCGTTGAGCTGCGGCGACTTGTACTGGATTTGTTCGGCAACGGTGCCGAGCTGGGCGATGATCATGCCGATCAGTGCCGACCTGTCAGACGCAAGCCGACTGACCTGGGTGAGCTGTTCGAGCATCGATCCGAGGTCGGGCCCGCGTCCCTCGACGACAGCGAGGACGTTCTGCATCAGCGTGTTGAGTTGTTCGGGTTCGAGTGTTTTGAACAGCGGCCGAAGCCCGTTGAACAGGGACGTGACATCGAACGACGGAACCGTGCGGGCGGTGGGAATGACTTGCTCGGGCGGGCTGACACCCGCTCCCGCACCGTCGACGAACAGGTCGAGGTAGCGCTGGCCGACAAGGTTCAGGTAGCGCACGGCGATCTGGGTGTTGTCGAAAACCTTCGTCTCATCGGTGACCGTGAAGTGCACCTGCGCCAGCGCGGAGCCTGCGGAGCGCTCATCTGCACTGCCGCCCACGAGGTCGATCGACTCGACCTTGCCGACACGCACACCCAGCTCGCGGACGTCGTTGCCGACAACCAAGCCCGAGACATCGGTGAACTGCGCTGTATAGGTGCGCTGTTCGCCCTCCACCGGCGGAGACAGCGCCTCGAACAACACGACACCCGCGGCGATCATCGCGACGACGAACAATGTGAAGGCAATTGTCACGCCCGGGCGGATCCGCCTCATCGGCCACCACCCAGGACCGACGTGATCTGCGGCAGGGACTGCAGTGTGACGCCGAGCTGCAGGGTGACCTTCCCGTTCTGGGTGGGCATCGACTTCTCGATCCGGTCGATCAGGGTGTGGACGTCCTCGGTGGCCGGTGCGACCGTGCCGAGCGTGTAGCCGAGCGGCGCACCGAGCGTCATCGCTGCGTCGAGCGAGGTCGAAAGCTCCTTCTGGCTGGCGCCCACGACCTGTCCCAGTTCGATGAACAGCTGCACGAGACCGGT
>NZ_LRRB01000084.1 GCF_001646865.1 Aldersonia kunmingensis | reverse complement strand
GCACCCCTCGGTCGAGCAGGCGTTCGCAGATCGTCCGGGCCGTCGGCGCGCCCGGCACCGGGACCAGGCCGGCCCATAGCCCGCGCCCGCGTACCTGCGCGACCTGCCCTGCCGGCAGCTCGCCGAGCAGCCGGTGCAGACGGGCACCGAGTTCGCGGCTGCGCTGCTGGTACTCCCCTGTTTCCAGTAACCCCACAACGGCGCTGCCCACCGCACAGGCCAGCGGGTTGCCGCCGAACGTGCTGCCGTGCTGCCCGGGACCGATCACGGAGAGCACCGGCCAGTCCGCCACGACCGCCGACACCGGCACGATCCCGCCGCCGAGCGCCTTGCCTAGCACATACATATCGGGCACGACGTCCTCGTGATCGCAGGCAAACGTCTCGCCGGTGCGCCCGAGGCCGCTCTGCACCTCGTCAGCGATCATCAGCACCCCGTGCCGGTCGCATATCGCCCGGACCGCGGCCAGGTATCCGGGTGGCGGCACGAGGATTCCTGCCTCGCCCTGAATCGGCTCCACCAGCACCGCGACCGTGTTCGCGGTGATCGCCGCCTCGAGTGCGGCCGCGTCGCCGAAGGGCACCGAGACGAAGCCGGTCGGATAAGGCCCGAAGCCGTCGCGCGCGTCGGGATCGGTGGAGAATCCGACGATCGCGATGGTCCGGCCGTGGAAGTTGCCGGCACACGTGATCACCTCAGCGGCGTCGGGCCGCACGCCCTTCACGTCGTATCCCCACTTGCGGGCGACCTTGAGTGCGGTTTCGACGGCCTCGGCACCGGTGTTCATCGGGAGCACCGCATCCTTGCGACACAGCCGCGCGAGATCGGTGCAGAACGTGCCGAACCGGTCGTGCTGGAAAGCGCGGCTCGTGAGCGTCAGCCGGGCGAGCTGTTCGTGCGCCGCCCGGACCAGCACGGGATGGCAGTGACCGAAGTTCAGTGCCGAGTAGCCGGCGAGCAGGTCGAGGTAGTCGCGGCCGTCCACGCCCCGAGCCCACACACCCTGCGCGGATTCCAGCACGACGGGCAACGGCTCGTAGTTGTGCGCGCTGTGCCGCTGCGCGTCGGCCAGGGCCGACGCCATCGAGTCTTGAACCGCTGTCATCGCACTCACCACCGCTGCTTTGTTCTGACTCGCGCGCCGCGCAGTTCGAGCGTTGCGCACTTGATACCGCCGCCGGACTTGCGGAATTCGGCGAAGTCCACCGGCACCGGCCGGAATCCACGCGCGCTCAGTTGCGCCGCAAGCCCGGTCGCCTGCGCGGCCAGCACCACGTTGTATCCGTCGCTGACCAGGTTGAGTCCCAGCCACGCGGTGTCGGCTTCGTCCGCGATCAGCGCATCGGGAAACCGGGCACGCAGCAGGGTGAGACTGTCCGGTGCGAATGCCTTGGGCAAGTAAGCGATGGTCGTGTCGTCGAGCACGCCGAGCGCGGTATTGAGGTGGTAGTAGGTCGGGTCGATCAGGTTCAGGGTCAGTACTTCCTTGCCCAGCCGGTCGGCGACCTCCGGGTGCGAGCGCGGATCGGAACGGAATCCGGTGCCCGCGAGAATGACGTCCCCCACCACGAGGAAATCGCCCTCGCCCTCGTTGACGAACTCCGGTGCCCGCGCCTCGGGATAGCCGTTTGCGTTCAACCAGCGCAACACGTGCTCGGCCTCCACCGCGCGCAGAGCCGACCTATACCGCGCGCCCATCGCGACACCGTCCACGACGAGCCCGCTGTCGGTCACGAACACCATGTCCGGCAGGCCCGCGACGGGCTCGATGAGCGTGACGTGGTGGCCGAGCGATCGGTACGTCCGCACCAACTCGAGCCACTGCGCCATGGCCAGGTCGATATCCACGCCCACCGCAGGGTCCATCCACTCGTTGATGGCATAGACCACGTCGAAATACGTCGGCGGGCACATCAGATATGAGCGGGTGGTCGCGGCTCGCGCGACGGGGGTTACCGCGGGTGACGGCTCGGGAGCGGTCAAGGTCATCTCACGGCCCCCTCTCGGGCGTCGGTACATCAAGTATGGAAACGAGACGACGGCCGATCAATTAACTATCGTTGCGTGTCATGGATGATTCGTTGCGCATTGACGGCCTCGATCGGCGAATCGTTGCGCTGCTCGAACAGAATGCGCGGGCCAGCTTCGCCACCATCGGAGCGGCGGTGGGGCTATCCGCGCCGGCGGTGAAACGCCGGGTTGACCGGCTCATCGAGACCGGCGTCATCACCGGCTTCCACGCCTCGGTGAACCCGCGGGCGCTCGGCCACGATGTGTCGGCATTCGTGGAGCTCTATACCGAGGGACGCACCCCGGCGCTCGAGATTGCCCGGATCGCCGCGCGACACCCGGAGGTGCAGGAGGCCTACACCGTGACCGGCGATGCGAACGCGCTGATGCGGGTGCGGACCACCGACACCAGCCACCTCGAAAAGACGCTCGAGAGTCTGCGCGCGCATCCGGCCGTCCTGCAGACCAAGAGCAGCGTGGTGCTCAGCCGGCTGCTACCGCCCATCAGCTGAAATCTCGGGGCCGGAACCGCTGACCTGGCGCGCCGCGAAGGCGGAAGATTGCAGGTGTGCACCCGGAAAGGGGGCAGCGATGGCGACCGACCTGACCATCGAACTCGACGACCGGCCAGGTGAGCTGGCCCGCCTCGGCGATGTGCTCGGCAAGTCCGGGGTCAATATCGCGGGGTTCTGCGCAGTCACCCGCGGCGGCGGAGTCGCGGAAGTTCACCTGCTCGTGGAGGACGCCGCGCCCGCGTTCGAGGCCCTGCAGGGCGCCGGGATCGCGATCACCGAAGAACAAGAGGTCATCGTCCACGCCGTGGATGACCGGCCAGGAGCGCTCGGCGAGGTTGCGCACCGCCTCGGCGAGGCGGCCGTCAACATCACCACCGCCTACCTCGCGACCAGCACCCGGCTCGTGCTCGCCGCGGACAACCTCGCGAATGCCCGGGACGCACTCGACTGACATCGCTCGCTGATAGCGCAGGCGCGAACGCGCTCGTCAGAGCCCATTAGACGCGCTCCGATAACGTTCTCCCATTTCCTTGCGAACCCACCGGTCGCGGAGCATCGTCAATCCTGACCGGTGGCGCCGCCGGGGTGCTGCCCCGACTGGAGGGAACTCCCGTGTTCGCACGCTCCACCACCGTCGTTGCGCATCCGGATCGGATCAACTCCGGGATCCGGCACATAAGTACTGAAGTCATGCCCACCGTGCGCAGCATGCCCGGCTGCGTGGGCCTGTCGATGCTGGTCGACCGGGAATCCCGGCGCTGCATCGTTACCAGCTCCTGGCGCAGCGCAGACGACATGAAGGCCAGTGACGCAGAGCTGCACGCGGTTCGCACGCGTGCCGCCGAAGCGCTCGGCGGACGTCCCCAGGTCGATGAATGGGAGATCCTCGCACTGCATCGTCATCACCGGTCGCACTACGGGTCCTGCGTCCGTGCCACCTGGTTCCGGGTCGACGCGGCGAATATCGACCGCGGCGTGGATATCTTCAAACTCGCGTCGCTGCCCGCGCTCGGGGAACTCGACGGATTCTGCAGTGCAAGCCTCATGGCCGATCGCGACTCGGGCATCTGCGTGTCCTCGGTGACATATGACAGCTTCGGCGCCATGGAGCGCACGAGGGGCGCTGCGGGCACGATCCGCGAGGCCGGCACTACCGAGGCGCATGCGGAGATTCTCGAGGTGTGCGAGTTCGAGCTCGCGCTTGCACATCTGCACGTTCCCGAAACCGTCTGAGCGGCATACTTTTCGAGCGTCTGCGTCGAGGGCTCGCGGGCGCCGCGTCGGGAAGTGTGCGGCCTGAGCAGTGCGCACACCCTTGCGTCTTTACACGTGTAAAGCCTAGTGTCAATCGCCATGACGGAGGCCACGGCGACGACGCCGAGCCGGCGAGCGTTGAGTGGCCGCTCACCGGAGACGGTGGAGCGGTTGCTCGACGCCGGCCTCGTGGTGCTGCGCGAAAAGGGATATGACCAGCTCACCATCCGTGAGGTGTGCCGCCGCGCGGAGCTCACACACGCGACCGCCTACGGCTATTTCTCTGCCAAGCAGCACCTCGTGGCCGAGGCGTATCGCCGGAGGATCGAGCAGTGGTGCCGGCAACCGATCACCGGTGAAACACCTTTGGAGCGGTTGTCGGCGATCTTCGCCGACCTGGGCGCGCTTATGGCCGCCGAGCCCGAGCTCAGTACTGCCGCGTCTGCCGCGGTGCTCAGCCGTGATCCGGATGTCGAGCAGATCCGCAACCGCATCGGGCGCGCCATGGTCGAGCGCCTCCGCGCTGCCGCGGGTCAGGACTGCAGCGAAGTGGTGCTGAACGCGCTCAATATCGCCGTGAGCGGCGCCATGATCCACGCCGGAATGAACTACTACACCTACGACGAGATGGCGGAGCAGCTGACAACCGTGGCCGCCTTGCTACTCGCCAACAACTAGGAAGAAGAGCCGTGGCATTCGAACGCAAAGAGCTGGAAGAGTTTTGGCAGAGCTGGCTGGACATCAACCGCAAAGCGCAGGAACTGGGCGACTGGTCCGTGATGGCCGACCACTACACCGAGGACGCCACTTACGGGTGGTCGTACTCGGCGACGCAGCACTTCATGGCCAACGGGCGCAACGAAATCCGCGACCTCGCGCTGGGTACGGAGATGCTCGGCTTCCAGGGCTGGGTGTACCCGTACCAGTCGTCGGTGATCGATGAAACCACCGGACAGGTGGTCGGATTCTGGCGGCAGCGCAGCACCTTCACCGATCCCTCCGGGGAGATCTACGAGATCCCCGGGCTGGGCTGCAGTTGGTTCCAGTACGACGGCAAGGGCGCATGGTCCTGGCAGCGCGACATCTTCGATGCACAGATCGCCGCAACGACCATCGGGAAGATGTACAAGGACAAGACCAACACCCCGGAACTGGATCGACGCGTCGCGGCCGCGGCAGCCCCGCAACCTGGCCACTACCCGCTGAACGAGTTGAGTGCGCCGCTGTGGCCGGTGCCGCTCATCGCCGACTGAGGGTGTGGTGATGACCGAGCACACGATTGGAGTGCAGGCACCCGACCAGGCCGGTCGGGTTGCGGTGGTCACCGGCGCCAATGCCGGGATCGGGCTCGAAACCGCCCGTGAACTCGCCGCACGCGACGCCACGGTGGTGCTGGCCTGCCGCAACCTCGATGCTGCCGGTCTCGCCATCCGACAGATCAAGGCTGGACTGCCGGGGGCGGATCTACACGCTGTGCGGCTGGATCTGTCCAGCCTGGATTCCGTCGCCGAATGCGCGGCGCAACTGCGCGCCCGCTGGCCGGTTATCGATCTGCTCATCAACAACGCCGGCGTCATGGCATCGAGCTACGGCACCACGAGCGATGGTTTCGAAACCGACTTCGGCACAAACTTTCTCGGGCACTTCGCGCTGACCGGGCGGCTCATCGACTCGATCACCGCGTCGACCGGCGGGCGCGTCGTGACGGTCAGCAGCATCACGCACCGGCGTCGCGCCGCAACACTGGATTTCGATGATCCGCAGTCGACCGCCAAGCGCTTCGACGCCGACGTCGCCTATGCGCGATCGAAGATGGCCGGAATGGTGTTCATGGTGGAGTTGCAACGTCGCCTGACCGCCGCGGGATCGCCGGCGCTGTCGGTCGCCGCCCACCCCGGCGGGGTGCGGACCAACATCCTGCACCACCGCAACAAACTGATGCAGCTGGTCTACAAGCCCCGGCTCGCGTGGGCGACAGGGTGGTTCACCCAGAGCCCTGCAGACGGCGCCCTGCCGGTCCTGCGGGCCGCCCTTGATCCGGCCCTCGACGGTGGGGAGTTCTTCGGACCGAGCGGTTTTGGCGAACTGGTCGGCGCGCCGAAACCGGTCGCCATCTCGAGTCGAGCCCTGGATATCGATACGGGGCAACGACTTTGGGCATTGGCACAAGAGCTGACCGGCATGACGTTCGAGATTTCGGCACCATCCAACCCAACAATAGGAGCGAACCCATGAAGACTCGACTGAACTGCCCGTGCGGCGAAATCATCGTCGGCAAGGACGAAGACGAGCTGGTCGAAAAGACGACCAAGCATCTCGCCGAGAACCACCCCGGGCACGAGTACAGCCGCGACGAGATCCTCTTCATCGCGTACTGACTTCCCCGACCCGAACAGCTAGGGACAACAGCATGGTTCTGCGCATCGCGGACAACAAACGAGTCCGCGAGATCACCCTCGACCGACCCGAGGCACTCAACGCCTTCAACGAGGCGCTTTACGACGCGACAGCCCGCGCCCTGCGGGAAGCGGCGGATGACCCCGGTGTGGCCGTGGTGCTGCTCACCGGTGAAGGCCGCGCGTTCTCGGCCGGCACCGACCTGCTCGAAATGGGTCAGCGTGCCTCCGGCGACGAGAACTTCGTCCCCGGCGAGTACGGGTTTCTCGGATTGCTCGACGCTGTTGCCGAATTTCCGAAACCGTTCGTGTGCGCGGTCAACGGTCTCGGCCTCGGCTTGGGAGCCACCATCCTCGGGTTCGCGGACCTGGCGTTCATGTCTACGACCGCACGCTTGAAATGTCCGTTCACGAGCCTCGGCGTTGCACCCGAAGCCGCGTCGTCGTATCTGCTGCCCCGGCTCGTCGGGCGCCAGAATGCCGCCTGGATGCTGCTGTCCTCGCAATGGATCGACGCTGCCCAGGCCAAGGCCATGGGGCTCGTATTCGCGGTGTGCGAACCCGATGACCTGTTGACGACCGCCCGCAGCCACGCCGAACAGCTTGCTGCCCAACCGATCTCCAGCCTCATCGCGGTCAAGAAGACGATGACCGAGCCGCTGCGCGCAGAAATCGCGGCTGCCCGGCAACGCGAAAACAACTGCTTCGCCGAACTCATGGGCGGGCCGGCCAACCTCGAAGCACTCACCGCGTTTGCCGAAGGACGGGCGCCCGACTTCACCACCCTGCCACCAGGCTGGTGACCCGAAGGCAAGTCAGTCGGGAAGCGTCTCGCCACCGATCGGGGCGAGCACCTCGAACCCTGGGCAAACCGCTGGCGCGGAGCTGTGAGCAAGCTCCGAGTTTCGGCACCCGGGATACGGGTAAGTCCGATGCCATGCCGTCGTTTGCCCCTGCCCTGCCGCGCCCGCGCGGACCCGTGTCGTATGCCGTGATCACCGCACTTTCCGAACGCGAGCCGCACGCTGGGCAGTTCACCCTCCCGACTCCCCTGCGCGCCGATCCGCTCGGCGCGGACGCGCAGCTTGCGTTGTGTGTCTGCTACGAGCTGCACTACGCCGGATTCACCGGGGTCGACGACGGCTGGGAATGGGACCCCGAACTGCTCGAGCTGCGCCACGAGCTCGAGGAACGCTTCCTGTCCACGCTGCATGAGCAGACCTCGGGAGCCAACGACGCGAACGCCTCCCTCGACCAGCTGTTGGTCGAACCGATGGATGGCGCCGGCCTTTCGGATTACCTGGCCGACCGCGGTACCTGGGTGCACATGCGGGAGTTCTTCGCGCACCGGTCGCTGTATCACCTCAAGGAGGCGGATCCCCACGCGTGGGTGATTCCGCGCCTCACCGGAGCGGCGAAGGCCGCGCTCGTCGCCGTCGAGTTCGACGAGTACGGCGGCGGGCGGGCGGACCGCATGCACTCGACGCTGTTCGCCGACCTGCTGCGCGCGGCGAGGATGAGCTCGCGATACCTCGCGTACGTCGATTGCGTGCCGCCGGAGTCGCTGGCCACGGTCAACTTCATGTCGTTGTGCGGGCTGCGGCGGCAGCTGCGGGCCGCGCTGGTCGGGCTGCTCGCCGCGGCGGAGATCACCACCGCACCGAGCGCGCGCAAAATCCTCGCGGGGCTCGAGCGGCTCGAGGCGCCGCACGAGTGCCGCCATTTCTTTGCCGAGCACATCGAGGCCGACGCCGTACACGAGCAGGTGCTCCGCCATGACGTTGTCGCGGAACTGCTGCGCGAGGACCCGAAATGTGAAGCCGACATCGTTTTCGGCATCGAGGCATCCGAACTCCTCGAGCAGCGGCTCGCGCATTTCATCCTGGACAAGTGGGGCCGGGAACGCAGCTCGCTGTCGCCGATTCCGCTCAGCGACTGAGGTTCGACACGAAACCGGCTCGGCGGCAGTGCTACTCGTCGTCGCCAGGGGTTGCCACCGCGCGGCATTTGCGGCGATGACTTGTGTCGCACAGCGGGTAGGTGCGGCTGCGCCGGCAGACACACAATGCGACCACGAACCGATCGGAGGACACCACCGATCCGTCCGGTAGCTCCACCTCCACCGGGCCGTCGATCAGCACCGGCCCGCCCTTCACCGGGCGCACCCGGCGGGCGTTGGGCTCAGTTCGGTCGGTTGGGCCGGTCGGCACGAATCACCACCACTTCCTCGGACGCAGTTTCCGCAGAACACAATCCGCGGGTGTTCAGGTAGTCGACGCGGCCACGCAACACCGGACCGAACGGCACCCGGCGCCGGGCCACGATTGCGGCCTTGAGCCCGCTCTCGCGCAGCTGACGCAGCGAGGCATCAGCGCCGGCGAACTCCGAGTGGACAAGGAGCAAGAGCCCACCGGGACGCAGCAGATCGATCGCGTTGGCGCACAACGGATCGAGTACCGAACGCCCATCCGGGCCGGCATCCCATTTGGCCGAGGTGTCGGCACCGGGTGGGCAAGGCACATACGGCGGATTGGCCAGCACGACATCGAAGGTCCCCAGCGCGAAAGCGTCATAGCAATCGCCGCGCCGAACGTGCACCTTCAATCGATTTGCCTGCCCGTTCAACCAGGCCGAAATCACAGCTCGCCGGGAAGTATCCAGCGCGGTCACTTCTCCCGCGCCGAGTTGCGCGGCTGTGAGGGCAAGTACACCGCTGCCGGTGCATATATCCAGCACGCGCGCATCGGGCGGTAGTGATGCCTCCCGCAATGCCTCGGCAAGCAGGACCGAATCGGTCTGCGGTCGATAGACACCGGGAAGACACACGATCCGCCGCGGCAGATCCAACGGCCGCTGCGCCGGGCGCGCCTGCGTCGTCACGATGAATCCTCCGTTCGGGAGAGTGTGACATTCCATTACCCGGCACTTCGCAGACCAAACCCCGGTTACTTCGCGGCTCAGCGAATTAGCCGAATCACGGCGCGATCCACTATGTCGCGGCGCACCTGCGGCATGCCCCGCTGGGTCAGGTCTTCGTCCCGCTGCGCGCGTAGCTCCGGCAAACGCCTCGCAAGCTCGAGCACCCTGTCGAACTTCTCCTCGCCACGATCGTTGCGCCGTTGTTCGTGGTAGAGGTACTGCCGACGCCCGGCAACGTCCACGCCCACGGCCTGGATGTGGCCGTTCGGGTACGCGCCGCGACCACGGAGAACGCGGTGGATCCCCGGGCCGTACGGGGTGCTGCGGCGCAAGCGCATGGTGCACCTTTCGAGGTGGTCGGCGAACTTCTGGGTGTGTTTGCCATACCCGCTTACGGGCACCCCTTCCCAGTGACTTCCTTGTGGCTCGATCGAGTACCCATTGCGCCTCTACCTGTACTCGAACCGGACACCAAGTACGACGTCGTGGTGGTCGGTGCCGGCCTGGTCGGACTGTCCACCGCTGTGCTCGCCGCGCGCGCGGGTGCGCATGTCGCAGTCCTCGAGGCGCGCCGAATAGGTGACGGCACAACGGGCAACTCGACAGCGAAACTCAGCCTGTTGCAGGGCACGCAGCTGTCCCGAATCCGCCGGCGGCAGTCCGCAGCGACTGCGGCGCGATATGTCGAGGCGAATCGCGAGGGCCAGCAGTGGCTACTGCGCTATTGCGAGGAGCACGATGTGGCCACACAGCAGTGCGCGGCTGTCACGTACGCCCAGACACCGAATGCCGTCGATTCGGTGCGAGCCGAATACGACGCGTGCCGTGAGGCCGGTCTCGACGTCGAGTGGGTCGACAAACTGGATGTGCCGTTCGTCAACTACGGCGGTGCACGCCTGCACGACCAGGCCCAGGTGGATCCGAGATCGGTGCTGTCCGCGCTATGTGCGGATGCTCTCGACCGGGGCGTGCACATCTTCGAGAACACCCGTGTCGTCGGCCTCACCGGATTGGCTTCCGGCCACGTGATGTTCGGCGAGCGGTGCCTGGACACCGAGCGTGGACCGTTCCGTGCCGACACCGTGGTACTGGCCACCGGAACCCCGATCTTCGACCGCGGCATCTACTTCGTCCGCTTGCACCCGCAGCGTTCCTATTCGGTGGCGTTCGAGGTGCCCGGCGAAATCCCGCGCGACATGTACATCTCCGCCGACGCCCCGACCCGTTCGCTTCGATACGCCCCCGGGCCCACTGGCGACACGTTGATCGTCGGCGGCAACGGCCACACCGTCGGACGCCAGGACCACACCATCGCCCGATACGACGACCTCGTGACGTGGACACGGGAACACTTCCCCGGCGCCCGCGAGACGCATCGCTGGTCGGCGCAGGATTATGTACCGATCGACGCGCTCCCCCACGTCGGTCCTCTGCTGCCCGGCTACGACCGCGTGCTGGTGGCGACGGGTTTCGCCAAGTGGGGCATGACGAATGCGGTGGCCGCGGCGTTGGCACTGTCGGGCCGAATGTTCGGCGGGAAGATGCGGTGGGCGAGCGCACTGGAGAGCTGGGCGCCGCGCGAACTCACCGGTCTGCCCGAGGGAGCGAAGATCAACACCGAGGTAGGCCTCGCGATGGTCGGCGGCTGGTTGCGCGCAGCGTTGGGCGGCGACGGCGACCTTCCGGCCGAGGGTGAGGGCCGGGTGAACCGGCGCGGAGTCCGGCCGGTTGGCGTGTCCACCGTGGACGGCGTCACCACCAGTGTGTCCGCGGTCTGTCCCCATCTCTACGGAATTCTGTCGTGGAACGACGCGGAACGGTCCTGGGACTGTCCGCTGCATGGCTCGCGATTCAGCCACGACGGCAAAGTCCTCGAAGGCCCCGCGACGTGCCCGCTCGACATCTACGACCGCACGGAAACCGCGGCAGCGGAAAGGAGTTCGATCTCATGAGCAGCCAATCCAGACTGCAGGACCACACGGTCGCCATTCTCGCCACCGACGGCGTGGAGCAGGTGGAACTGATCGAGCCTCGGTCTGCGGTCGAGAAGGAAGGGGCGCGAACGGTCTTGGTGTCACTGGAAGCCGGCGAAATCCAGGCGATGAACCACGACACCGAGGAAGCGGACAAGTTTCGCGTCGATCAGGTGGTCTCCGACGTGTCGACCGATGACTTCGACGCACTGATCCTTCCCGGCGGCACCACGAACCCGGACAAGTTGCGCCAAGACGCCGACGCGGTGCGGTTCGTCCGTGAGTTCGTCGACGCGCGGAAACCGGTGGGAGTCATCTGTCATGGACCGTGGACGCTTGTCGAAGCCGACGTGGTGCGCGGCCGCACGCTCACCTCGTATCCCAGCGTGCGCACCGACATCCGCAATGCCGGCGGCACCGTGGTGGACGAGGAAGTTGTGGTGGACGGGCTGTTGGTATCGAGCAGGAACCCGCGCGACCTGCCCGCGTTCTGCGAGAAGATCGTCGACGTCTTCGCGACCGCCCCCGTGCACGGCTGACCGAGACGGCACCCGCGAGATCGAAAAACCATGGGGTCCAGCGCACAAACCGTCGAACGTCAGAATCTGACGGACCTGTTGCACACCCTCACACGAGTGTGCAACACGTTGGCCGACTGCGGTATCCCGTTCGCTGTGGCGGGCGGCTTCGCGGCATACGCGCGCGGCGGACCCGCCACCGACCATGACGTGGACGTCTTCCTGAAACCGTCCGATGTCGGGCGCGCCTCGTCGGCCTTGGTGGCGATCGGGATGCGGGCCGCCCATCCACCCGAGGACTGGCTGACGAAGGTGTATGACGGTGACCTGCTCGTCGACCTCATTTTCCGGCCCAACTTCCGCGGCGTCACGGACGCGATGTTCGAGCGCGCCGCCTGGATGCGCATCGGTCCTACGTCCGCGCTCGTGATCAGCGGCACAGACCTGTTGATCGACAAACTCCTGGTCCTCGACGCCCATCGACTCGACCTCGGGCCGTTGCTGCACATCGCCAGGGATCTGCGGGAACAGGTCGACTGGGACGAGGTTCGCACTGCCACATCTGCGTCGCCGTACGCGCGGGCGTTCCTGCACCTGCTCGACGACCTCGCTATCACGAGAGGAGGAATCGTGGATCCCATGCAATCCGATGAAGTCCTGCCGCAATATCTTGTCGCGCATATCCGTCGGGCATTTGCCGAAGACCCGCGCACCGCGGAACTCGGGGTTCGAGTGAGCGTGCGCGGCGACGTGGTCTATCTGAGCGGCGAGGTGTCGTCGGCTGATTGCAAGCATCAGCTCGAGGCGATTGTCCTCGAACAGTTGCCGTCGGTTCGGTTCCAAAACGACGTACACATCGTCGACTGCCGAGAGCCGACCGAGGCGGAGGAGTTGACCTGATATGCGCATCGCGGCGGTCGGCGATGTTCATCTCGCCGAGGATGCGCGCGGCGCACTCCGCCCCGCGCTCGAGAATCTGCCCGAACATGCCGATGTCCTCCTGCTCGCAGGCGACCTGACCAGGCACGGCACGCTCGACGAAGCCCGCGTGGTCGCCGACGAGTTCGCCGACCTTGCTGTGCCGGTGATCGGCGTGCTCGGCAATCACGACCATCACAGCAACCAGCAGGACGAGATCATCGACCTCCTGACCGATCGTGGCCTGATCATGCTCGAGGGCACGTCGACGACAATCGATATCGGCGGCGAAACACTGGGCGTGGCCGGTGTAAAGGGCTTCGGCGGTGGCTTCGCGGGCAAGTGCGCCAGCATGTTCGGCGAACAACTCATGAAAGATTTCGTCGGGCACACCGTGGAGATATCCGAACAGCTCCGAAAGTCTTTGGCGCAGTTGGATACCGATGTTCGAGTCGCCCTCATGCACTTTTCGCCTGTGACGGACACCCTGCATGGTGAGCCGCCCGAGATATATCCGTTCCTCGGCTCGTACCTGCTCGGTGAGCCGATCGACGAACACCACGTTGATCTTGCGGTGCACGGCCACGCGCACGCCGGTCATGAGCGCGGCACCACTCCGGGTGGGGTGCGGGTCCGAAATGTGGCGCAGCCCGTCATCCGCGCCGCATACGCCGTCTACGAATTGCACCCGGCGACGCCTGTGGCCGCCGCCGCCACCTGACCGACACAAACAGGGCCGGCCCCGCATCTGCGAGGCCGGTCCTGCGGTCGGCACATCGCGCCGACCCCTCATTGCGTCGGCGCGTTGCTTACCGCTGTTGAGACTTCTGCCGTTCCTCGTCGGCCTTCGCTTCGACGCGCGCCTTCTCGGCTTCGGCTTCCTTCTGCGCGACCTCGCGCTGAGATTCCGCCTTGTCCTGCTGGGCGCGACCTTCGCGGGCCAGATCGTCTTGACCAGTGATGGCACCGACGGCTTCCTTCACCTTGCCCTTGGCGCCCTCGACGACGCCCTTGATGCCTTCGCTGGGGCCACTCTTCTCGTCTGCCACTGTGTTCCCTTTCGTGGTGGACCGGTTGTGCCTTACGCCCATCGGCTACCCGGGGTTCCTCGGGACAAACACCCCGTGGCCGGATTTCACGTGCCGTTCAGAAAGGTCGGGCGGCTGCACCAAGCCCCGCCTCCTTGCACTCGTGAGCCTTCGTTGAGTACCCGGGCCGAACTGGTCAAACGCACCGTTTGGCAATGACGCCGACGGGTAAGCCGGAGGAGAGAGTCGGCGACGACCAACGGGAAGGCATGACTTAAATGGCACAGAACGGTTCGGACAACGCCAAGCAGGCCCAATTGGACGGCGCCCGGGTCGTCCGTGACGAGGGATATCTGACCACGCAGCAGGGGGTGCGGGTCGACCACACCGACGACTCCCTCACCGTCGGCGAACGAGGGCCGACCCTGCTGGAGGACTTTCACGCCCGCGAGAAGATCACCCACTTCGACCACGAACGGATTCCGGAGCGCGTGGTGCACGCTCGCGGCGCCGGTGCGTACGGCTATTTCGAGCCTTACGACGATTCGCTAGCCGAGTTCACCGCGGCGAAGTTCCTGACCACGCCCGGCAAGCAGACCCCGGTCTTCGTCCGCTTCTCCACCGTCGCCGGTTCACGAGGTTCGGCGGACACGGTGCGCGATGTGCGCGGATTCGCGACCAAGTTCTATACCGACGAGGGGAACTACGACCTGGTCGGCAACAACATGCCGGTCTTCTTCATCCAGGACGGCATCAAGTTCCCCGATTTCGTGCACGCGGTGAAACCAGAGCCGCACAACGAGATTCCGCAGGCGGCCTCGGCCCACGACACTCTCTGGGACTTCGTCTCACTGCAGCCGGAAACCCTGCACGCGATCATGTGGCTGATGTCCGATCGTGCATTGCCGCGCAGCTACCGGATGATGCAGGGCTTCGGCGTGCATACCTTCCGGCTCGTAACCGCCGACGGCAAGGGAACTTTCGTGAAGTTCCACTGGACGCCGAAGCTCGGTGTGCACTCGCTGCTGTGGGACGAATGCCAGAAGGTGGCAGGCAACGATCCCGACTTCAACCGGCGCGATCTGTGGGAAACCATCGAGGCCGGCGACTACCCGGAGTGGGAACTCGGCGTACAGCTCGTTCCCGAAGAGAACGAATTCGATTTCGACTTCGACTTGCTCGACGCCACCAAGATCATTCCGGAGGAGCAGGTTCCGGTACGGCCGGTGGGCAAGATGGTACTGAACCGAAATCCGGACAACTTCTTCGCCGAGACCGAGCAGGTCGCCTTCCATACCGCGAATGTTGTGCCCGGTATCGACTTCACCAACGACCCGCTGCTGCAGTTCCGCAACTTCTCCTACCTCGATACGCAGCTGATCCGGCTCGGTGGGCCCAACTTTGCTCAGCTGCCGGTCAATCGGCCGGTCGCGGATGTGCACACCAACCAGTACGACGGCTACAGCCAGCAGCGGATCCACCAGGGCCGGACGAGTTACCACAAGAACTCGCTCGGGGGTGGCTGTCCCGCAATCGCCGACGAGGGGGTGTTCCGCCACTACACCCAACGGGTTGATGGCGAGACGATCCGCAAGCGCAGTGAAAGCTTCAAGAACTACTACAGCCAGCCGGCCTTGTTCTGGCGCAGCATGTCCGAGGTGGAAGCCGAGCACATCGTGGCTGCCTTCGCTTTCGAGCTCGGCAAGGTCGAGACTGTTGAGATCCGCAGTGCCGTTCTCGCCCAACTCAATCGGGTGGACCGCGATCTCACCGAGCGCGTCGCGGAACACCTCGGATTGCCCGTTCCGGACGCGGAGCCGACGCCGGAGACGACGACATCTGCCGCCCTGTCGCAGTTGAACCTCGCCACCGACGGCATCGCGACCCGCAAGGTCGCGGTGCTCGCCGCCGATGGCGTCGACGTCAAGGGTGTCGAGGCGGTCCGTTCGGCCTTGACCACGCGCGGCGCGATCGTCGAAATCCTTGCGCCGCACGGCGGGACGATCACGGGAGGCTCCGGCGGCGAACTCGCGGTCGACCGGGTGCTGAACACGATGGCCTCGGTCCTCTACGACGCGGTGATCGTCCCGTGTGGACCGGATTCGGTTCCGACGCTGTCCTCCGATGGGTACGCGGTGCATTTCGTCGCGGAGGCGTACAAGCACGCGAAGGCCGTCGGTGCGTTCGGTAAGGGATTGGATCTACTGCGGACCGCAGGCGTCGCCGAGCAGCTCGCCGACGACACCGATGTCACGGAGAGCAATGGCGTCGTCACCAGCACCGCCGCGCAGGACGATCTTTCGGACGCGTTCGTCGAGGAGTTCGCGAAATCACTCGCCCAGCACCGGGCCTGGGCGCGCAAGACGGACGCTGTTCCAGCGTGAGAAGGCACCAACCATGAAGATCGCCATGGTCTCCGAGCACGCGAGCCCGCTGACCATGCTTGATGGCGTACGCGAGGACGGCCGGACCATCCACGTGGCCGCACTGGCCGGCGCGCTGACAGCGGCCGGCGATGAGGTCACTGTTTACACCCGGCGTACCGACCCGCAGGTTCCCGAGTCCGTCATGGCGTCGGCCGGATACTCCGTCGTACATGTCTCCGCGGGACCACCCGAACCGGTGCTCGAGCAGGAAGTACTCGTGTACCTCGGCGAATTCGCGGAGCGATTGGAGGACCGCTGGCAAGGGGATCGGCCCGACGTTGCGCACGCGCACTACTGGACGTCCGGTGTTGCAACGCAATTGGCGGCACGCCGGGCCGCAGTGCCGGTGCTGCAGACCTTCCATTCCCTCGGCGTGGTGGACCGCCGCTACCGCGGTGACGACGACGGGCTCGTAGCCCGAATCCGGCTCGAGCGGCTCATCGCCCGCAGCGCTGCGCGGGTTATCGCAACGTGTTCGGAGGAGGTGAGCGAACTCGCCGAAATGGGACTGCCCCGATCCCACACGACGGTTGTGCCGTGCGGGGTCGACATCGACCTGTTCACACCGACACATCAGGACGACCCCGATGGGCGGCCGTGGCAGCTGCTCAGTGTCGGAAAAATGCTGCCGCTCAGTGGTTTCGATATCGCGATCGCCGCGTTGACCAGGTTGCCGAACGCCGAACTGACCATCGCGGGTGGCCCTCCAGAGGGTGACCCCACTTCCGACCCCGAGTTGCATCGGCTCCGCGAGGTTGCTGCGTCACTGGGTGTGGACACCCGGGTTCGGTTCCTCGGCCAGGTGCCGCATGGGCACATGCCCGCCGTGTATGCCCGCGCGGACGTCGTGGTCTGCACATCGTGGTACGAATCGTGCGGCATGGTGCCACTCGAAGCGATGGGATGCGGTCGCCCCGTGATCGCCACTGCCGTCGGCGGCATGCTCGACACGGTCGTGCACGGCGTGACCGGATGCCTCATCCCACCGAAGGATCCCAATGCCCTTGCCGGTGCGGTGCGGGCCATGTTCGCCGACCGCGGTCATCGCACCGCCTGGGGTATCGCCGGGCATGACCGCGCCGTCTCCCGCTACACCTGGGACCGGATCGCGTCGGGCACAAGACTGGTCTACGAGGACGTCCTCGGCGCAGGGATGCCGAGCGCGCTGCGCTGAATCCGTATGTCGCCCTATTGGAGTGAACGGAAGCGTTCACTCCGTCCAACGCAACAAATCTTCCGTTCACGGTCCGTTCACGGCAGAAGCCCAGAATCCCTAGTCCTGAAATAGGAAGTGCCCCGGTGGCTCTCCCTTCCACCGGGGCACATCACTTGCGACGTGCGGGCGCAGGCCCATTTCGTCGCAGGTCTCCTCATGCGCCGCTAGGCGCGGGGCTGATCAGGCCCAGGACAGCGCGTTCTTGTCTTCGGTGCTCTGCATATCGACGGTGCCGTTCTCGACGACCTTCGCGATCGTGTTCAGCACCTGGATGATGTCGTCATGAGCGCTGTCCCACTGGGCCTGCACCTGCAGGTAGCCCTCGCGGGCCTTGCCGTCTTCCCAAGAACTCGCGAGATTCGAGACGTAGCTCTTGAGCTCGTCGTGGGTTTCGATGAGCTTGCCGGCGTTGGAGTGAATGTCGGAGGCGAGCGCCAGCATTTCGGCGAAGTTGTACTTCATTGATTGCTCCTGGTGTGTGGTCGCCGGTGTAGGTCAGAGGATGGTGGTGATATCCAGCGCGCCCGACGCGCCGGCCTGCGAGATGGCGTCCTGGTTCGCCTGCTCCGCGGCGTCGTAGCCCTTGCCGTTGGCGCGGATCTGCGATGCGATGGTGTCCAGCGACGTGTGCAGCCGCTTGGATGCCTCCTCGTAGCGGACCATCAGGTTCTGGAACTGGGTCGCGGCGCCGCCCTCCCAGTTGCCCGCGGAACCCTCGCAGCGAGCCTTCAGGCCGCGGATCGTGGCGTCCAGCTGACCATTGACGGTCTCGACGTGGCTCGCCGCAGCTTCCATCGCGGCGACATCGGTAGTGACTCCCACCCTTGACTCCTCATCATTCCGGTGTCGACGGCCAGCCCAGGACGTCGCCTTTTCGTACCTACATCTGTTTGGACGGATCACCCTGCCCGTTCGGTTCCCCTGAATTCGCGGAAGTTTTTCGGTGTACCCCCACCGCCGTGGCGTGTTGCCGCATGCGCTGCCGATTTTGTCACCGAACGGGCAAAGCAAGTGCCTAGAGCGGCGGCATCCAGGCCAGCTGAACGAGGTCGGTTCCGTTCCGGCTGACGTAGGTGCCGCGCCCAGGCGGCATCGCGCTGGCCCGCACGTTGCCGATCAGCGCACCTTCTTCGCGGCTGCCACTCATCACGATGCCCGGCGTCACCAGATCCCGCATGCGGGCGATCACCGGCTCGTACAGCGCGCGCGCCGCACCACCCGAGCGACGAGCGACGATCAGGTGGAAACCGAGATCCTTCGCGTGCGGAAGGTACTCGACGAGCGGTGCCAGCGGATTGCCCGTCGATGTCGCGACCAGGTCGTAGTCGTCGACGACAAAGAACACATCCGGACCGGCCCACCAGGACCGCTCGCGGAGCTGACGCTGGTCCACATCCGGACCGGGCATGCGCTGCTGCAGCGTTGCGACGAGCGCCCCGACGATCTCTGTGAGCGCCGCGGCCGAGCTGACATACCTGAGCAGGTGGTTGGTCTCGATCGCGCCGAGCATCGTGCGCCGATAGTCGGCGATGATCAGCCGAGCCTGTGCATCCGTGTTCGAGGAGATGATCCCCTCGCAGATACTGCGCAGCAGCGTGGATTTGCCGCACTCGGTGTCACCGAAGATGAGCAGGTGTGGCTGTTCGTCGAAGTTCAGATAGATCGGCGCCAGCTCGGATTCGTTGAGCCCCACAGGAATTTGCATGCACTTGCGGGTGCGGTCCACCCAGGACGGCCACGACCGCGTCGCCGCGATCATCTGCTCGCGGCTGAGCTGATCCGGCAGCATACGGACCTGCGGTGCCTGCACTCCCCGGTCCCGTGCGGCTATTGCCGCGACCGCCGCGTGAACACCGTTGGCCAGCGTCGCCGGGCTGCCGTCACTGTCGAGGCGCGGCAACGCGGTGAGCAGGTGCAGGCCCTCCTTGGTGATACCGCGACCGGGCCGTCCCTCCGGCACCAGCATCGCGAACTTGCGTCCGAGATCGGAGTCCGACGGATCGCCAAGGCGCAACTCGATGCGCGTTCCAAGCTGATCCTTCAGCGCCGGGCGCACTTCACCCCATCGCGCGGCAGCGAGCACGACGTGCACGCCGTAGGAAAGGCCTTGCACCGCAAGGTTGGTGATGATCTGCTCGAGCGCCTCGAAGTCCTGGCGGATGCTGCCGTAACCATCGATCACCAGGAACACATCACCGAACGGATCGTCGGAGATGGCTGTATGCTCGCCCGCCTCGTCCCGCTCGGCACGCAGCCGCCGGAAATCGGCCATGGATTCGATACCCAACCGCCGGAATGCTTCCTCGCGGTGCCTCACGAGCGTGGTCATCTCGGCGATGGTGCGGCGCACCCGGTCGATGTCGAGTCGGCTGGCGACCGATCCCACATGCGGCAGTCCCGCGAGACCAGCGAGCGTGCCACCACCGAAATCGAGGCAGTAGAACTGCGCCTGCAGCGGCGAATGTGTCGCGGCCAGCGACATGATCAGCGAGCGCAGCGCGGTCGACTTACCCGACTGTGGGCCACCGACGATGGCCACATTTCCCTTCGCGCCGGACAGATCCACGAACATCGGGTCGCGCCGCTGGTCGTACGGCCGGTCGATCAGCCCGATCGGAGCACGCAATGTGGCCAAGCCGGAACGGAACTCGGTCAGCGCTGCGGCGGGCACCAATTGGTCGACCGTCGGCGGCACGTCGAGCGGGTCGAGCCAGATCTGGTGCGCCGGACGGCCGTGGCCGCGGATCCTGTCGACGAGCACCTGCAGAGTCGAAGCGCCATTGCCCTCCGGCTCCGGGTCCGGGCTGACCACGGCATTGGAAACCGCCACCGGCAGTCGATCCATCGCGACCGCATGCGCAGTGAACTCCCGTGCCCGCGCGTCGACCTCGGACTCGCCGATACGCGACACGTTCCGGACGCGCACACCGACGTACGGACCGGATACGTAGGAGGCCTGGAACCGCTGGATCTGCGAGGCGTCGGACTTCAGGTAGCCGGCACCGGGGCTCGCCGGCAGATGGTACGCATCCGGCACACCCAGCACAGCACGCGATTCGTTGGCGGAGAAGGACTTCAGACCGATCCGGTAGGACAGATGGCTGTCCAGACCACGCAGCTTGCCTTCGTCCAGTCGCTGGCTGGCCAGCAGCAGATGCATCTGCAGCGACCGGCCGAGGCGACCGATGGCGACGAAAAGTTCGGCGAACTCGGGCTGCTGCGTGAGCAGTTCGGAGAACTCGTCGATCACCACGAACAGCGCGGGCAGCGGGTCGAGTTCGGCCCCGGCCGCGCGTGCCTTCTCGTAGTCGCCGACGTTCGCGAAGTTGCCCGAGGCGCGCAGCAGTTCCTGGCGCCGGTTCATCTCGCCGGCGAGCGCGTCCCGCATGCGGTCGACGAGCGCGGCTTCCTCTTCGAGGTTGGTGATGACGGCCGAAACGTGCGGGGCGGTGTCGAGCCCGAGGAAGGTCGCGCCACCCTTGAAGTCGACCAGGACGAAGTTCAGCTGGTCCGGCGAGTGCGTGGCGAGCATGCCGAGCACGAGCGTCCGCAGGAACTCCGACTTGCCCGAACCCGTTGCGCCGATGCACAACCCGTGCGGGCCCATCCCGTTCTCGGCGGCTTCCTTGATGTCCAGTTCGACGGGCACGCCGTCGGGGCCGAGACCGATCGGCACTCGCAACCGCTCCCGGCCGTGCCTCGGGCGCCAAGCACTCTCCGGATTGAACGAGCCGACATCACCAGCGCCGACCATGTTGGCCCAGTTCGAGAGGTCTTCGCCGGAATCGATGACGCGTTCCTCGGCGTGCGCTGCGGCGACCCGGAAGGGCGCGAGGCGGCGCGCAAGCTGCTGCGCTTCCTGGAGACTCATCGCATCGGCCCGCGCGATCCGCTCGAGGCCGGCGGCGCTGCGTGCGAACAGATCGCCGTTCTCGATCACCAGCGGCAGCCCACGGGCGGTGAGCCGCGGCGCGTAACCGCACAGGTCGAACATCGTCACGGAATCCACACCACCGGCGCTGACGAGGTCCCCCTCGCCGTCGGTGTCCAGAATGCCGCCGTCCACGATCACGACGAGTTGCGCGATGCCGGCCTGGGCGGGTGCGGTGCGCGCGAACTTGTTGCGGGTCAAAAGCTGTCCGCGCATTGCCGAGTCGAGTTCGATGATCGACCCGTAGAACATCCGTTCGGAGCCGACACCGTCCTGGGCCTCGGGGTGCTGCGCGTGCGGCAGCCACTTCGTCCACTCCCACTGGTCAGCAGTGTCAGGGCCGCACACGATGGCGACCTGAAGCTGATCGGGCCCGTGGAACATGCACATCTGCGCGAGCATCGAGCGGACCAGCGCCCGAGCGCCCGAGCGGTCGCCGTCGAAGCCGATCGCGGCGAACCCGCGCAGCGACACCGCGAGCGGCATCTCGACCACGGAGTGCGCGCGCACGAACCGACGCAACGCCACAGCCGCAACGGGTTCGAGCTCCTCGACCGGCCCGGTCTCCGGCGCGATCAGGCGGGTGGCGAGTCCCTGCGGACCGACACCGATCCGCACATGGCAGTAGTCGGGGTCGCCGACGCGCCGCTCCCACATCCGGCGTGTGCCGACCAGTGTCCAGATCGGTCCCGGCGACGGATGACTCCAGCTCAACGCGGTGTGCTGACGATCCCGGGTGTCGTGAACGTCGTCGCGCAGCTGGTCGAGATAGCGCAGATAATCCTTGCGGTCTTCGTTCGCCTCGGCCGCGCGCGGTGTTCCGCTGCGCCCCTGGCCGGTGAACATGCCGACCATCGAGAACAGCATCATCGCCGGAAACATCAGGCTCATCGGGTTCGCGCCGAAGCCACCGGAGGTGAACAGCATCGCCATCATGCCGATCATCGCAACGACCATCACGACCGGAAGTAGCTTGGTCAGAAGGTTTCCCGGTACGACACGCGGGATCTCGGGTGGCGGCTGCAGCGTCACTTCGCCGCCGGGTGTGCGCGGCATTTCACGGCGCGCACGGCGCTGGAATCGCACAGTACTCATGCGAGAACTCCCCCCATAGATCTTCCCCGGCGCGCCAATCTACCCTGCGGATCCGACGGGATCAGCACTGCTCGGACTCGGGTGGATTCGCCGCTCGGGCGACAACAGCAGGCGGGATCAGCCCGATGCGACGGTCAGGCTCCGTACGACCCGCTCGCACGCTCCGATAACCAACGCCCAATCAGCGGCCGGGTATTGACATCCGACGCTGACCTGCATTTCCTGCTCGACCACGACATGCCAACGCACCTCGGACCCTGGGCTCGGCGTCTCCCGGTACGACAGTCCCGGTCGGCCACCGAACACCACGTCGCGTTGCAGATCGGCAAAAGGTCCGCCGGAGCCGCGCGCGGCGATCTTGTCCGCCAGAGCCGAGGCGACCTCGTCGTAGCCGAGGCCCGGGTCGATCTCGTTCTGGATCACGATGATTCGCGCCGCAGCACCGCCGGGCGGGGCGAGCTCGAGCCGGCCCGGCCGCTGCGGATCCGGCGGCCGAGGCGACCAAGACGGTGGAACGACGAAACGCACGCGGCCATTCACCTGAGTCACTTCGGAAGGCTGCGCCGGTCCCAAGGTCGAAACCGTCGTTGCCTCTGCTGCGGCGGCCGGTTGGCGCGGCCCATTCGCCTGCCACCACCACACTCCCGTGGAAATGCCTACGACCAGCAGTGCTGCCAACGCCACCGCAGTACCGCGCCCGACCAAACCGACCTGCCGGTGCGGAAGCACCGCTGGGATCTCATCCGTCGAGGGCGGGCAGACCTGAGTGGGGTGCAGCACCCGCGATCGGCCGATGCGTGGAAGCGCCTTCGCAAGGCTCACCAGGAACGGCTCGAGCGTTGCCGGATCTGCCTCGGCGACAACGAGAATCTCCTCGACCGCGCGACCGGCCCCAATGGCTTCTACCAACCCGGCCAGCGCCGCGATGGCCTCGAGCCCGCGGTCGGGATCGAGCAGATCCTCGGCACCGAGGGCAGGCTCGCGCTCGCAGGCGACAATGCGCACCTCATCGCCTGCGGGCGCCACGCAGGTCACCGTGGCCGCGTGCCGCTCCAACTCGACCACCACGACCCTCGGCCCGTGCACAGTGGCCCCGGCGACCGCGCTCGCCGCGGCCAACGCGATCGGGGTCAATTCGACACGCGCGCCACCTGCCGCCAACTCTGCGGCGAGGCGATCACGGCGGGGGGCGGCCCAGTGCGAGGGAAAGCTTGCAGATATCCGCGCCCCGGCAAGCCGCCCAGCGAGTTCGTTCAGGCCGGCGCCGGACACGATGTCGACTGTGACGCCGTCCCGTCGGACCCACCCGAAGACCCCGTCCGCGGTGACGCAAAGGGCAGCGGCTGTCATCGCGACGACGCCCGAGGACCGGGGTGCGCACCGCGCCAGCGGATTCGGACCGCGCTCACCCGAGGCTCCCCCTGAATTAGACGTTCCAGGCGGCCCAATCTACCCTGTCGAACCTCCGTGGCATTGCGGCGCGGTAGTGCCGTAGAGTTGCGACGATTTTTCGCTGCCGGGCACGGGTCAGGGGGCCCGTGGCGGGAGGAACGCTGGGGGGAAGCAGTGACGCACGCGAGCCTGTCGGTATCGGAGCACTCGGCGCGGGCCGGGGTGCGCGCACCCGAACTGTGTCGGCTGACCATCGTCGCCCAACACACGCAGGTCGATCTTGCGCTACCGGCCGAGGTGCCGGTTGCGCTTTTGATCCCCGGCATCGTCGATCTCGTTGCTGCGCACGGCCGCACAAATGAGTTCGATCACGCGGTCGAGCAGAGTGAGCCGTCCGAGTGGGTACTCGCGCGGGTCGGCCAGTCACCGCTCTCGGCCACACTGAGCCTGAGTGAGCACGGCGTGCGCGACGGCGAACTGCTCATGCTGGAGAGCGCGCAGCATGGCGCGCCGCAACCCTTGTTCGATGACATCATGTACAGCGTCGCCGCGGCCGGTGCCGAGAGTAACCGGCAGTGGACGCCCGACTCCGCCCGGCTCATGGGTTCGGTTTCCGCGGTCTTCGCCACGCTGGCTGGATGTTTCGCCCTGCTGTGGGACGCACGCGCCGCAGACGACCTGCTCGGCGCGATCTGTGCGCTCGTGTTGACGGTGCTGTTCGTGGCCGGCGGATCGGTGGTCGGCCGCGTCTATCAGGACACCAGAAGCGCCCTGGTCCTCGGTGGCTGTGCACTTCCGACCGCGGTGACCGGTGGCTTCCTGCTGGTGCCCGACGATGTTTCCTGGGCACACGCGCTGATGGGCACCGCGCTCGCAGGAGCGATGGCCGTGACCGCGCTACGCATGAGCAACGCGGGCCTGCGGCTTTTCACCGCCGCGACAACCATTGCGGTACTGCTTATTCCGGCCGAACTCGTCGGCACCCTGTCCGACCAACCGGTGCAGGCTATCGCCGCGGTGCTCGCCGGAGTCGCGCTCGCCGCCATCGCGGGCGCGCCGCGCATCTCGATGATGCTGGCGAGCCTGCCGCTCCCCGGCGTCCCGTCACCGGGCAGCGAAGCCACCACCGATGACGACGATGCCGCCGCCCTGTCTTTCCTCGAGTTGCGCGAACGCGCCGCCGCCGCGCGGCGGTCCATGTCCGGGATCATCATCGGGGCGACGATCGTGAGCGCGGCCGCGGCCATCACCGCCGCGGCGACCGGCGGGAGTGGGATCGACTGGCCTGCAACCACACTCGCAGCGACCTGCGCCGCGGTCCTGATGTTCCGGGGACGCACCTATGCCGCCGCCGAGCAGGCGTTCACCCTGATCGCGGGCGGTCTCACTGTGATCCTCGGCCTGCTGATCGACGCGAGCCTCACCGCCGGATACCCGCTGGCCGTGTTCGGCGTCGCGGTGGTCGGCGCTCTTCTCGCCCTCGTGCTCGGCATCATCGCACCGAACCAGACCTTCTCCCCACCGCTGCGTCGCGCAGCTGAACTTGCCGAATATGCCTGCGTCGCAGCAGTCGTACCGCTGGTGTGCTGGGTAGCGGAGCTCTACTCGCTCGTCCGCGGGCTGTGAACCTCGCCCGCCGGGCAGCGCGCCTGGCCACGGCCTCATCCATCGTCCTGATGTGTTCCGCGCTCGGCGCGCCCGGCGCGCTGGCTGCGGGCCCACCGATCGTGGATCCTGGCCGCCTGCCTGCCGACGGTCGGCCGGCGCCACCGGACCGCACCGAACAGAAGACCATCTGCTTCGGCACGTCACGCACCGATTCGACCGCTTCCGCAGGGCATCGCGATCTCGACGTCACCTCGGCATGGGCATTCGGCAAGGGCGCCGGGCAGACTGTTGCCGTCATTGATACCGGCGTCGCGCGCCATCCGCGGTTGCCCGGACTGATCGGTGGTGGCGACTACATCAGCGACACGGACGGCACCGACGATTGCGACGTGCACGGCACGGTCGTCGCGGGAATCATTGCCGCGAGCGAGGACGGCAGCAGCGGTTTCGCCGGCGTCGCCCCGCAGGCCAGAATCATCAGCCTGCGCCAGTCGAGCAGCCATTGGCAGGTCGCCGGGCGGTCCAAGCAGCAGCAACCGGAGGACGTCGCCGACGGGTACGGCAATACGAGCACCCTGGCCTCTGCGGTCCGCCATGCGGCCGACATGGGAGCGTCCGTCATCAACATCTCCGAGGTGGCGTGCTCGAGCACGGCGATGAACGACGCGTCGCTCGGTGCCGCCGTCGAATACGCCTCGGTTCGCAAGAATGTCGTGGTGGTCGCCTCCGCGGGCAATCTCGATCGGTGCCAGGCTGGCAATCCCGCACCCGATCCGCTCAATCCGGGTGCGAACCCGTGGGATCGCGTAACGACGATCGTCTCCCCCGGCTGGTACGACAACTATGTGCTCACTGTGGGTTCTGTCGACGCGAACGGCGCGCCGTCACAGTTCACCGTGCCGGGGCCATGGGTCGATGTGGCCGCGCCCGGCGAGAACATCGTCTCGCTCGACCCGCGCAGCACCGGGCTGACCAACGCGAAGGTCGATGACAAGGGCGGGTCGGAGTCGTTCGCAGGCACCAGTTTCGCCGCGCCGTTCGTCGCGGGGACAGCGGCGCTCGTAAGAGCGCGGTTCCCCGAACTGACCGCTCGCGAGGTGATGTCGCGCATCGAGGCGACCGCGCACGCACCCGCCGAGGGCTGGAATCCATCCGTGGGCTTCGGCGTGATCGATCCGTACGCGGCCGTGACCGCCGATGTTTCGGGCGTACAACTGTCGAAGCAGCCGAGCCGGTCCGCGTCGGTGGCAATGCAGATTCCGCCCGAGCCTCTTCCGCCCGATCACCGCGGGCGCAACACCGCACTCATCGGCACCCTCGTCGTTACCGCACTTCTCGTCGTAGGCGTGTTGGCATCGTTCCCGATGCGACGCCGGATGCGGCCGGCAAAGCCGGCCACACCGACCGGGCGCCACGCCGCCTAGCTTCGAATCAGCCTGCCGCCGCATCTGATCCGTCGCCACGGCGGCAGCAGACTCGACTCGTGGGCGCAGCCGAAGCGGCTCAGCGCGTCGAGGACGACGTCAACGCAGCAGGCGCGGAATCCGGTTCCACACCGTCGTGTGCCACCATCGCCTCGCTGCGGCCAAGCGCCGGACCGGGGGCCAGCAGGCCAACGATCTGCCATGGCGCAGGCTCCGGGCGAACCTCCATACCGAGTAGCTTCGCTGCTTCGGCATTGGCGATGCCGTAGCGAACTCCGGTGTCGGACACGAAGAACAGCGAGTCCTTGCGCTCGCTCGTCGGCGTGATCCCCGTGGTCTGCAGATACGCCCCGGAGCCCGGCGCGAAGTACGCCCGGTCGGCCTTCGTGCCCGAGCCGTCGGCCTGGGCGAGTTGGACGAGCTTGGCCTTGTCGGCGATCGGCAGCCCACGCCCGGCGAGGACCGAGACCTCGGCGTGCACAACGCCGCTCGCGGATTCCACGTTGTCGGACTCACCCGTGATCGGCGACCACGACAGGCAGCCGACCGGCTTGTCCCGCGGGTTGACCACGGTAGGAACGCTTTGCGGGAATCCGGACACGTCGAGTTCATCGACGATCGGCACCTTGTTGAGCACGTCGGGTGCCAGCTTGGTTACTTCGGTCGTGCCCTGCGAGTCGGCCGCCCGAATGATGTCGCCGGTCGCAGCACTGATCAGCTGCAGGCCATCGCGCAGCACAACGAAGTGGGAGACCGTACCCCCGCGCGAGATCTGCACGACGGATCCGACACGCAGGTTCGAAACCGGATACGAGGGAATACTTCCCGTGCCCTGGATCCGCGGCACGGCGATGGCTGGAACTTCGGGAATGGCATTGAGCAGACCTGCGCTTGCCGGGCGGGGATCCACACCTTCGAGTCCAAGTGCGGCGGTCACCGCGCGGTCATCGAGATCGATCTCGGCGCGGCGGCCCTCGAAAACCAGGAACGTCTCGGCGCCCGACTCCAGGAGCAGCGCCTCGCCGGTCTGCAGCGGCGCTGCGCGTTCACCGCTGCTGTCCAGGCTGCCGATCACAACGGAGTTGCTGGCGGTGGAACCACCGTCCGTCGAGACCGTGTCGCACACGGTCCAGGTCCGCCCGGTTCCCTTGGCATCGAACGGAAGTGCGGATGGTGCGCCCGGGATGCCGACGAGCGGACCACGCGGACGGGCCGCGATGGCCGAGTCCTTGACCATGGACGGCTTTGCGGCCTCGCCAACCGCGAGCCGTGCCGAGGCGAGGTTCATCACCGGATGGACGGTGTCGCCTAGCACGACGAACATCGCGCCGGAATCCTTGCCAACGAGAATCTTGTTGTCTCCGATGCGATCCTGCGGCTTCAGCAGCGCGAGGACGCCACACGCGGCGAGCCCGAGACAGGCCAGGATGACGCCGACGGTCAATGCCCGCGACTGTGCGCGCATCGGATCGTGCAGCATCCGGACGTCGCGACGAACCAGCGCATGCTCCATCCGGCGCACAAGAAATCGGTATCCACTGACTTGCCATCGCGAAGTCGGCTGTGCTGGCATTGTTCCTCCCCCGGGTCAGCACGCACTCGGCAAACGAGCGTACAGTGTCCGCGCATTACGGTTGAACGGGCCGTTTCGCCGGAAGCGGCGGCCGGCCAACCGATCGGGGGGAAGTTCGAATGCGGGATCGCCGTGTGGATCAGCCACGCCCACGCCGATGGAATCGGCCGCGCTCACGCCGATGGAATCGGCCGCGCTCACTGTGGGATCGAATCACCGGAACCGACGTACTCGCCGCACAGGTGCTCGCCGTCATGCTGGGCATCGCTGCCGTAGCGTGCGGCGTGGATGTGCCTATCGCGGTTGCGGCCACAGCGGTTGTCGCGCTCGCACTGCTCATCCCGGTGGCGAGGCACTCCCCGTTCGGCTGGCTGCGCATCGTTCGGCGCTACCGCGACGCCGGCGAGTATCCGCTTGGCCAGACCGTGGATTTCCGTTCACCCGATGGCCGTTCGCTCGGTCTGTACTGGGACGGCAGCCGAGTGGTCGCCGTCGTCGAGGTGCTCGCGCCTGTCGGCGGGCTCACCTCGATCTCGCGGGCGGATTTCGACGCCACCCACCTGCTCCCACTCGCGGACCTCGCCCGCAACCTGTGCCAGCACGACATCGAACTCGCCGGAATCGACATCGTGAGCCACGGCTACCGGAGTCGGTCGGGCACGCCTGCGGGCGCTGTCTACGAGGGGCTGATCGGGCCGCTGCCGGCGACCGCGGTCCGAACTGTCTGGCTGGCAATCTGTTTCGATGCGCTCGCGTGTCCCGATGCGGTTGAGCGACGCGGTGGCGGGTCCGACGGGGCAGGCCGCTCGACCACCATCGCAACCCGGCGCATCGTGCGAGCACTCGACGAAGTTGGTTGCCGCTCACGAGTTCTCACCGCGCCGGAAATCCGGGACGCGGTGCTGCAGATCACCGGTGGCGCCGATCCGCGACGCCTCATGCAGACCTGGCGTTTCGCCCAACTCGGCGAGACCGTGAACATCGGCTCGGCTATCGCACCCAAGGCCCTGAACGCTGAGACGCTGGCGCGGCTCTGGGTGGCGCCCTCGCGCGCGACCACCACCGTGGTTCGGCTGCGCCCGGGTACCACGCCGGAGTCCGTATCGGTCGGTGCGGCATGGCGATTGACGTCGAGGGAACTGCCGGAGGCTGCGGGGATCACTGGCACGGTCACGATGAGCGGCCGGCACCGCGATGCGGTCCTCGCGCATCTGCCGCTCGCGGTTGCCGACCTCGAGGATCTGATTCCGCGAACCGAACTGAGCCTCGACGATCTCGACGACCTGCGACTCCCGACGGCCGGCTGCGGTCAGCTGATCGGCTCCGATGGGCAGGGCAACGGCATCGCGACGCGATTGGTCGGCACCGGCGTCTCGACGGTGTACCTCGCCGGCGAGTTGTACCTAGCGCAGCAGGTCGTGTTCCGCGCGCTTGCGATCGGTTCCCGCGTGCTCGTTCGCACCGATCGGCCGCACGATTGGGAGGCCATGTTCCACGCGGTCGGGAGCCCCGACAAGTTTCTCGTCGTCACCGAATCCCAGTACTCCGATGCAGGTTTCAACGCGACCCTGATCGACGGCGTGGTCGCCCCACCCCCGCGCGCGGGCGTCACCACGATGTACCTGACCTCGGATCCGTCGCTGTGGCCGGCGCGTCGCGCCGACGTCTCGCTGCATCAGCCCGGCGCGGCCGGGAGCCGGGTCCTACTCGAAAGCGGCAGCAAGGGAATCGAACTCAGCCTCGTCTCGATTCCGCGCGAGACAGCGTTCATCGGCCGACCGCGCACGCCGCGACCGCCCGCCTACGCGGGGTCCTACCCCGGATAGGGGTTGGTGGCCCGGGCATCGCGCAGCACGTGGCCCCACCACGCGAGCTGCCCGAGCATCCGCGCAGAAGCGTCGATCGCCGCGCCGTCGCTCGTCTCGCCGTCCTCGTCGAAGCGCTTGCGGGCGCGGTGGAAGCTGACCTGCTCGCGCACCGCGACCATGTGCACCTCGGCGACGACCTGGCGCAACTGCTCTGTAGCGCGCAACCCGCCCGATAGCCCGCCATAGGAGACGAAGCCGATCGGTTTCGCGCGCCATTCGTACTTCGCGCTGTCGATCGCGGTTTTCAGCGCTCCCGAGTAGCCATGGTTGTACTCGGAGCTGACCACCGCAAAGGCGTCGGCTGCGGCAAGCCGCTCCCGGAATGCTGTGGTCTGCGCGTTCTCGCTGAGATCGTCGGGCAACCTCGCATCGACCAAGTCGAGCACCCGGACATCGAAGCGCCCGTCCTCCTGCGCCCGGCGTACGAACCAGTTCGCGACGACCGGCGCGAACCGGCCCTCGCGGACGCTTCCGACGATCACTTCCAACCGCAGTGGTTCTTGCGATTCCGGCACGTTCACGAAGGTAGCCGATCACCCATGGCACTAATACTCGGTATCGAGTACTCTGAGTCGAGTATTAGGAGGGTTCATGGCCGGTCGCTCGCGGACCGCGCGTTCCAATCCACTCGCGCTCGCCGTTCTCGTACTTCTGTATGAGCGGCCGATGCACCCGTATCAGATGTCGCAGACGCTGCGGGAACGCGGGAAGCAGGATTCCGTCCGGCTCAACTTCGGGTCGCTGTATTCGGTGGTGGAATCGCTGGTCCGTCAGGAGTTGATCGAGGCCACCGGCACAGAACAAGAGGGCAACCGGCCGGCCCGCACCGTGTACGACCTGACCGAGGCGGGGGCCCAGGAGGCCCGGGAGTGGATGCGTGACCTGGTCGGTACGCCGGTCAAGGAGTATCCGCAGTTCATGGCGGCGTTGTCGTTCATCGCAGTGCTATCCCCCACCGAGGCAACGGAACTACTGCACGCCCGCGCCGAGCACATCGGGAAGCGGCTCGCCGAACTGAACGACCAGCTCGCCGAGGTGACAACCTGGCTGCCGGAACTGTTTGTCATCGAGAGCCGGTACGAGGCAGCGATGGCGCAGGCCGAGCTGGCATTCACCGAGCAGCTCGCGCAGCGCATCGAAACCGGGTCCCTGGCGGGCACTGCGACGTGGCAGAAGCTGCACGACCGAATCGCGGAGACGGGCGCACACCGGCTATCCGATGCCGAACTCGAGTTCATCGCCGACGGAATGGGGGTGCCGACCCAGCGAGGACAGTGACACAGGTCCACATTCAGCAATGGCCCGGGTGCGCCAACACCCGAGCCATCACCGGATCCGAACCGACCGACGCGCGGAGCGCCGATACGCTTCGTCTGCAAACTCAGGGTATCGCCTGCGTGTCTCGGTCGGCTCGATCCGCCAACCCGAAGGACATGCAATGACGTCCATCGATTCGTCCTCCCCCGCCGCGGTGGAGGTCGTCGACCTGACCAAGACCTACTCGGTAGGCCGCAAGCGCAGCCCGGTCGTCGCGCTCGACCGGCTCGCGTTCACGATTCCGGAAGGCACGGTGTACGGGCTGCTCGGCCCCAACGGTGCCGGGAAATCCACCACCACGAAGATCTGCACAACGCTGGCCAGCGCCACCTCGGGCACGGCAAGGGTCGCCGGATTCGACGTGCGAACCCACGCCGACCAGGTGCGCCGGCGGATCGGCTACGTCTCGCAGGGCACCGGCGCCGATCCGCGCCAGACCCCGCGAGAGAACCTCGTGCTCTCTGCCCGCCTGCGCGGCATCGGCCGCATCGACGCCGGCCGTCGCGCAGATGCACTGCTCGCGCAGTTCGATCTCGCCGACGCCGCCGAGCGCAAGATCACCGCACTCTCCGGCGGTATGCGACGCAAGCTCGATGTCGCCATAGCACTGGTGCATTCGCCGTCGGTACTGTTCCTCGATGAGCCGACGACCGGCCTCGACCCCGAATCGCGCGCCCAGATGTGGGCCGAGATCCGGCGCCTCGCCGCGGAACGCTCGATCACGGTCGTGCTCACCACGCACTACCTCGACGAGGCCGACGAACTCGCCGACCGGCTGGTGATCGTGGATCACGGGCGAGCCATTGTGGAGGGCACACCCGACGAGCTCAAGTCACGCCTCGACGGCGACACCCTCACTGTCGAACTGGTGTCGCCGGACGTGAACCGGGTTCGTTGGATCGCCGAATCGCTTGGTGCACTTCGACATATCGTCATCGACGCGCACGGAACCTCGGGCAAGTTGATCGCCCGCGCGGACGATCCACCCCCAATCATCGGGCAGGTCATCTCAGCGTTCGACCAAGCCGGGATCGCGTTCGGCGCGGTATCGGTGTCACGCCCCTCGCTCGATGACGTCTACCTGCACTACGCCGGCCGGGCCTACCGCGCCGGCGATGCGGCCGAGCAGGGTGCGGAGGTGGCTGCCTAATGTTTTTGTCAAGCGGCAGTAACGGATGCTCGGTAGTCGGCCCGGTAGGGCTGGCGAGTGCGCAGCAGTGCGTGCAGGACGTTGATGCGGCGTCTCGCCAATGCAATGAGGGCTTGGTGATGTCGTTTGCCTTCGGCGCGTTTTCGGGCGTAGAAGGCTTTGCTGGCCGGGTCGGAGCGGATCGCGG
>NZ_LRRB01000010.1 GCF_001646865.1 Aldersonia kunmingensis | reverse complement strand
CACATCACCCTTGCGCGCCGAATACCTCGTGACCGCCTGGGTGAGGCGGTCGGCGCCGTCCTCGACGAGCCCGAGCTCATCGGTAACGTCGAAGCAATCCGGCGCTGGGATGGCGACGAACACAGGGAGTGGCGAATCACGTGAGGCGAAACGTCGGGAAGAATCTCGCCGATCGTCGTGTTGAACTGCCATGAACTGCGACGAGAGGACGACATGGCCACGCAGACCCTGACCCAGGAAAACTTCGACGAGATCGTCACCGGCAATGACATCGTGCTGGTCGATTTCTGGGCGTCATGGTGCGGTCCATGCCGCAGCTTCGCGCCGACCTTCGAGGCGTCCTCGGAGACCCATCCCGACGTCATCCACGGCAAGGTCGACACCGAGGCCGAGCAGGGACTCGCCGCGGCTGCGAACATCCGCTCGATCCCGACGATCATGGCGTTCCGTGAGGGCGTCCTCGTCTTCGCGCAGCCCGGCGCCCTCCCGCCGGCCTCGCTCGAGGATCTCGTGACCCAGATCAAGGGCCTCGACATGGACGATGTGCGAAAGCAGATCGCCGATCAGCAGGCAGCGCAGTAACTCGCGAAAATAATCTCGCGGGGCATGTCGATTCGCGCTCGGGTCGAGCGACGCGGTATTGAGGACGAGAGTCCGCACCGACGAAAACCGACCCGAAGAGGAGCCGACATGAAGTACATGACCTGGGTGCGCGCCGACAAGGACTACGGCCAGCCGCCCGCGGGATTGATGGAGGCCATGGCGACGGCCGGCCAGGAGGCGTTCGCCAACGGCTTGATGGTCGACACAGGCGGCCTGAGCACGCTCGACGAGGGCGGCGCGAAGGTCGCACTGCGCGACGGCAAGGTGAGCGTGCTCGACGGGCCCTACACCGAGGCCAAGGAACTGGCCGGTGGCTACGCGATCCTGAACGTGAACACGCTCGAAGAAGCGATCGAACAGGCCCAATGGCTGCTCGACCTGCACAAGGAGTACTGGCCCGGCTGGCAGGGCGACGTCGAGGTGCGCGCCATGTGGAGCGCGGCCGATATGGGCGCCCCGCAGTAACTTCCGACCGTGGACTCCGCGCTTAGGGCGTGTCTCCCAATTCCCCGAAGGGGATTGGGAGGCACGCCTTTAGTGTGCGGCGGAGTCCCAGTTGGCGCCGAAGCCAACCGAAACGTCGAGCGGCACCGACATCTCGATCGCCGATCCCATCTCGTCGCGGACGAGCCGCTCGATGACATCGCGCTCGGATTCCACGACCTCGAATAGCAATTCGTCGTGGATCTGCAGCAGCATCCGGGACTGCAGCCCTGCCTCGGTGACCGCGTTCGCGACGTTGATCATCGCGACCTTGATGATGTCGGCGGCCGTGCCCTGGATCGGCGCGTTGAGGGCCGCCCGCTCCGCAGTCTCACGGCGCTGTCGATTACTCGAATCCAGATCGGGTAGGTAGCGCCGGCGTCCGAACAGCGTCTCGGTGTACCCGGTCTTGCGGGCCTGCTCGACAACCTCGTGCAGGTAATCCCGCACTCCGCCGAATCGGGCGAAGTAGGTTTCCATCTGGTCCTTGGCTTCCTCGGTGCTGATCCGCAGCTGTGCGGACAGGCCGTAGGCGCTCAGGCCATAGGCGAGGCCGTAGGACATCGCCTTGACCCGGCGCCGCAGCTCGGGCGTCACGTCGCTGATCGGGATGCCGAACGCCTTCGACGCCACGAAGCTGTGCAGATCCTCGCCCGAGTTGAACGCCTCGATCAGACCCGCGTCGCCGGAGACGTGCGCCATGATCCGCATTTCGATCTGGCTGTAGTCGGCTGTCATCAGGGTGTCGTAACCGTCGCCGACCACAAAGGCCTGCCTGATGCGGCGGCCGGCGTCCGTGCGGATCGGAATGTTCTGCAGGTTCGGCTCGGTCGAGGAGAGCCGGCCCGTCGCCGCGATCGTCTGATTGAAGGTGGTGTGGATCCGCCCGTCGTCGGACACCGACTTGAGCAACCCGTCGACAGTGACCTTCAGCCGGGTGGCGTCACGATGCGCGAGCAGGTGTTCGAGGAAGGGGTGCTCGGTCTTCTCGAACAATGTCTGCAGCGCATCGGCATCAGTGGTGTAGCCGGTCTTGGTGCGCTTGGTCTTCGGCATCTCGAGCTCGTCGAACAGCACCACCTGCAGCTGCTTGGGCGAGCCGAGGTTGATCTGCTTGCCGATCACCTCGTACGCGGCATTCGCGGCCTCCGCCACCTGCGCGGCGAAACCGCTCTGCAGATCGTGCAGGTGGTCGAGATCCACGGCGATGCCGAACTCCTCGAGCCTGGCGAGCACCGTCAGCAGCGGGAGTTCCATCTCCGCGAGCAGCGGGGTGGATTCGATCTGAGAGAGCTCGCCGTCCATCGCGTCGGCGAGGTCGAGCACCGCCTGCGCACGCAGGATTTCGGTCTCGGCGGTCGCGGTAGTCAGATCATCCTCGTCGTCGAGCAACGACATCTGACCCTGGTCGGGCTTGTCGACCCTCAGTTCGCGCTTCAGGTAGCGCAGCGACAGATCGTCGAGGTTGAAGGTGCGCTGGCCCGGGCGAACCAGGTAGGCCGCTAGCGCCGTGTCACTGCTCAGCCCCTCCAGCGTCCAGCCGCGACCACGCAGGGCGTGCATGGCGAACTTCGCCTCGTGCACAGCCTTCGGCTGCCCGGCATCGGCGAGCCAGGCGGCGAGCGCCTTCTCGTCCTCCGGGGTCAGACCCGCCACTTCCAGGTAGCCGCCCTCGCCTCCGGACGCCGCGATGGCCAGTGCCGTCACATCGCCACCGAACGGCGTGCCGGTCCCCACGATCGAAATACCATGCCGCGCACCGGTACTCGCATGCTCGGCAAGCCAGTCCGCGACCTCACCGGGAGCAATCGCGCCGCCGCTGATCTCGAATCCCTCGTCGGCCTCGGGCTCCGCGGAAACGAGCGTCTCGAAGAGCCGGTCCCTCAGCACCCGGAACTCGAGATCGTCGAACAGCTGATGGATCTTGTCCCGATCCCACCCACCGTGCTCGAGCTGTTCAGGGGTGTAGGGCAGCGACATGTCCCGCACCATCTCGGTGAGCTGGCGGTTGAGCAGCACACTGGACAGGTTCGCGCGCAGCGCGTCGCCGACCTTGCCCTTCACCTCGTCCACTCGGTCGACCAGCGCCGTGAGGTCACCGAACTCGCGAATCCACTTCGCCGCGGTCTTCTCCCCCACCCCCGGGATGCCAGGCAGGTTGTCGCTCGGGTCGCCACGCAGCGCCGCGTAGTCCGGGTATTGCTTCGGGGTGAGGCCGTAGCGCTCCTGCACCGACTCCGGCGTGAACCGCCACATGTCCGATACGCCCTTGCGCGGGTACAGCACCGTGACGTTGTCGTTGACGAGCTGGATCGCGTCGCGGTCGCCGGTGACGATCAGCACGCGATAGCCCAGCGGTTCGGCCTGCGTAGCGACCGTCGCGATGATGTCGTCGGCCTCGAACCCCGCCTCGGCCATGACCGGGATACCGAGCGCGCCGAGTACGTCCTTCGTGATCTCGACCTGGCCGCGGAACTCATCCGGCGGGCTGGACCGATTCGCCTTGTACTCTGCGTACGCCTCGGCGCGGAAGGTCTGCCGCGACACGTCGAACGCCGCGGCGATATGCGTGGGCTGCTCGTCGCGCAGCAGGTTGATGAGCATCGAGGTGAACCCGTACACGGCATTCGTCGTCTGCCCGGACACGGTCTTGAAGTTCTCGGCCGGCAGCGCGAAGAACGCGCGGAAGGCGAGCGAATGCCCATCGAGCAGCATCAGCGTTGGCTGCTTCGCCGTCCCCTCGGAGGTGGCGTCGGAGGGGCGCGGACCGGTGCTGGTGGCTGGACTCACGGTGACGAGTCTAGGCAGCCCCACCGACGAGAACAGGGCATGCCCGCACCTGCACTTTTACATGCCGACCCGGTCGAGTCGCGACGCCGCGACGTAGTAGACGACGGTGCCGGCACTCACCGGCGTATCCCAGTGCGGCCCCACCTCGAGCCGGCCGTCGCGCCGCACCGCCAGCACCACCGCGGAATGCCGCCTCCCCAACTCGGTCTGCACCGCGCCGAAACTGTCGTAGTCACGTTGCAGCCGCAGCGAATACGTATTGCTGTGGCCGCCTGCCGTCATGAGTTCCACGTAGACCTGGGTGATACCGGGGTCGTGCGCTTCCTCGACGAGCAGGTTCGGCACATGCCACTGCACGCACTCGATGCGCGTGCTGACATAGCGAAAGTGACTGGCCCGAGCCATGTCTCGCACCGCGGCGATCAGCGGGATACTCGTTTCCGAGGAGCCGCGCGGCCGGGACCGCCGGGTGGCGTGCGCGGCCGCGACGGCAATGCCGAGGGTCTCGTTGTCGTCGCGGCCGTCGATGAGAACGGCAGCTGCGCGGTGGATGCATGCCCGCATCATCACCGACTGGTCGGCGAGATCGCCGCGTACGAACGACGTCCGATCCAGCTCCGGCATCGGGTGCTCGGCAATGGTGTCCCAGCCGCACAACACAACTCGTGCAGTCGGCTCCAGCAGCAACTCTTCGATGAGCCGCTCGGTCCGACCTGCCGTGTAGCCGAGCAGCACAATGTGATTGTCGATATCGAGAGTGGCGAGACCACGCATACGGCGTCCCCTTGCGGTGGTGATCTTGTCGGCGATCCGGGTGAACAACACGGTCAGAGCGACGATGCCGCCCAAGATGACATAGGTGCCGATGACGTGCCCGATGGCGGTCTTCGGAAAATAGTCGCCGTACCCCACGGTGGTGGCGCTGACCACGAAGTACCACGGATAGTTCGCCGGGGCGACGAGATCGCTGTCGGGTTCGGCGAGCCACATGGCGAGCCAGCTGCTGAAGAATACGAAAGCGGCCACGTACAGGGGCACCGACCAGGGCACGAATGCCCGCCGGAAATCCTTCATCATCCGCGTAAGCAGCAACAGCACGTTCGTGGCCTCCCGCTCGGCGCCGCGCTGCTAGCCGACGCCGAGGTAGGCGTGCTTGACCGCGGGATCGGCGAGCAACTCCTTGCCAGTCCCAGTGGTGGTGATCTCGCCCGTTTCCAGGATGTAGGCACGGTCGGTGCGGGACAGCGCCTGCTGCGCGTTCTGCTCGACCAGCAGGATCGTCGTACCCTGCGCGTTGATCTCGGTGATGATGCGGAAGATCTGCTGAATCACCATGGGCGCCAGGCCCATCGACGGCTCATCGAGGAGCAGCAGCTTCGGCCGAGCCATCAGTGAGCGCCCGATGGCGACCATCTGCTGCTCGCCGCCGGACAGCGTGCCGCCCACCTGCGTGCGCCGCTCCAAAAGCCGCGGGAAGAGTTCGAACACCCAGTCCAGCCGCTCGGTATAGGCGGCTTTGGTTTCGAACTTGCGCGCATAGTGCCCCATGTCCAGGTTTTCCTGGACGGTCATACCGGGGAACACGCCGCGCCCCTCCGGCGCCTGCACCATTCCGGCGAGCACCCGTTCGTGCGCCTTCACGTGCGTGATGTCGCGGCCGTCGAACATGATCTTGCCGCCGCGCAACGGAATCAGGCCGGACAGCGCGCGCATCGTCGTGGACTTTCCGGCGCCGTTCGCGCCGAGCAGGGTCACCAGTTCACCGCGCTCGACGCGCAGCGAAATGCCGTGCAGCGCACGGATCCGGCCGTAGTCGACGACCATGTCCGTGACTTCGAGCATCGGCCGGTCCGAGGACTCCTCGTTCCTATGCTTCGCCATCAGCGTCATCTCCCTCGTCGGGCACGCCCAGGTAGGCGGCGATTACGGCAGGGTTCTCGCGGATAGCGGACGGCACATCATCCGCGATCTTGCGCCCGAACTCGAGGACCACGATGCGGTCGGTGACGCCCATGACCAGGCGCATGTCGTGCTCGATCAGCAGCACCGTGAACCCGTCGTCACGGATCTTGCGGATCAGATCCATCAGTGCCGACTTCTCGCTCGGGTTGAACCCGGCGGCCGGCTCGTCGAGGCAGAGCAGTTTGGGCTCGGTGGCGAGTGCCCGGGCGATCTCGAGCCGGCGCTGATCACCGTAGGAAAGGTTGCGCGCCTTTTCCACCGCCCGTGGGGCGATTCCGACGAATTCGAGCAGGGCCATGCCGCGCTCCACCGCATCGTGTTCCTCGCGCCGGTGGCGCGGCGAGCGGAAGATCGCGCCGGGCACCGAGGTGCGGTGCCGAGCGTCCGTGCCCACGACGACGTTCTCGAGTGCGGTCATCTCGCCGAAGAGCCGGATGTTCTGGAATGTGCGGGCGATGCCGAGGCGGGTGATCTCGTTGCGTTTCGTCGCCTTCGAGCGGCTGAACCGACCCGTCGACGTTTCCGTGATCGGCGACCCGTCGAATTCGACCAATCCGGAAGTCGGCTTGTAGACACCGGTGATCGCGTTGAAGCAGGTCGTCTTGCCGGCACCGTTCGGACCGATCAGGCCGAGGATCTCGCCGCGGCGGATCTCGAAACTCACGTCATCGAGCGCGGTCAGGCCACCGAACCTCACGGTAAGTCCCTCGGTGCGCAACAGCGCCTCGCCGACCTCGGTCTCGATGGTGCGAGTCGGGGCCACCACCTCGGCGACCAGGTCCGGATCGGCCAGCAGCGGATCGATCGCGGCGACATCGACGATCCCCGCGGTCTCGTCGAACGTCTTCGGGCTGGAATCGACGGCCATGTCCTCGTTGTCGAACATCGCCTCGCCGGGGCCAGGAATCGTCATTTACCCGCTCCCGCCGTGCTCGGTGCCGCCTCGACCGGCCTGCGCACCGCCTTGTAGATCTGCCGGCCATAGGTGAGCAGGCGCTGCCGGGCCGGGAAGAGACCCTGCGGCCGGAAGATCATCAGCACCACAAGGGTAAGACCGAAGAACAGGTACTTGTAGTCGCCGAGCGGCTGACCACCGACCTCCACGGACATGAGCCGGTTCGGCAGGTACACGATGATGAACGCGCCGACGATCACGCCGAGCTTGTTGCCCTGACCGCCGATCACGACGGCACACAGGAACAGCATCGAGTTGATGATGTTGAACCCGCTCGGGTTGATGAACTGCACCTGGCCCGCATAGAGGGCACCGGACATGCCGCCGATGCCCGCGCCGATCATGAATGCCCACAGCTTGAACTTGAACGTGGGCACGCCCATGATCTCGGCCGCGTCCTCGTCCTCGCGGATCGCGACCCACGACCGGCCGACCCGGCTGCGCTCGAGGTTGCCGACCATCAGCAGCACGATGATCACCAGGATCATGCCGAGCCAGTACCACCAGACGCCGGAGTTCAGCGGGTCGCCAACGTTGCCGGAGGAGAACACGCCCTGCGGGTGCTCCTCCGATTCACCGATATGCGGATAGGCGATCCCCGACAGCCCGAGGCTGCCGTTTGTGACCTCGGTGAGGTTGTCGGCCAGCAGGCGGACGATCTCGCCGAATCCGAGCGTGACGATGGCCAGGTAGTCGCCGCGCAGGCGCAGCGTCGGCGTACCGAGAAGCAGGCCGGAGAACGCGGTCACCGCGACCGCGAGCGGCAGGCACGCAAGCCAGGCCCAGTCGTCGTTCAGCCAGCCGCCATCGGTCTGGTTCCACGGACTGTTCGGGCTCGTGAGCAGGCCGACCGTGTACGCGCCGACCGCGTAGAAACCGACATAGCCGAGGTCGAGTAGACCGGCCTGGCCGACCACGACGTTGAGGCCGATCGCGATAAGCGCGTACATCGCGAACTGCGCCATGACGCCGCCGAAGTTGGCTGCCGGCGTGTCGAAGAACGGCGGCGGGAAGAGCGGCAGCAGTGCCAGCGCGATGATCCCGGGCACACCGACCAACCACTGCATCGGCCGGGCCAGTCCGTCCCACCACGACCGGATCGCGTCTCCTACGCCGGCCCTGGGCCGCTCGTCGGCCGCCGGAACGTTCGGTGTCGTCATACCCGCGCCTTCCCCAGACTCTCACCGAGGATTCCGGTTGGCCGGAACATCAGCACAAGCACCAGCAGGACGAACGCCACCACGTCTCGCCATTCGGTGCCGAAGAGGATCTGTCCGTAGTTCTCGACGACACCGAGGATCAGGCCGCCGAGCAGTGCGCCGCGCAGATTGCCGATACCGCCGAGCACCGCGGCGCTGAACGCCTTGATACCGAGGATGAATCCACCCGAGAAGATGATTCCCGACGGGATCTTGAGCGTGTAGAGCATCGCTGCCGCACCGGCGAGCACGCCGCCGATGAGGAACGTCAGCATGATGACCCGTTCCCGCGAAACACCCATCAGCGTCGCGGTATTCGGATCCTGCGCCACCGCGCGGATACCACGACCGAGCTTGGTCCGGTTGATCAGAATCTCGGTCGCGATCGCCAAAACCACTGCGGAGGCAACGATGATGAGTGTCACGTTGGTAACCGGGGCGCCGAAGATTTCGAACTGCACCTTCGGATCGACGAGCTTGATCGGCTGCTGCGCATTTGTGCCACCGAGATCGTCGACGAACTTCGGCAGCACGAAGTGCACGAATTCCTGGATAACGAACGACATGCCGATCGCGGTGATCAGGAAGATCAGCGGTTTGGCGCCACGCTTGCGCAGTGGCCGGTACGCGACCCGTTCCAGACCGACCGCCGCGGCGCCCGAAGTGGCCATGCCGAATAGCATTGCCAGACCGAGGAATACGATTGTTGCCCCGGTGCCCTCGGCGTAGGTGTTGCCGCTCGGCGTGAAGCCGAGCAGTTCGAGGCCAATGTAGGTACCGAACATGCCGAGCATGAAGATTTCGGAATGGGCGAAGTTGATCAGCCGTAGCACGCCGTAGACGAGCGTATAGCCAACTGCCACAAGGGCGTAGATTGAGCCGTAGGACAACCCGTCGATTGTGAGCTGCCAGAAATTGTCGATCACGCCCTGGACGTTGAAATCGATCGAACCGTCCGCCAGAACCGTTGCGGCCCCCACCGCTAGCGCCGAACTCATTGCGGCACCGCCATCATCGCAACACCTTCACTTGTTGAGATAGCGGACGGCACGTACATCCGCCGATTCCGGCGCACGTACGTGCCGTCTCTATCGAACTACTTGACCTCGTAAATCCAGATCAGCGCGGAGGCCAACTCGCCGTTGGGGCTCCACTTGTACTGGCGCGCCAGGCCGGTGCCGTCGTAGTTGCGGACATAGTCGACCAGATCCGCGCGCGTGACCTTGCCCGAGTCGATACCCGTCAAGAGGATCGTGGTGAGGTCGTACGCCTCCACCGAGTAGACACCCGGCTCCTGGTTGGCCAGTGCGGTGTACTGCTCCTTGAACTCGTCCGGCGCCGGTCCACACGGGCAGGACAGGATCGCACCGGCCGCGGAATTGCCGGCCTGCGAGACGAACTGTGGATCGTTGCTGCCGTCGGCCGACACGAAGGTGGCCTCGACGCCCGCCGACTTCAGCTGCTGCGCGAGCGGCGCGGCCTCAGAGTAGTAGCCGGAGAAGAAGATCGCGTCGGGGTTGGCGCCCTGGACCTTGGTCACCGTCGCGGAGAAGTCCTTGTCGCCCTTCTTGATGCTGGCGGCGCAGCTCTCATCGGCCGCGGCTCCGAGACCCTCGGTGACGCTGTTCGCCAGGCCGACACCGTAGTCGGTGTTGTCCTGGATCACGCACACCTTGTCGTAACCGGCGGTGCCGGTCATGTACTTCGCCACGGCGGGACCCTGGACGTCATCGTTCGCCAGGCCGCGGAAGAAGGTCTGCCAGCCGTTCTGGGTCAGCGTCGCATTGGTCGCCGACGCGGTCAGGGAGGCCAGGCCCGCGTCGCTGAGGATGCCGCCGGTCGCCTTGGTCTCACCGGAGAAGGCCGGGCCGATCAGGCCGACGACCGCCGGGTTGTTGATGACCTGCGGGATCACCTGGGTGGCCTTCTGCGGGTCGCCCTCGGTGTCGAACTGTGCGAGCGTCACCTGGCAGCCCGGGTTCGCGGAGTTGTGCTGCTCGAGCGCGAGCTTGACGCCATTGATGATGTTGATGCCGAGAGCGGCATCCGGGCCGGTGAGAGCGCCGGCCATGCCGATCGACACGGGCGGGCACGTCGCCGAACCATTGCCCGCCGGACTCGCCGCGGCGGACGAGTCGGCCTTCGGCACTTCCTTACCCTCGGTATCGACCTGCAGCAGCGGCTGAATGCTCAGGTTGCCCGCCCCCGCGCCGGTGGTCTCCGAGGCGCCGCTATCGGTCGACTTGTCGCTACACCCAGACAAAACGAGTGCTGCGGCCGCTGCGGCGACCACCACACTCTTCGCACCCAGACGTTTCACGTGCCACCTCCGAAGTCTGCTCTCCCCGGCGGGCCGGAGGGGCCAACTACGTCAGCCCGCAGAGAACATAACGTTGACGCGGCGACTGTGCACACATTGCCAGTCGGTGAATCGACCGCGTCGCGCGCGGAACATCAGTCATCCCATGTTTACTGGGGCGTCAGGTTCTCCAAAACGACCTCTGCCACGGCCTTCATCGTGGTGCGGCGGTCCATCGCGGTCCGCTGAATCCACTTGAACGCCTGCGGCTCCGTGAGGCCCTGCGTCTGCATCAGCACACCCTTGGCCCGCTCGACAAGCTTGCGGGTCTCCAGTCGGTCGGTCAGACCCGCGACCTCGCTCTCCAGCGAGGCGATTTCGGCGAAACGACTCGCGGCCAATTCGATCGCGGGAATCAGGTCCGACTTGGTGAACGGCTTGACCAGATACGCCATCGCGCCGGCGTCCCGGGCACGCTCGACCAGATCGCGCTGGCTGAACGCCGTCAGAATCACGACCGGCGCGACGCGCTTCGAGGCAATCTCCGCTGCGGCATCGATACCGTCGCGGCGCGGCATCTTCACATCCATGATGACGAGGTCGGGCTTGTGCTCGATTGCCAGGTCGACCGCCGTCTGACCGTCGCCGGCTTCACCGACAACCTCGTACCCCTCCTCGGACAGCATCTCCACGAGATCGAGGCGGATCAACGTCTCATCCTCGGCAACGACGACACGGCGTGGACCGGAGCCCCCTCCTGCTGCTGTCATAGTCCTCAACCCTTCGCTCGTCCATCGAGATGCCACTCTTCGAGGTGGGCGCGATGCCACTTTTCGAGGTGGATATGCAGCAGGTTACCGGTGCTTCGGCGATACCGGCGTCCGAACTCGCCCCGGGCGGAAGCTCACTCAACACAGCGGGATACACTGTCCGCCGGTGCGCCGAGTTGGCGGAACAGGCAGACGCGATGGTCTCAAAAACCATTGTCCGAAAGGACGTGTGGGTTCGAGTCCCACACTCGGCACCAATGACATCTAACGTGTCGGAAATTCTTGACATGTCGGAAACTGCCGACATATTCTCCTTCGCATGTCGAGCGAAGACGTCTTTCTCGCGCTGGCCAATCCGGTCCGTCGGCACCTGCTCGAGATTCTTGTCGAGGGGCCACTGACCGCGGGCGATTTGGCAAGTCGATTCGAGCTGAGCCGTCCTGCGGTCGCCGAACATCTGCAGACCCTTCGCAAGGCCGGGCTCGTCCGCGACGAACCGATCGGCCGGCAACGGCGCTACCACCTGACCCCCGAGCCGCTAGCCGATGTCGGCGTATGGCTGCACCCATTCGAACGCTTCTGGCGCGAACGCCTACGTTCGCTCGCCGATCTCGTGGAGGAGAACAATTCAGATGAGCGAAACTGAGCTCGCCACCATCACCGTGGACCAATTCATCTCTGCCGCACCGGAAAAGGTGTGGCAGGCGCTGACCACCCCGGAGTTGCATGCGCAGTGGTGGGCACCGGGCGATATCGCCGGCGTCCTCGGCCACCGGTTCCATCTCGAGATGCCCGGCCGCGGACCGATTCCCTGCGAGGTGGTGCAGGTTCGCGAACCTGAACTGTTCGTGTTCGCCTTCAATGGCACCTGGACCATCAGCTGGCGACTAGTCGCCGAGGGCAAGGGCACGCGCCTGTTCCTGGAGCACTCCGGCTTCGACCTCGAGAACGACGGCGACCTTTTTGCGTTCAACCGAATGGGCCCGGGCTGGCGGGACAAGGTGATGCCGCGCCTGGCCGAATTGCTCGCCGCCTGACGCGCTCAGCCCGCGGCGTGCAACCGCACCTCTTGCGCCTTCACCACGAAATACGCCCGCTGCCCCGGCACCAGGTCGAGGTCGGCTAGCGCTGCGGGAGTGATGTCCGCGGCCAATCCCGTGGAACCGTCGGGATTCTCGGCGCCCGTCACGCGCACGGTGTGACCGTGCACGTCGATGCTCGCGATCGTCACCGCCATGACATTGCGGGGGCTGCCATGCGGCGGTTCGGCGTGCACCGCCACGGCCGTCGGGTTGAACACCGCCACGGCCGGTCCCGAGACAGCTACCTCGGCTATCCCGTAAATCTCACTGCCCCAGCCTGTTTCGAGAACCTCGGCGCGGCGGACAGCACCTCCGATGACGTTCACTCCGGCGATCCGTGCCCCGAAACGGCTGCGCGGCGCGGCGAGCACCCGGCGCACCGGACCTTGCTCGGCAACACGGCCGTCCTCGATCACTACTGCGGTATCTGCGAGCGCGAGTGCATCGAGTAGGTCGTGAGTCACCAGCAGCGCCGTCCGTTGCTTCTCGCGAAGAATCTTGCGGAGCAGCCGGCGCACGTGCGGCGTCGCGCTCACATCCAGCGCGGACATCGGCTCGTCGAGTAGCAGCACCTCTGGATCGCACGCCAGCGCGCGGGCGATTGCGACGCGCTGCGCCTGCCCGCCGGACAGTTGCGCCGGCCGCCGCGATGCGAGGTCCTCGGCATCGACCTCACGCAGCCAAGTCCGTGCAATCTCGCGCGACTCGGCCCGGCCGGCTCCGCTACTCCGTGGACCGAACCCAACATTCGCCTCGACGCTCAGGTGCGGAAACAGCAGCGCCTGCTGCGCGAGCATCGCGACCCGGCGACGATGCGCGGGCACGAATTCCCCTGTGGCGGCATCGGACAAGACCCGATCGCCGATTGTGATGATCCCCTCGTCCGGGCGCAGCAGGCCCGAGATCATGTCCAGCAGCGTGGACTTTCCGGCTCCGTTCGGGCCGAGCACGGCAAGTACCTCACCCGGCGCGACGGCGAGGTCCATAGTTACGTCGCGATCGCGCGAAACCGCCTTGACTGCAAGCAAACTCACAGTGCACCACCGATGGCGCGGCCCCGGGCTGACAGCACGACGAGAGCAGCGACGACCACAAGCAACAGCGACAGCGCGACCGCCGCATCGGGGTCTACCTCACGCTGCAGATAGATCTCCAGCGGCAGCGTGCGCGTCACACCCTGTAGCGAGCCGGCGAAGGTGATCGTGGCGCCAAACTCACCGAGCGCCCTCGCGAACGAAAGCACGGCACCCGACACCAGGCCGGGAAGGACCAACGGGATCGTCACCCGTCGCAGCACCGTGGTCGGCCGCGCGCCTAGGGTTGCCGCCACCGCCTCGTATCGCTCCCCCGCCGTGCGCAGCGCGCCCTCGAGACTGATCACCAGAAATGGGAGCGCGACGAACGACTGCGCGATGACCACGGCCGTCGTGGTGAAAGCGATCTGTATTCCCAGCACCTCGAACGTCTCACCCAGCAAGCCTTTTCGGCCGAACGTGTAGATGAGTGCGATACCACCGACCACCGGCGGAAGCACCAAGGGCAACAGCACAAGCGATCGCAGGACCGACAGTCCCGGCAGCCGGGACCGGGCAAACACGAGGGCCATCGGTACCCCGATAATCAGCACAACCACGGTGCTTGTGAGTGACGTGCGCAGGCTGAGCAGCAGTGCCGCGCGCGAGGATTCGGAGGTGATCAGCGACCAGAAGTTCGACCAATCCGTCTCCAACAGCATTGCGATCAGCGGCAGCACGACGAACAGCACACCGATCGCGGCCGGGAGGTAGACCCACTTCGGTAGGTCTACCGGGACCCCCGCGCGTCGCGCGGTCATGGCGCCGCGAAACCGGCCTCAGCGAGGACTTTCTGTCCCTCCGGACCGGTGACGAGTTCGACGAATTCCGCTGCCGCCTCGGCGTTTTTGGAGTTCTTCAGCACCGCGATCGGGTAGACGTTGACCCCCTGCGCCGCCGCGGGGAAATCAACCTGCATGACCTTGTCTCCGGCGCCCTTGGCGTCGGAGACGTAGACGAGGCCGGCATCGGCCTGACCGCTCGTCACCTTGCCCAGCACATCGGTCACCTGGGACTCCTCACTCACCGGGGTGAGCGTGACGCCGGACTTCTCCTCGATCGTCTTGGTGGCCGTCCCGCACGGAACCTGGTCCGCGCAAACCACAACCGAGACGCCCGCCTTCGTCAGGTCGGCGAACGTGGCTATGCCCTTCGGATTACCGGGCGCAGTAACGATCGTCAGCGTGTTCGAAGCGAAGTTCTCCGGAGATCCCGCGACGAGACCGGCATCGACAACCTTGGTCATATTGGCGGGGTTCGCGGAGGCAAACACGTCCGCCGGGGCACCCTGAATGATCTGGGTGGCGAGGTCCGAGGATCCGGCGAAATTGAACTTCACCGACGTGCCGGGATACTCCGACTCGAACTGCTTGCCGAGTTCGGTGAAGGACTTGTTCAGCGATGCCGCGGCGAAGACGGTGATATCGCCGGTGACCGAACTCTCGGCCGCGGTGGTCGCGGTCAACGTCGACGAGGCGTCGTCATCGGAGCATCCGGCCAGCAAGGCGACGCCGAGACCGACTGTCGCGACGACGCCCACAAAGCGAATCATTTCGCCTCCTTGGGCATTTCGACGATCACGTTGGTGGCCTTGACGACGGCGACCGCGACGGAGCCCACCTCGATGCCCAACGCCTCAACCGACCGGGTACTCATGAGCGACACGACGGTGAAAGGGCCGCACTGCATTTCGACCTCGGACATGACCGCGTCCGAGGTGACGTGTGTGACCAGGCCAACGAGGCGATTGCGCGCCGAACTCTCGACTTGGGTTGGGTCCGCCGGGGTGCGCGCGTTCTCGCGGGCGAATGCCGCGAGGTCTGCGCCGGCGATCACCGCCCTCCCGGCCGCATCCTTCGTCGCGGGCAGTGACCCACTGTCTATCCAGCGCCGAACCGTGTCGTCGCTGACGCCGAGCAGGTCGGCCGCGTCGCGCACACGAATATCAGAACTCCGCGCATGCGTCATGGAGAGCACTCTAGCGCAGCACTTACGGCACCAGAGTGCCGGATTATCCGCAGTTGCGAACTCGGGCGACGGGCTCTATTCGACGCCGATCGTCACCTCGGTGGATTTCACGAATGTCGTCGCCGGCTTTCCCGGGGCAAGGCCGAGTTCGTCGACCGCTTCCTTGGTGATCGATGCCGTAATGACCTGGTCGCTGCCGTTCAGACGCACCTTGACGGTGGCCATGACTGCCCCTACATCGACAGCCTCGATAACGCCCTCGAGCTGGTTTCGCGTGGAAAGGCGCATCAGGTCATCACTGTGCTCACGTCGGCACTCCCACGTTCCTGGTGTCGCCTCCGGATCTCGATCTCGAACGCGGCAATGGCACGGTCGAGATCCGCGACATCGCGGTCGTCCGCACCTTCGTCCGCTGACGCATCACGCGCCTTGCGGAGATTCGCCAACGCCGGCTCCAACTCTGGGGTGTCGAGCACCTTGGGATCCTGCATGCCTCGTTTCTACGCTCGCCGCGTACGGCTGTCCGTCGAAATCGACATCGATACCCGATCGTGAACGGAACAAATGTTGCGTTGAACGGAGTGAACGATTCCGTTCACTCCGCGGATGCGAAACGTGCAGTTCACGAGCGAATGGAAGATTCGTTGCGTTAGACGGGACGAATGCTTCCATTCACCCCGCACCGAGCGTCAGCTGACCGGCGTGAGCTCCCAGGTGCCGTCACCCTCGAGGTCGAGCCGTTGGGTGTGGTGCTGATCGACGGTGCTGCGGTGCGCGACGCTGACCAGCATCGTGTCCGGCGCCTCTGAACGAACCAATGCGTACAGCGTGTACTCGAGCCCCTCGTCGACCGCGGACGTGGCCTCGTCCAGGAACACCAGTTTCGGCTTGATCAACAGGATCCGCGCGAACGCGACTCGCTGCTGCTCACCCGGAGACAGGATCTTTGCCCAGTCCTGCTCCTCGTCGAGCCTGTCCTGCAGGTGACCGAGGTTCACCTTCTGCAGCGTCTCGCGCAGCACGTTGTCGTCGACATCCTCCGGCTTGGCCGGGTACGCGACGGCGGTGCGCAGATCCCCGAGCGGGATGTAGGGAATCTGGGACAGGAACAGCGTCTCGGTCCCATCCGGGCGGCGGATCTCACCCGAGCCGAACGGCCACATCTCCGCGAGCGTCCGCAGCAGAGTCGTCTTGCCGCTGCCCGAGGCGCCCTTCACCACGAGCGCGTCACCCGGCACGAGGCGCAGGTTCAGATCGTCGATGAGCACCTCGCCGTCCGGCTTGCGGACGTCGATGCTGTCGAGTTCGAGTGCGTTGTCCAGATTCGACCGCGTGATCTTCGGGAGCTCACGCGACTGCTCGCTGGCCTCCATCAGTCCATTCAGACGGATCAGCGAGGCGCGGTAGCCGGCGAAGTCGTCGTAGGACTCGCGGAAGAATGACAGCGAATCGTGCACGGCCCGGAACGCGGTCGAGGTCTGCGTGACGTCACCGAGGGTGATGTCACCGGAGAAGAACCGCGGCGCCTGGATGACCAGTGGGAACAGTTCCGCGGTCTGGTTCACCGCCAGGTTCCAGCCCTGGAACTTGAGCGACCGGAAAACGATGTTCCAGTAGTTGCGGATCACCTGGGCGAAGCGGGAGAACAGGCCGAACTTCTCGACGTTCTCACCGCGGTAGAACGCGACGTTCTCCGCGCTGTCGCGCAGCCGCACAAGTGCGTAGCGGAAGTTGGCGTTGAACCGCTCGTTGAGGAAGTTCAACCGGATCAGCGGACGCCCGATCCAGAACGCGATGACGGTGGTGACAAGCACGTAGGTAAGAACGAGGAACATCATCGCGCGCGGAACCTCGACGCCGAGGATCGTCAGCGGACCCGACAGGTCCCACAGGATCTTGGTGAACGACCAAATGGACACGACCGCGCTGACCGCACCGGTCGACAGCGTCACCGAGAGTTGCGTGTAATCGGTGATGTCCTGCTGGATTCGCTGGTCCGGGTTGTCGATCGAGCGGTCGATGAACCGTCCCCGGTAGTACGCCCGCCCGCGGAGGTAGTCACCGGTGATGTGCTCGGTCAGCCACACTCGCCAGCGGATGACGAACGCCTGCTCGATGTAGTAATCGAGCAGCGCCCGAATCACGTGAATTACAGCCAGGATTGCGAAGATTCGCACCGCGCTCCAGAACGCGGACTTCGCCGCGTCGAGCGCACCGCCGTCGCCGGACTGCAATGCCTGCGCCGCGTATTGCAGCGCCGTGAACATGTCGTTGCCCTGGTAGGAGAACAGCACGCTCATCCGGACCGCGAACACGGTGAAGATCAGGATGATGACGACAAAGCCATAGGTCTTCCACGAGTCACGCCCGAGGAAGAAGCCGGAGCTGATCCGCCAGAACTGACGGCCCCAGTTGGTGAATCGCACCAAGAGCGCACAGATCAGGAAGAAGACCACGATCGTCACGGCGGAGACCTGGACGATCCACCACAGCGAGTGCACGACCTCGTTGCCCCAGTCGACACTGGTTTCCATGCGGCTCCTTCACGGTTGCGCGGCAAAGCCCGAGCGAAGTTGGCGAAGCTTAACGCGCCGAACGACTCGGCGCGTGCGGTGGTAGTGCGGCGCGTCAGTTCTTGCGCGGGAAGTGCCTGATCAGGCCTTCCTGGACGACGGTTGCCAGCAATTCACCCTCGATGGAGAAATATCGCCCGGTGGCGAGACCGCGCGAGCCGGCCGCAACCGGCGACTCCGTCGCGTACAGCGCCCACTCGTCGAACCGGAACGGGCGGTGGAACCACATCGAATGGTTCACCGTGGCCGCCACGATGCGGTCGTGGCCCCACGACAGCCCGTGCGTGGTGATGATCGAATCGAGCACGGTGGTGTCGGACGAATAGCCCATCGCCGCAACGTGAATCAGCGGATCGTCGGGTAAATCGCCGTCCGCCCGCATCCAGACCCGGTTGTGATTGAGCCGCTCACCCGTGCCCTTCATGATCCAGGCCGGATCGTTGGCGTACCGGATATCGATCGGCTTGAGCGCATTAACGAAGGTCTGCAGACGTTCCTCGTAACCGACGAAATGATCGCCGAGCGGCGGTAGCGCATCGGGGTACGGCACGTCGGGCACCTCGACGGCGTGCTCGAGTCCCTTGGTGAAGTCCTGGAACGCCGCAAGCATCATGAACAGCTCGTGCCCGTCCTGGTAGGCGGTCACGAGCCGGTTGGCGAATGCGCGGCCGTCACGCTGACGCGTCACCCGGTACTCAATCGGCGCCTTGACGTCGCCGCCACGGATGAAGTGGGCGTTGATCGCGTGCACCGGCCGGCCGGCACCGACCGTGCGGCCCGCGGCCATCATGGCCTGCGACACCAACTGCCCGCCGAACGTCCGGCTGGCGACCTGCTTGGGATGCTGACCGACGTACACGTTCTCGTCGGTCTGTTCGAGATCGAGCAGCCCCAGCAGCGTTTCCAGGTCGGGGCTCGGCGGCACGCCGATGCCGCCGTCTCGCGTCTGTGCCACTAGTGATCCTCTTCCCCGAGACGGTGCACGTGAATCAGGTTCGTCGAACCGACCGTGCCGGGCGGGGAGCCGGCCACGATGATGACCAGATCGCCCTTCTTGTAGCGCTTCATCGCCAGCATCGCGGTATCGACCTGGCCGATCATCTCGTCGGTCGTCGCTACGCGGGTGACGAGGAACGTCTCGGTTCCCCAGGTCAGCGCGAGCTGGCTGCGGACCTCCGGCAACGGGGTGAACGCGAGCAGCGGCAGCGGCGTGTGCAGCCGTGCGAGGCGGCGCAACGTATCGCCCGACTGGGTGAACGCGACAAGGGCCTTCGCATTGAGCCGCTCGCCGATGTCTCGCGCTGCATAGGAAATGACGCCGCGCTTGGTGCGCGGGACGTGCGTCAACGGCGGAACGCGCGTCGACTCGGTCTCCACGGCCTGCACGATCCGGGCCATGGTCCGCACGGTCTCAATCGGATACTTGCCCACCGATGTCTCGCCGGACAGCATCACCGCGTCGGCGCCGTCGAGCACCGCATTCGCGACGTCGGACGCCTCCGCGCGAGTGGGGCGCGAATTCTCGATCATCGACTCGAGCATCTGAGTCGCGACGATGACCGGCTTGGCGTTCTCGCGGGCCATCTGGATCGCTCGCTTCTGCACCAACGGCACCTGCTCGAGCGGAAGCTCGACGCCGAGGTCACCGCGCGCCACCATCACCGCATCGAAGGCCAGCACAACGGCCTCGAGATTGTCGATGGCCTCGGGCTTCTCCAGCTTGCCGATGACCGGGACGCGCCGGCCCACGCGGTCCATCACCTCGTGTACGAGCTCGACATCGGCCGGTGACCGGACGAACGACAGGGCAATGAAATCGACACCGAGCCGCAGGGCGAAGTCGAGGTCCTCGATGTCCTTCTCCGAGAGCGCCGGGACGGAGATGTTCATACCGGGCATGGACAGGCCCTTGTTGTTGCTGACAGGGCCGCCCTCGGTGACGCGGCAGACCACGTCGTTGCCCTCGATGCGCTCGACGGTGAGGCCGACCTTGCCGTCGTCGACGAGCAGCCGGTCCCCCGCCTTGGCGTCGGTGGCGAGTTCCTTGTAGGTGGTGGAGACCCGTTCGTGGCTGCCATCGCACTCGTCGACCGTGATCCGGACTTCTTCCCCATTGGCCCAGGTAGTCGCGCCCTCGACGAACCGGCCGAGGCGGATCTTCGGTCCCTGCAGGTCGGCGAGGATGCCGACGGCGTGCCCCGTCTCGTCCGAGGCGGCACGGACGCGGTCGTAGTTGGCCTTGTGATCGGCGTGGTCACCGTGACTGAAGTTCAGCCGCGCGACATCCATGCCGCTCTCGACGAGTTGCCGAATTCCTTCCGAGGTCGCCGTCGCAGGTCCTAGAGTGCAAACAATCTTGGTCCGTCGAGTCACGTGTCGAGCCTAGTGGGTCGCCAGGACCTTCTCCACGCGGTCGATGTGACGGTTACCGCCTGGCCACGGCCATCGGAATCGCCGCCGGATGCACCGGAGCGGGCAATTCGGACTGTCCCATCAGGAATTCGTCTACCGCTTGCGCGCACGATCGTCCCTCGGCGATCGCCCAGACAACGAGCGATGCGCCACGGTGTGCGTCACCACACACGAATACGCCCGGCGCCTCCGTCTGCCAATCCGGCCCGCACTCGAGCACACCTCGTCGGGTGCGCTCGAGACTCAGATCGTCGAGCAACTGCCCGGGCTGGACTCCCTCGAACCCGATCGCGAAAAGGGCCAGTTCGCAGGGCAACTCCACCTCCTCGCCGATCGGCACGACGCTTCGCCTGCCCTCGGCATCCCGGTGCACCTCGACTTCCGCAAGGACCATCGCGCGCACCCGGCCTTGTTCGTCGCCGAGGAATCGACGCACGGCCACCTGGTACCGCACGAGGCCGCCCTCGGCGTGCGCGGGCGACGTACGCAGCAGCAGAGGCCAGGACGGCCACGGGGAGATGGTGTCGTCCCGCTCGGTCGGCGGTTCGGGGTTGTAGTCGAGCTGCGTCACCGACGCCGCACCCTGGCGATGCGCGGTGCCGAGGCAGTCCGCGCCGGTATCGCCACCACCGATGATCACGACATGCTTGCCGTGCGCGGACAGCGATGTCGGCCCATCCCCCTCGCTCTCCTTGTTCGCCGGGACGAGATGCTCCATGGCCAGGTGCACCCCGTCGAGTTCGCGGCCCTCGATATCGGTCTGATCGCGTGCCTCGAGCGCGCCAATCGCCAGCACGACCGCATCGAACTGCTCCCGCAGTGCGGCCACGGTGATGTCGACGCCGACCTCGCAGTCGACCACGAAATGCGTGCCTTCCGAACGCATCTGGTTCAGGCGTTGATTGAGCACCGACTTGTCCATTTTGAACGCGGGAATGCCATAGCGAAGCAGCCCGCCGAGTCGATCGTCGCGCTCGTACACCGTGACGTCGTGCCCGGCGCGGGTGAGCTGCTGCGCGGCCGCGAGGCCTGCCGGTCCCGAGCCGACCACCGCAATGCGCTTGCCGGTGGCGATGGTCGGCATGTGCGGCACGATGGTGCCGTTCTCCCATGCCGCGTCGGCGATCGTCTGCTCGATCCGCTTGATCGTGACACTGCCCCCGCTGTCGTTCTCCGCGATGGACAGCACACAGGCCGCCTCGCACGGCGCCGGGCATACGCGTCCGGTGAATTCGGGGAAGTTGTTGGTCGTGTGCAGGCGCTCGATAGCCTCGTCCCAGCGGCCTCGCCGGACCAGGTCGTTCCACTCCGGGATCAGGTTGCCCAGCGGACAGCCCGAGGAGCCGCTGTGGCAGAACGGAATTCCGCAGTCCATACAGCGGCGGGCCTGGGTCGACACCTCCGCGTTGCGTTGCACCGGCGAGATCGGCAGGTAGATCTCGTTCCAATCCCGGATGCGTTCGGAGACCGGCCGCTTGGGCGCTTCGCGCTTCTGGACCCGCAAAAACCCCTGTGGCTCAGCCATTTGCCGCCTCCATGATCGCTGCGTCCACGTCCCGGCCCTCGGACTTCGCGAGGCGGGTCGCCTGCAGAACGCGTTTGTAGTCGATCGGCATGACCTTGGTGAACAACGCCGACCGGCGTGGCCAGTCGGCGAGTACCGAAAGGCCGACCGCGGAGTCGGTCCACCGCGCGTGCTTCGCGATAGCACCTCGCAGCCAAGCCAAATCGTCGGAATCCAACGGCTCGAGTTCCACCATTGCCTGGTTCACCCGAGTCGGGTCCAGGTCGAGGATGTAGGCGATGCCGCCGGACATACCCGCCGCGAAGTTGCGGCCGATCTCGCCGAGAATCACGACTCGTCCGCCGGTCATGTATTCGCTGCCGTGGTCGCCGATACCTTCGACGACGGCCGTGGCGCCGGAGTTGCGCGCGCAGAACCGTTCTCCCGCGCGTCCGCGCAGGAACACCTCACCGGAGGTCGCGCCGTAGAGCAACGTATTCCCGGCGACCACGTTTTCCTCGGGGATGAACAGGGCGTCGGGGTGCGGTCGGACAACCACCCGCCCGCCCGAAAGACCTTTGCCGACATAGTCGTTGGTATCTCCGATGAGATCGATCGTGATGCCGGGCGGCAGGAACGCGCCGAGCGACTGACCGGCCGACCCTGTGAGGGTGAGCCGGATGGTGTCGTCGGGTATCCCGGCGGCACCGTAACGCCGGGTCACCTCCGCGCCGAGCAGCGTCCCGACCGTGCGGTTGACGTTGCGTACGGGCAACTCCAGCTGCACCGGGTGGGCATCCTCGAGCGCGCCCTCGCACAGCTGAATCAGCGTCTGATCCAGCGCGAATTCGAGGCCGTGGTCCTGCTTTCGGGTGCGCAGCCGCTGTACCGCACCACTGACCGGTCGCTCCGGCACGGTGAACAGTGGCGTGAGGTCGAGCCCCTTGGACTTCCAGCGCGCCACACCCGCTGCGGTGTCGAGCGCGTCCGCGCGGCCCACCGCCTCGTCGATGCTGCGGAACCCGAGGCGCGCGAGATAGCGCCGCACGTCCTCGGCGATGAACCGAAAGAAGTCCTCGACGAATTCGGGCTTGCCGTTGAATCGTTTCCGCAGATCGGGGTTCTGCGTCGCGACCCCGACGGGGCAGGTGTCCAGATGACAGACCCGCATCATGATGCAACCGGCAACAATCAGCGGCGCGGTGGAGAAGCCAAATTCCTCGGCACCGAGCAACGCCGCCACCACCACGTCCCGCGCGGTACGCAGGCCGCCGTCGCACTGCACCGTGATGCGGTCGCGAAGTCCGTTGAGCACCAACGTCTGCTGCGCGTCGGCGAGACCGATCTCCCACGGCGCACCGGCGTGCTTGAGCGAGGTCAGCGGCGAGGCCCCGGTCCCGCCGTCGTTGCCGGAAATCAGCACCACGTCGGCATGTGCCTTGCTGACACCCGCGGCAACCGTGCCGACGCCGACCGAGGCCACGAGCTTCACATGCACCCTGGCCGTGTCGTTGGCGTTCTTCAGGTCGTGGATGAGCTGCGCGAGGTCCTCGATGGAGTAGATGTCGTGGTGTGGTGGCGGGCTGATCAGCCCCACACCGGGCGTCGAGTGCCGCGTCTTGGCGACGGTCGGATAGACCTTGAACGCCGGGAGCTGGCCGCCCTCACCGGGTTTCGCACCCTGCGCCATCTTGATCTGGATATCCGATGCGTTGACCAGATAGTCGCTGGTGACGCCGAACCGCCCGCTGGCGACCTGTTTCACCGCACTGCGCCGCGCGGGATCGTACAGCCGCTCGGTGTCTTCGCCGCCCTCCCCCGAGTTCGACCGCCCGCCGAGCTTGTTCATCGCTCGGGCCATCGTCTCGTGTGCTTCGGCGGAGATCGACCCATAACTCATTGCGCCGGTGTTGAACCGCGTGACGATGCTCTCCCACGGCTCCACCTCGTCGAGCGGGACGGGCTCGCGCTCGCCATCGCGGAAGGAGAAGAGGCCGCGCAACGTGCCGCCCTGCGCGGACAACTCGTCAACTTTCTCGCTGTAGGACTCGAACACCTCGGCTCGGCCGGTGCGCGTCGCGTGCTGAAGCAGGAACACCGTTTCCGGCGTGAACAGATGCAGTTCGCCATCGCGCCGGTACTGGTACTCACCGCCGACCTCGAGGCCCTGATGCACCTTCGCGGTCGGATTGTCGGGGTGCGCCTGGCGGTGGCGCTGGCGCACCTCCTCGGCGAGCACGTCGAGCCCGACCCCACCGATCTGGCTGACCGTGCCGGTGAAGTACTCCGCGACCAGGTCGCGGTCCAGCCCAACCGCCTCGAAAGCCTGTGCCGCCGTGTAGGAAGCGACCGTGGAGATACCCATCTTGGACATCACCTTCAGCACGCCCTTGCCGAGCGCGGTGAGATAGTTGCGGATGCCGACGCTCGGTTCGACCCCGGTCAGCTCGCCCTGCGTGATCAGGTCCTCGATGGATTCCATTGCGAGATAGGGGTTCACCGCCGCCGCACCGAAGCCCAGCAGCAGCGCGATGTGGTGCACCTCGCGCGCATCGCCCGACTCGACAACCAACCCGACCTTGGTGCGTTCCTTGGTCCGGACCAGATGATGGTGCACCGCGGACACCGCCAGCAGCGACGGTATCGGGGCCATCGTGTGGTCGGAATCCCGGTCGGAAATGATCAGCGTGTGGTGCCCGGCGGCGAGTGCCTCGCTTGCCTTGCGGCGCAACGATTCCAGGGCGTCGGCCAGCCCGGCTTCACCGCGTTCGGCATCGTAGAGTCCGCGCAGCACCGCAGCCGACAGGCCCGGATGGTCGCCGTCATCGTTGATGTGGATGATCTTGTCGAGTTCGTCATTGTCGAGCACCGGCCACGGCAACACGATCTGCCGGCAGGACGCCGGCGTGGGCGCGAGCAGGTTCTGCTCCGGCCCCATGATGCGCGACAACGAGGTCACGATCTCCTCGCGAATCGCGTCGAGCGGAGGGTTCGTCACCTGCGCGAACAACTCGATGAAGTAGTCGTAGAGCAGCCTGGAGCGCTGCGAGAGCGCCGCGATCGGCGTGTCGGTTCCCATGGAGCCCAACGGCTCTCCGCCCGAGGCAGCCATCGGCCCGAGCAGGATGCGCAGGTCTTCCTCGGTGTATCCGAAGGCGCGCTGGCGCCGCAGGACCGACGCGTGGTTGTGGGTCACGCGCTGACGGTCGGGCAGGGTGTCGAGCCGCAACTGCCCGGCGTGCAGCCACTCCTCGTACGGTCGCGCTTCGGCGAGCGTCCGCTTGATCTCACGATCGGGAACGATGCGGCCCGCGGCGGTATCGACGAGGAACATCTTGCCGGGTTGCAGCCTGCCCTTCGCCGCGATCTGGCCCGGCGGAACCGCCAGCACGCCCGCTTCGCTGGCGAGAATCACCTTGCCGTCAATGGTTTTCCACCACCGGCCCGGACGCAGACCGTTGCGGTCGAGCACGGCACCCACGAGCGTCCCATCGGAGAACGTCACGCATGCCGGACCGTCCCACGGTTCCATCAGGGCGGCGTGGAACTTGTAGAACGCGCGCTGCGCCGGGTCCATGGCGCGGTTCTTCTCCCATGCCTCCGGAATCATCATCATAACGACATGCGGTAGCGAGCGGCCGCCGAGGTGCAGAAGTTCGAGTACCTCGTCGAACGAAGCGGAGTCCGAGGCCTCCGGGCTGCAGATGGGGTAGAGCCGGCGCAGGTCGCCGGGAATCAGATCGCTGGCCAGCAGGGCCTCCCGGGCGCGCATACGGTTGCGATTGCCACGCACGGTGTTGATTTCGCCGTTGTGGGCAACAAACCGGAACGGGTGCGCGAGTGGCCAGGACGGAAAAGTGTTGGTGGAGAATCGGCTGTGCACAATCGCGATGGCACTGGTACAGCGAGCGTCGCGCAGGTCCGGGAAGTACAGCGGCAGTTGCGTTGTCGTGAGCATTCCCTTGTACACGATGGTTCGCGAGGACAGCGACGGGAAGTACACCCCGGTCTCCGTGCCGTCGTCGAGCCGCTCGGCGCGCTTGCGCAGCGGGAAGACCCTACGGTCGAGTTCGAGTCCTGCCGGACGAACGCCACCGGATTCGGGTGCGGCAACGAACAACTGACTGATGTGCGGCATGCACGCGCGGGCGGTCCGGCCTATGTCAGCGCCGTCGGCATCAACCGGCACCTCGCGCCAGCCGAGCACCTGCAGCCCTTCCTCCACCGCAATCGCCTCGATGCGGGCGACGACGGAGGCCCGCTCGTCGGGATCGGCCGGAAGAAATGCGTTTCCGGCGGCGTACGCGTTCCCGGTACCGGGCACCGGCGGCGGGAGGGTGAAGCGGACGACGTCCTCGAGCAAGGCGGTTGGCAGCTGCAGCAGGATGCCCGCTCCGTCACCGCTGTTCGGCTCCGCGCCCGCGGCGCCGCGATGGTCGAGGTTCTCGAGCGCAAGTAGTCCGTCGGACACGATTGCGTGCGAACGCCGTCCGGATATGTCGGCGATCATCGCGACGCCGCAGGAATCCGCCTCGTTCTGCGGGTCGTACAACCCCTGTGCTGCGGGCAGCTGAGAATAAAGCACGGACCACCTCCACCTGTGCCAGCGAGGCGGCCCTACGATGCGCAGACGCCGCGGGCGCGGCCTCGGTGGCGAATCGCCATTTCGGGCGTTGCCATCGGATTGCCGCGGGACAGCATCGGCCCGTGAAGGCCTCGGTTTACTCCGAGTTTTTCAACCCTAGCAGTTGGATCAGTCCCGCAACGGGCGACCGAACTTATCCCGTACATTGCCGGTCAGCATCAGGATTCCGTCGATGAGCGGCCAGATCCCGCCGAGCCCGCACGTGAGCCAGGTGACCGCGATTTGCGCCCAGGCGAGGCCCGGCTGGTTGAGATAGAACCGGCCGGCGCCGAATGCGCCCAGGAAAATCTGCAGGACGCCCGCGGTGACCTTCTGCTTGTCCGAGAACGGCTCGCCGGTGATCGGGTGGCGACCATAGGGTGCATCGGGTGTGGCGTACGGGTAGGCGGGATTCGCCGGGTACGCGCCATACCCGGGCTGCGGATAGCCGGGCTGACCGTAATTCGCCTGCGGATAGCCCGAGTCGTATTGCGGTGACTGGTAGTTCGGCTGTTCGTAGCCCGGCTGCTGGTAGGTCGGCGGCTCGTAGGACGGCTGCTCGTAGGACGGCTGCTGGTAGCCCTGGCCGGTCCAATCCGGACCGGTGCCGGGCGCACCGTACGTCGGACCGGGCGCACCGTAGTTGGAACTGTCCGGTCCGGGTGCGTTCCAGGACGAGCCGAACTCCGGTCCGAGATCCGACGACGACGAGGTCGGGTCGCTACTACTACTGCTGCTGCCGCTACTGCCGCTGTCGCTACTGCCGCTGTCGCTGCTGCTGCTACCGCTGTCGTTCCCGCTGGATTCGCTCATGCCCGCCCTCCCGCATTGTTGGACGTCGATTCGCTCGCGTCCGTGTCGCTCTTCTCGGGTTCAGTGCCTTCGGTTTCAGTGTCCTCGCCGTCGGCGCTCGCGTCTTCCTCGGAATCGTCGGCAGATTTGTCGTCTGTCGCGTCTGTATCGGTCTCGTCGACCTCGTCGGTGCCGGTTTCGGCTTCCTCGTCGGCGGCTTTCGCGGCATCGCGCTCGTCCAGATCGTCGTATTCGACCTGGGAACCGGGCGGGTGCCGGTCATCGGCGGGCTGCAGCGTCCAGGGTTCCTCGCGGCCCTTCGTCGCGAAGAAGAAGTACGCCACGGCAGCGGCGAACACGATGGCCGCGGTAAACAAGTTGATACGGATGCCGCCGATATGGGTGGCGTAGTCGTCGCGCATCAACTCGATGAAGAACCGGCCGAGGCTGTATCCGGCCACGTACAAAGCGAAGATTCGGCCGTGGCCGATCTGGAAGCGCTTGTCGATGAGCACCAGCGCGACCACGACGAGCAGGTTCCAGACGATCTCGTAGAGGAAGGTGGGATGCACGATCTTCTCCACCACGCCGGTGGACACACCGCCGAGTTGATCGACGGCACCGCTGGAATCCACCCTCTCGTAGATCTTCAATCCCCACGGCAAGTCGGTCTGACGACCGTAGAGCTCCTGGTTGAAGTAGTTGCCGAGCCGGCCGATCGCCTGCGCGAGCAGGATCGCGGGCGCGAGAGCATCACCGAAGGCGGGCAGTGGAATCCCGCGGCGGCGGCAGCCGATCCATGCGCCGACACCACCGAGGAGCACCGCTCCCCAGATGCCGAGACCGCCCTCCCAGATCTTGAACGCGTCCGCGGGGTGCCCGCCCTCACCGAAGTACGTCGAGGCGTCGGTGATCACGTGGTAGAGCCGACCGCCGATCAAACCGAACGGCACCGCCCACACCGCGACATCGAGCACTGTTCCCGCGGCACCGCCGCGTGCCATCCAGCGCTTCTCGCCCCAGTAGATCGCGACGATGATGCCGATGATGATGAACAGTGCGTACGCGCGCAAGGGGAAGGGGCCGATCTCCCAAACACCCTGCGGCGGACTCGGAATGTAGGCGAGCAATTGCCCGGTCGGATTCACCCCATCAGAAGTCACGACGCCACGGTAGCCGAGCGCACTCCCCTGGCAAGTTCTTCGGTCAGCGACGCGACCGCGCCGAGTCCCTCTGCGGCCGCGCTGACGAGCGCGGACCCGACAATGACGCCGTCGGCGTAGGCAGCGATTTCGGCGGCCTGAGCGCCCGATCGCACGCCGAGACCGACGCCAACCGGGATGTCGCTATGGGCCCGCACACGTGCGGTGAGCTCGGGCGCAGCGGACGACACCGCGTCACGCGCGCCGGTGACACCCATGGTCGAGGCGGCGTAGATAAAGCCGCTGCTGGCCTCGAGCGTCATCGCGAGCCGCTCCTCGGTGGACGACGGCGCGACGAGGAAGATCCGGTCCAGATCGTGGGCCTGCGACGCGGCCACCCACTCGTCGGCCTCTTCCGGAATGAGGTTCGGCGTGATCAGCCCGAGTCCACCCGCTGCGGCGAGATCCCGCGCGAACGCGTCCACGCCGTAGCGCAGCACCGGATTCCAGTAGGTCATCACGACGGCCTTGCCGCCCACGGAGGCGATTTGCTCCACAACGGTGAAGACATCACGCACCCGCACCCCGTTGCTCAACGCAAGCTCGGCAGCTTCCTGAATGACCGGACCGTCCATCACGGGGTCGGAGTAGGCGACGCCGACTTCGATAATGTCGCAACCGGATTCGACCATCGCCTTGAAGGTGTCGATGGACTTCGGCACGTCCGGGTAGCCGGCGGGCAGGTAGCCGATGAGCGCAGCGCGGTTCTCGGCCCGGCAGGCCGCGAAGGTGGGGCCGAGCCGGGAATCCAGGCCGCTCACTGCGTCTTCTCCTCGCTGTCCTCGTCAATCAGTCCGAACCACTTGGCAGCGGTGTCCATGTCCTTGTCGCCGCGGCCGGAAAGGTTCACCAGGATGATCGCGCCATCGCCGAGTTCCTTGCCGAGCTCGAGCGCACCGGCCACGGCGTGGGCCGATTCGACTGCGGGGATGATTCCCTCGCGGCGGCTCAGCAGCATCAGCGCATCCATCGCCTGGGAGTCGGTGACCGGGCGGTACTCGGCGCGGCCGATGTCCTTGAGGTAGGCGTGCTCGGGCCCGACGCCGGGGTAGTCCAGGCCAGCCGAAATCGAATGCGATTCGATCGTCTGCCCGTCCTCGTCCTGCAGCAGGTACGAGTACGCGCCCTGGAACGCACCGGGCGAGCCACCGGTGAAGGTCGCGGCGTGCCGGCCGGTCTCCACGCCGTCGCCCGCCGCCTCGAACCCGACGAGCCGAACACCCGGATCGTCGATGAACGCGTGGAAGATGCCGATCGCGTTGGAGCCACCGCCGACACAGGCAGTCACCGCATCGGGCAGCTTGCCGGTCAGGGCGAGCGTCTGCGCGCGCGCCTCCAGGCCGATCACGCGCTGGAAGTCGCGGACCAGCACCGGGAACGGATGCGGTCCGGCGGCCGTGCCGAAGCAGTAATAAGTGTTGTGCGCGTTGGTAACCCAGTCGCGCAGCGCCTCGTTGATGGCATCCTTGAGCGTCTTGGAACCCGACGCGACCGAGACCACCCGCGAGCCGAGCAGGCGCATGCGAGCAACGTTCAGCGCTTGCCGCTCGGTGTCGACCGCGCCCATGTAGATGATGCACTCGAGGCCGAGCAGCGCACACGCCGTTGCGGTGGCGACGCCGTGCTGGCCTGCTCCCGTCTCGGCGATGATCCGCGTCTTGCCCATGCGCTTGGCGAGCAGGACCTGACCGAGCACATTGTTGATCTTGTGCGAACCGGTGTGGTTGAGGTCCTCGCGCTTGAGCAGGATCCGGGCGCCACCCGCAAACTCACGCATCCGGGTCGCCTCGAAGACGGGCGAAGGACGGCCGGTGTAGTCGCGCTGCAGCCGGTCGAGTTCGTGCAGGAAACCCGGATCGACGCGCGCCTTCTCGTATTCGGCCGTGACTTCTTCAATGACCGCCATCAACGCTTCGGGCACATGCCGTCCGCCGTAGACGCCGAAGTGGCCGCCCGCATCGGGCTCATGGTTGCTTCGCTCTGCGATTCCCGCGCTGGCGGGCGGCAGAGTCTGGTTTTCCGTCGTCATATCGATCAGCGCGCAGGCTTCGGGCAGGACGGATGCGTCCCGGCGGTCACGAGCTCCGCGACGGCGGTGCGGGGATCACCGGACGTCACCAACCCTTCGCCGACCAGCACTGCATCCGCACCGGCGCCCGCGTAGGCGAGCAGATCGGCGGTGCCGCGGACGCCCGACTCAGCGATCTTGATGACCTCGGTCGGGAGGCCCGGCGCGATGCGGGCAAAGCTGTCCCGGTCGACCTCGAGCGTCTTGAGGTTGCGGGCGTTGATACCGATGACCGAGGCACCGGCTTCGAGCGCGCGGTCGGCCTCTTCCTCGGTGTGCACCTCGACTAGCGCGGTCATGCCGAGCGACTCCGTGCGGTCGAGCAGCGAGCTGAGCGTGTGCTGGTCCAGCGCGGCGACGATGAGCAGCACAACATCGGCGCCGTGAGCGCGGGCCTCATGGATTTGGTACGGCCCGACGATGAAGTCCTTGCGCAGCACCGGGATGGACACGGCCTTGCGCACGGTATCCAGATCGGCGAGTGAACCCTGGAACCGGCGCTCCTCGGTGAGGACGCTGATGATGCGGGCTCCGCCGGCCTCGTAGGCCAGCGCGAGCTCGGCAGGATCCGGGATATCGGCGAGCGCTCCCTTGGACGGGCTTGCCCGCTTGACCTCGGCAATCACGGCGATGCCGGGCTCACGGAGCGCGGCCGTCGCATCCAGCGAAGGCGGCGCGGCGGCAGCTGCAGCCTTGATCGACGCGAAGTCGATCTGGGCTTCTCGGGCAGCGACGTCCGCACGAACTCCGTCGATTATCGAGTCGAGAACGGTCATCAGGTGCCCGAATCCTTTCTGGGCCAGCCGCCGCACGGCGGAAACTCACCGGGTGTAATCAGAGTAGAGGTCAATGATCGGACGACTTTCGGCGGGTGTCTTCGGTCACCCTTTGCCCTTGGTCTCGTCGTCGCGGCCGGCCGTCGGGTCCTCACCGGCATCCAGTGCGTCCCACAACGTCCGTTCGGACAATTGTCCCGGTGCCTGACCGGGTTCCGCGGCGTCCGCCTCGGCCACCCGGCGGGTGGCATCGGCCTTGCGTGCCGCCGGAGCGTCGTATTTGGCGCCCAACGTCGCTTCGGTCGGCGGCTTGCGGGTGAGGAGTACCCCGGCGACGAACGCGAGAACCGCGCCGATCAGCGCCAGCACAGCAGGCTGCGAGTAGGTCTGCAGGTGCGTCACCTCGGCGCGGCCCGGAAGTTCGGCCAGCGCCGCGGCTCGGTCCTGGGTGGGTCCGGTGCCGGCCAGCAGCGCGATGGGCGGCACCGCGGCCGCGGCACCGATCAGCGCGATCACCACGCCCAGGACCCGACGCAGCCAGCCCCGCACCGCGAATACCGCGGCAATCGCGGCGACCAGGGTCAACGCGAGGGGCGTGAGGGCACCGAACCAGGTACTGCCCAGCAGGTCGGTGGTGCGTTCCTCACCGAGCCCGTCGGAAGAGGTCACCTCGACCCAGGTCATCCGCGATGAGGCCCACAGGCACGCAGCGCCCGCAACGAGCGCGATCAGCGGCCCCGCGAGCGATTGGCGGGTGGATGTGGCCGGCTCCTGCTGTGGAGTCGGTTCCGGCTGTGGGGTCGATTCCGGCTGTGGGGTCTCGTCGGGAGTGGTCATGAGTTCTCGCCGCGCGACGTGAACGGGCGCACGGTCCGGGCGGCGGCAACGGCGCCGAGCACGGCCATAGCCTTGTTGCGGCATTCGGTGTCCTCGTACTCCGGCACCGAGTCGGCGACCACGCCAGCGCCCGCCTGGACGTACGCCGTGCCGTCCTTGACGAGTGCGGTGCGGATGGTGATCGCGGTGTCGGCGTCACCCGCGAAGTCGAGGTAACCGACGATGCCGCCGTAGATTCCCCGGCGGGTCGGTTCGAGTTCGTCGATCAGCTCCATTGCTCGCACCTTCGGCGCACCGGACAGGGTGCCCGCCGGGAAGCATGCCGACACCGCGTCGAGCGCGGACTTGTCCTCGGCGAGGTGGCCACTGACCGTGGACACCAAGTGCATGACGTGGCTGTACCGCTCGACGTGCCGGTACTGGCTCACCTTCACCGTGCCGGGGGTGCAGACGCGGCCCAGGTCGTTGCGGCCGAGATCGACGAGCATCAGGTGCTCGGCGTTCTCCTTCTCGTCGGCGAGCAGGTCCTTGCCGAGCAGGATGTCGTCCTCGTCGGTCGCCCCACGCCACCGGGTGCCGGCGATCGGGTGCGTGGTGGCGACCCGGTCGTTAACCGTGACGAGCGATTCGGGGCTCGATCCCACGATGGAGAAGGCGGTGTTGCCTTCGGCGTCGGGGACGTGCATCAGGTACATGTACGGGCTCGGGTTCGAGGCGCGCAGCATCCGGTAGAGATCGATCGGCTCACCGTCGTAATCCATCTCGAAGCGCTGCGACAGCACGACCTGAAACGCCTCGCCGGCCTCGATCTCCTCGATCAGTCGGCGTACCCCCGCACCGAACTCCTCGCTCGTGCGCTGGCGACGGAAATCGGGCGCCGGCTTGTCGAACGTGGACACCGTCGAGGGCGC
>NZ_LRRB01000090.1 GCF_001646865.1 Aldersonia kunmingensis | reverse complement strand
GGTTTGGAAGGTTTGCGCCCGGCACGCGTGCTGGGCCTCCCTAATCGGGCAGCCGCCGTACCCAATCCGCGGCATCGGCCGGCGAGTGCACGACCTCCACGCCGTCCGGTAGCGCCGGGCGTTGGACCATCACGACGGGAATCGAGAGTTCCCGGGCCGCGGCCAGTTTCGCTTCGGTGAGCGAGCCGCCGCTGTTCTTCGTCACCAGCACCTGAATGCGGTGCGTGCGCATCAGATCGATCTCGTGATCGACGGTGAAAGGGCCACGCTCCAAGAGGAGTTCGTGTTGCGGGGGCATCGCCACAGTCGGCGGATCGATCGCGCGGACAAGGAACCACACATCGGTGAGGCCGGCGAACGCGTCGACCTCCTGGCGCCCGATGGTGAGGAACACCCGATCACCGAGCGCCGCGGTCTGCTCGGCGGCATCGGCCAACGATGCCATCGGGATCCACCGATCACCGGGTTCCGGTTGCCAGGGCGCACGGCGCAACACGAGGATCGGCACGTCAACGGCCGCCGCCGCTGCCACCGCGTTGCGGGTGATCTGCGCTGCGAACGGGTGGGTCGCATCAACTATCGCATCAATGACATTGTCGGACAACCAGTTCCGCAGCCCGTCAACTCCGCCGAAGCCGCCGATACGGACCTCGCCCTCGGGCAGCATGGGCTCGCGGACGCGCCCGGCGAGCGAGGACACCACCTCGACGCCGGGCGTTCCACTCAGTTCCGCGGCGAGCACCCGGGCTTCACGGGTGCCGCCGAGGATCAGAATGCGGCGGGTTTCGATCAGTTACCTGACAGGACTGCGGAGCCGGAATCCAGCAGCGGCTGTCCGCCGCCGATGTACAGGCCGACCAGTGCACCGATAATCGCACCGGGAATGGCGCCGACGCCCCCCACGAGCAGGCCGATTGCCCCGCCGATCAAGGCGCCGAAAATTCCCGTCGGTGCCGCGTTGTTGAGCTCGGTGTTGAACCAGTCCTGCGTGCTGATGGACTTCAACGCCACATCGGTTCTGCCGAAGTCGGGCGCGAGGTTGAGGGTGCGGCCGGCATCGGCGATCGCCGGCGCGACCGACACATGCTGCCCGGCAAACTCGTAAGCCAGCGGGATGGACGCCACGACAACGCCGGAACGGTCCGTCAGCGTGACCGTGTCTCCTGCGAGCGCGAACGTGCCCGCGTCGACGGTGGTGGTGATCTCGCGACCCGTTTCATTGAGGAAAGTTCGGTAGGAAACCCCATGGTCAGTTCCATGGAAGCCAGTGTTGGACACAACGGCCGGTGCCGCCGGGCTGACCGGAGCGGGGGCTGCGCTCGCCGTGCCCGCCGCCACCGCGACGGCCGTGGCTGCCAACGCGGCCGTAACGGAAATCTTGCTGACCTTCACTCGTTCTCCTTCGTCGGATGTGGACCGGACCCTGACACCGGCTCACCGACGATATCGGCTGAAGGCTTCTGGGCATACGCCCAACTTCCGCAAATATGTGGATCCCGCTCTCGGACAGCACGGGCTCACGGACGCGCCCGGTGAGCGAGGGCACCACCTCGACTCCGGGCGGTTCGGTCAAATCCGCGGCGACTAGTGGTCAGCGGAAAGCGGAAAACGCTGAGTCGATCAGCGGTTGACCACCGACGACGACCAGGCCGACGAGTGCACCGATAATTGCGCCCGGGATAACGCCGACGATAAACCCGAGAAGGCCGATGGCGCCGCCGATCAGTGCGCCGACGGCGGCACCCGGAGCCGCGCGGTTCAGTTCGGCAAAGAACCAATTGGCGTCGACGTTCTTCAACGCCGCGTCGGTCGTCCCGACCTGCGGGGTCACGGTCAGCGTGCGCCCGGCATCGGCGATCAACGGCGCGACCGACACGCGGTGGCCGGCGAACTCGTAGGCCAGCGGGATGGACGCGACGACAGCGCCGAAGCGATCGGTCAGGGTCACCGCGTCACCCGCGAGCGTGAACATGCCCGCATCGATCGTGGTGGTGATTGCCCGACCCGCATCGTTGAGGAAAGTGCGGTAGTTGATGCCGTGGTCGTTCCCCAGGTATCCGGGTGCGGTCACGGCGGCGGAATCGGCGGGCACGGCTGGGGCGGGGTCTGCGCTCGCGGTTCCCGTTGCGACGGCGACGGCGGTGATGGCCATCGCGGCGGTGACGGTGATTCTGCTGAACTTCACGGTGCCTCCTACGTCGGGTGGTCTCCGGCCCCCGACAACCGGCGACCCGGACACTACGCGCTCAACAGGGGCTTTTGGGCAAATATCTGGACAACAGCAATATGTGGCCGCCACGCCGAAAAACCGCCGAGCGGCTCAGCGCGTTGGACCTGAATCCGCCTCATTTGCGCATCATTTGGGCGTGCCCAGTCCACCAGAACCGCCTCGGATTCAATGGTGACCGCGTTCGCCACCAGTCGCCCGCCCGGCCGTAACCGCTCCCAGCACGCATCCAACAGACCCGGCACCGTCAAGCCGCCGCCGATGAAGACCGCATCCGGCACGGGCGCATCGGCGAACGCCTCCGGTGCGCGTCCGCGCACCTTGACCGTCGGCACGCCGAGTGCGAGGGCGTTGCGCTCGATCTGCTCGACACGCGCCGCGACATGCTCGAACGCGATCGCCCGGCATTCCGGGTGGGTACGAGACCACTCGATCGCGATGCTCCCCGAGCCGCCGCCGACATCCCACAGCAGCTCGCCCGGCGCGGGAGCCAGGGCGGCCAGCGACACCGCCCGCACCTCTGCCTTGGTGAGCTGACCATCTCCCCCATAGGCCGAATCGGGCAGGCCCGGAACCCGGGTCAACCGCGGTGTGTCCGGGGCGACCTTCGCCTCGATCGCCACGATATTGAGCGAATCAGATTGCGCGTCAGTCCATTTCGCCGCCGATTCGGTCACGATCCGCTCAGCGGGACCACCCAGCTGTTCGAGCACATGCAGCGTAGATTCGCCGAAACCGTTGTCGGACAGCACCTTCGCCAGCGCGGCGGGGGTGGCGCCGTCGTTGCTGAGCACCAGCACCCGTGACCGGTCGGTGAGCGCGGCAAGCACGGTCTCCACCGGACGAGCCACCAGGCTCACCACGGTCGTGGTCGCCAGCGGCCAGCCAAGTCGGGCGCACGCGAGCGATACCGACGAGGGTTGCGGCAACACCCGCAACCGTTCGGGTCCGAGCAATCTGGCCAGCGTGACCCCGATACCGTGGAACATCGGATCGCCGCTGGCAAGGACGCAGATTCGGCGGCCCTCATGCCTGGCGAGCAATCCTTGAAGCGCCGGAACAAGGGGCGACGGCCACGCGACCCGTTCGGCATTCGACGAAGGGACAAGGTCGAGTTGCCGCTGCGAGCCGAATATCACCTCACAGGCCAGAATCTCGCGCTGCGTCCGTGGAGGCAGCCCGTCCCAGCCGTCCGCGCCGATGCCGGCTACGAGGATCTGCTCGCTCATCGCGGCATCCTGCGCCAAATCGGCTGCGGTAGCACGCGCATCACGCCAATCAGCGGGCGAAGCAGACCCGGAACCCACACCCGGCGCGAGTTTCGGCGCAGTCCGCGCACGACTGCGTCGGCCACCTGGGCCGGAGTGCTGGACAACGGCGCCGGACTCATTCCTTCGGTCATCCGGCCGATCACGAACCCTGGCTGCACGACGAGCAGCTGCACCCCGCTGCCGTGCAGTGCGTCGCCGAGGCCGCTGGCGAAACCATCGAGTCCCGCCTTCGCCGAGCCGTACACATAGTTGGCGCGTCGCACCCGGGCGCCGGCGATCGAGGAGAAGACCACGATTGCGCCGGTGCCGCGACTGCGCATCCGGTCTGCGAGCAGCGTCAGCATGGACACCTGGGCGACGAAGTCGGTGTGCACGATCGCCACCGCGTGCGAAGAATCTGCTTCGGCCCGCGACTGGTCGCCGAGAATCCCGTAAGCCAGTACGACGGTGTCGAGCGGGCCGTGGTCGCGTTCCAGCGCGTCGAGCAGCGCGGAGTGCGAATCGACGTCGTCGGCATCGAACTCCACCGTTGCCACCGCCGCCGCACCCGCAGCCTTTACCGCGGCTACCTCGTCGACGAGGCTGTCGCTGCGCCGCGCGGCCAGGACGACGTCCCGGCCGGCGGCCAAACGGACCGCGATCTCGATCCCGATCTCGCTGCGTCCACCGAGGATGACTACCGGCCCGACATCCGCCGTCGAGCGCGGTCCAACGGCTCTGCCCCCTGCTTCGCTCACCGGTTCAGTGTGCTGGATTATCGTCAGCCCATGCCGTCCACCCCTGATGATCTCAACGAAGGCGCGCTCGAATACCTGCGCGAGCGCCATCTCGCCACGCTGACCACGCTGCGCGTCGGCGGAACACCGCATGTCGTCGCGGTCGGCTTCACCTGGGATCCGGAGGCCGGCAAGGCCCGCGTGATCACCAGCGACGGTTCCCAGAAGGCGCGCAACGCCGAACGCGGCGGGTACGCGGCGGTCAGCCAGGTCGACGGTGCACGCTGGCTCACGCTGGAGGGCGCGGCAAAGGTGCTGCGGGACCCGGAGAGTGTCCGGGAGGCCGAGCAGCGCTATGCGGGCCGCTATCGAACGCCCCGGGAGAACCCCAAGCGAGTGGTGATCGAAATCGACGTCACCCGGGTGATGGGCTCGCAGTCCCTGCGTACGAACTGAACGGCGCTAGAACCGGGCGACATCGAGCAGGCGCGCCGCGACGGTCCCGTCACCGAACACCTCGAGCCCATCCAGCGGGCGACGCCGGGACAGCACGAGCAGCAGGTTCTCGGCGGTTCCGCGCAATGCGACGGTCGCCTTCTCATGCGAACGGCGCGTCCGCACTCCATCCGGGCCGAGTTCCAACAACCACTCGGCATCGGGCGTATCGGTTCCGTGCACGTGGATGGTTGTCCCGTGCAGCTCCTCCGGCAGCGGCGGTACGCGATGCGCGTACACCACGCAGGTCAGCTCGTCGATACCGTCCGCAGCGCTGAGCGGATCGGCCGTTTCGGGTGCCGGACCGCCCGCCGCGTGCACCGCGTCCGCGGCGTCGAATCGGTGCACGGTCACCTCGTGCGCCTGCCTGCGGATCCACCAGCCGTAGTTCTGCCGACCGACGAACGTCTGCGCCGGTGTCTCCGGATCGACCGAGGTGAGCCGGTCAACCATCGCATCCAGCGATTCCTTGTATACGCCAAGGCAATCCGGGCCATGCGGGAGCGACGGCGCCCGCTCCGACGGAGAGCCGCCATCGGGGTCGGAGTCGAGTCGGGCAAGCACCCAGCGATGCACCCGGCCGGTGTGCCGAACGACGTCTTCCAAAGTCCACCCCGGCACCGTTGGCACCGGCGCGTCGAGCAGGTCGGCCGGCATGGCCGCAATCCGGTCGCCCTCGGTCCGCAACGTGGTCACGAGGGTGTCGAGGGACGCAGTCATCCGGGTAGCACCACCAGGTCGTGCGGGCGGGTGTTCATCGGTTCGCAGCCGTCCTCGGTGACCACCACGATGTCTTCGATCCTCGCTCCCCAATCGCCCCGGAAGTAGATACCGGGTTCGACGCTGAACGCCATGCCCGGCGCAAGCACGATGTCGTTACCCGACACGATGTACGGCTCCTCGTGGACTGACAGTCCAATGCCGTGCCCGGTGCGGTGCACGAAATATTCTCCGAGGCCCTCGCCGACGAGCGGATCCCGCGCTGCGGCATCCACGGCCTCCGCGGTGATTCCCGGCCGAACCGCATCGACCGCGGCTTGCTGGGCACGCTGCAGTGCCTCGTACTGGTCCGCGATCTTTCCGCTCGGCGGCTTTCCGATCGCGTACGTTCGAGTCGAATCGGAGTTGTAGCCGGGTTCGACCGGACCGCCGATATCGATGACGACGATATCGCCCGGTTCGATCATCCGGTCGGACACCTCGTGGTGCGGGTTCGCGCCATTCGGGCCGGACCCGACGATGATGAATTCGGCGTGCGTGTGGCCCTCTTCGACGATTGCGCGGTTGATGTCGGCGGCAACCTCGGCCTCGGTGCGTCCCGCACGCAGCCATTCACCCATGCGGGCGTGCACGCGGTCGATCGCCTGTCCCGCGCGGCGCAGCGCATCGATCTCGCTGGCGTCCTTGACCATTCGCAGGTCGCGAAGGACTCCGGTGGCAAGGATCGGCAGCGCGCCGAGCTTGTCCGCGAGTGGCACCAGGTGCAGCGCCGGCATTGCCTCGGCCACCGCAGCGCGCGTCCCGCCGAGCAGGTCCTTCACGATGCCATACACGTCCTGACCGTCCACCCAGTCCCGGATGTCGAGGCCGAGATCGGCGGTGGCGGAATCACCGATGCCGGCGAGTTCAAGTTTCGGAACGACGATCGTCGGCTTCCCGCCGTTCGACGGAACCACCAGGCAGGTAAGCCGCTCATAGGACTGCGCGCGGGTGCCGAGCATGTACTGCAGGTCCGGACCGGGCGTGATCAACAGGCCGTCGAGGCCGGCTTTTCCGGCGATCGCCGCGGCACGCTCGAGTCGGTCACCGTAGACGGGGGAAGGAAATCGGCTCGATCCACCCTTGTTTGATGCGGTGCTCATGGACTCAGGTTAGTCATCGCCCCCTACGCTGGGGACCATGAGCGGACGATTGCTCCTCCTCGACGGCGCGAGCCTGTGGTTTCGCGCATTCCATGCCATCCCGGACAAAATCACCGCACCCGACGGCCGCCCAGTCAACGCGGTACGTGGGTTCACCGACATGGTCGCTGCGCTGATCGCCCGCCACCAGCCGACGCGGCTCGTGGTGTGCCTCGATCTGGACTGGCGTCCGCAGTTCCGCGTCGATGCGGTGCCGTCCTACAAGGCGCATCGACTCGACACCACCGCGGGATCCGCACCGGGCGCCGAGGAGGTGCCCGATGCGCTCACCCCTCAGGTCGAGATGATCCTGAACGTGCTCGCCGCCGCGGGTATTGCGACCGCGGGCGCCGAGGGGCTCGAGGCCGACGACGTGCTCGGCACGCTGAGCACTATCGAACAAACCGACGAGGTCGTCGTGGTCAGCGGAGATCGCGATCTATTGCAGCTCGTGCGCGACGACCCCGCACCGAAAGTGCGGGTCTTCTATGTCGGGCGTGGGCTGGCCAAGGCCGAGCTGTTCGGGCCGGCCGAGGTCGCCGCGAAATACGGTGTCCCGGTTCCGAACGCGGGGCCCGCGTACGCCGATCTCGCCACGCTGCGCGGTGATGCGTCCGACGGCCTGCCCGGCGTCAAGGGCGTCGGCGAGAAGTCGGCCTCGGCGCTGATCCTGCGATTCGGCAGTCTCGAAGGGCTGCGCGCCGCGGTGCTGGACCCGGAATCCGATATGGCACAGGGCATGCGGGCCAAGCTGGCTGCGGCCTCCGATTATCTCGATGCGGCGGCACCCGTGGTTCGCGTTGTGTGCGACGCCGAGGTGATGATGTCGGGACCGGACACCTTGCCCAGCACGCCGGTCGACCCGGACCGGCTCGAGGAACTCGCTGCGAAGTACAACGCCGAGAGCCCGATCAGCCGCCTGATCGCCGCGATGGCGGACCGCTGAGGTCCGTCACAACGGCCGGCCGACCTCGTATGTGCCGTCGTCGTCTACGAATGTGACTGCCACATCGCGGCTTTCACCGTCGATGAGCACGGTGCAGATGAAACTGTCGTTCTCTTTCACCTGCTGGCCGGAGGGACAACTCACGTCGGTGACGTTCTCGAGCCCGTAGCTGTTGGTGAGGATCTGCGCCACACCGATCTGCGCGGCCTCCTGATCGAGAGTGGTCCCGCCGGCGAAGAAGACGCCCGCCACGACCCCGATGATCACGACAAGCACACCGAGCCCGATAAAAAGCGGAGCACGAGAACGTTTCTGGGTGTCGGTCGGCATCGGCGGAACCTCGCCATACGCCTGCTGAGGCGCGGCGCCGTACGGCTGGCCCTGGTAGTAGTACTGCTGGCCCGGTTGGGGTGCCCACTGCTGCTGATACGGCTGCCCCTGCGGATAGGGCTGGCCCTGCTGGTACGGACCGCCCTGCCAGCCCGGTTGCTGCGGCTGCGGCTGCCACTGTTGTTGTGGCCAGTTCTGCTGCCCGGGCCACTGCTGCGGCTCATACGCCTGCTGCGTTGCATCGGGCTCCCAGGCCTGCTGTTCCGGATGCTCGGACGACGACGATTCCGGAGTCTCGGGCGACGGCTGTCCGGGACGCGCCCACGGCGAATTCGCATCCTCCGGTTCCCGCGGATCACTCACGTGCTTCCTCGCTTCCGTCGCTCTCGCATCACCGTAACCCGCATTCGGATCGCGGCGCGGTACCCGCTACGCCGAGTCGACCGCCACGACCCCGCGCCGGATCGCCCGCACACCCTTGGCTGCGGTCGCCGCGATCTCGGGGTCCTCTGTGGTGGCCTGGAGCTGATCGAGGATGTCGATCACCTGACGGCACCAGCGCACGAAATCACCGGCGGGCAGTGCGTTGCCCTGGTCCCCACCCGCGAGCAACGCCTCGACCAGCGCCTCGCCGCTCGCCCACTTGTACACGGCCTCGACGAAGCCGAGGTCGGGTTCGCGGGTCAACGGCAGCTTGTGCCGCGCCTCGTCGGATCGAAGTTCGCTCCACAACCGAACCGTCCGGCCGAGCGCGTTGCGGATTCCGTCGGTCGGACCCGACACCATGAGAAAGCCGGATTCCCGACGGGCCTCGTACACCACCGCCGAAGCGACCGCGGCGAGCTCCGCGGGCGTGAGACCCTTCCATGCTCCGTCGCGCAGGCATTCGGCCACGAGCAGGTCGGCCTCGGCATAGATGCGGGTGAGCCGACGTCCGTGCTCGGTTATCTCGCCATCGGCGATGTAGCCACGTTCGGTCAGGAGTCCGACGATGCGATCGAACGTGCGCGCCAACGAGTTGGTCGTCGCGGCGACCTTCTGCTTCATCGAATCCGTCTCGCGCAGCACGCGGTTGTAGCGCTCACCGACGCGGGCGCGCTGCTCGCGGTCGGGCAGGTCGTGGCATGGATGCGCCCGCAACGCCCGGCGCAGGGCGGCAAGCTCATGATCGTCCGCTGCACGGGAAGCGCGCTTGCCACGTTGGGTACGCGGCGCGGAAATGCCGGTACTGCGCAGCGCCGACGCCAGGTCGCGACGCACCCGCGCAGTGCGATGGTCGACATGCCTGGGCAGCCGCATTCGGCCCAATGCCGCTGCCGGAGTGGGAAAATCGGCTACCGAGACGCGGCCGGCCCATTTGTCCTGGGTGAGCACGAGCGGGCGCGGATCGCCGGAATCTGCGTCTGGTTCGAGCACCACAGCCAGCCCGGCCCGGCGTCCGCTGGGAATCGAGACGACGTCGCCCCGGCGCAGACCGGCCAGCGCGTGCACGGCCACAGCCCGGCGGTCTGCCCGGCCCTGACGCTCGACCGACCGCTCGCGCTCCCTGATCCGTTCGCGCAGCGACATGTACTCGATGAAATCGCTGCCGTCCCCACCGAGTTGATCGCGCAGCTTCGTCAGGTCGTGCTCGTTGCGTTCGATGCCGCGGACCAGCCCGACCACCGAACGGTCCGCTTGGAACTGCGCAAAAGAGCGTTCCAGCAGCGCATGCGAATCGGTGGCGCCCATCCGGTCGATGAGGTTGATCGACATGTTGTAGCCGGGCCGGAACGAACTGCGCAGCGGGTAGGTGCGGGTCGACGCGAGCCCGGCGACTGCCGTGGTGTCGAGGTTCGGGTGCCACACCACCACGGCATGACCCTCGACGTCGATGCCGCGACGGCCGGCGCGGCCGGTCAGCTGTGTGTACTCCCCCGGTGTCAGATCGGCATGCGTCTCACCGTTGAACTTCACGAGCCGCTCGAGCACGACCGTGCGAGCCGGCATATTGATTCCCAATGCCAGTGTCTCGGTGGCGAACACGGCGCGGACCAGACCGTTCACGAACAGTTCTTCGACGGTGTGCCGGAACGCGGGCAGCATGCCGGCGTGATGCGCGGCGAGCCCGCGGTGCAGCGCCTCGCGCCACTCCCAATAGCCCAGCACCTCGAGGTCGTTGCGGGGCAACTCGCCGGTGTGCTCGGTGATGATCGCGTCGATCCGGTCCTGGTTGTCCGGGTTGCCGAGATCCAGCCGCGAGCGCAGGCACTGGCCAAGTGCGGCATCGCAGCCGGCACGGCTGAAGATGAATGTGATGGCGGGCAGCAGCCCCTCGGAGTCGAGGCGGGCCAGGACATCCGGACGCGGCGGCGGCCGGTATCCGCCGCGCGGGCCACCACGTCGTGGACGGTCGTCCCACGATGCGGCCCGGTCGGCATCCCGCCGTTGCTTCACGTAGCGGGTCAGTTCCTGGTCGACGACGATCTTCTTGCCGGGCGCGTCCGCCTGGCTCTTGCTGTCGAACAGGTCGAACATCCGGGACCCGACGAGGACGTGCTGCCACAGCGGGACCGGACGGATCTCGTCCACGACCACCGTGGTGTCGCCGCGGACGGTCTGGATCCATGCGCCGAACTCCTCGGCGTTGCTCACTGTCGCCGACAGGCTGACCACGCGGACGTCTTCGGGCAGGTGCAGGATCACCTCTTCCCACACCGCGCCGCGGAACCGGTCGGCGAGGAAATGCACCTCGTCCATGACGACATGGGACAGGCCCGTCAGCGCCGGGGAGGCCGCGTAGAGCATGTTGCGCAGCACCTCCGTGGTCATGACGACCACTGGTGCATGCGGGTTGATCGACTGATCGCCCGTGAGCAGGCCGACCGTGTCGCGCCCGTAGCGCTGAGCGAGGTCGGCGAACTTCTGGTTCGACAGCGCTTTGATCGGCGTTGTATAGAAGCATTTTCCGCCCGAGGCGAGCGCAAGATGGACGGCGAATTCGCCCACCACAGTCTTGCCGGCCCCGGTAGGCGCGCAGACGAGGACGCCGTGGCCGTTCTCGAGTGCAGCGCAGGAATCGAGCTGGAATTTGTCCAGCGGGAAACTCAACTCACGGGCGAACGCGTCCAGCTGCGTGGACTGCGGCGAGGTGGCCACGTCAGAGCGTGTCCGAGAAATCGTCGACCTTCTCCGGAGCCGCCACCGGGTCCGGTGCGCCGATCGGGGCTGCTTCCTCGTCGTTCAGCCACTCGTCGGCTGCCTCGCGCTTGGCCTTGCGCCTGTCGTGGATGCGCGCGATCTGGATCGCGCTTTCCAACAGGAGTGTCAAGGCCAGCGCCAGCGCCAACATCGAGAACGGGTCCTGACCGGGCGTGACGACGGCAGCGAAAACGAACAGCCCGAAGATCAGGCCGCGCCGCCAGCGCTTGAGCCGCTCGTAGGTGAGCACACCGACGAAGTTCAGCGCGACCACGATCAGCGGTAGCTCGAAACTGACACCGAAGATGATCAGCAGGTTGATTACGAAGCCGAAGTACTCCGCACCGGACAGCGCCGTGATCTGCACGTTGTCGCCGATGGTGAGCAGAAAATGCAACGCCTTGGCCACGACGACGTAGGCGAGCACTGCGCCCGTGACGAAGAGTGCGGCGCCGGCGGCGACGAAGCCGACCGCGTAGCGCCGCTCATTGCGGTACAGCCCGGGCGTGATGAACGCCCACAGCTGATAGAGCCAGATCGGGCACGCGAGCACCACACCGGCGGTCAGTGCCACCTTGAATCGGAGCATGAACTGCTCGAACGGCCCGGTCGCGAGCAACCGGCACTCGTCGTCGGGGGCAAGTTGCGCTCGGGCGGAGTCGGGCAGCGAGCAATACGGACCACGCAGGATGTCGCCGAGGCTTTCGATCCCGAGAATCGAGTGCGAGTACCAGAAGAAGCCGAACAGCGTCGTGACGCCGACAGCCAATAGCGAGATCAGCAGCCTTGTGCGAAGTTCGTACAGGTGCTCGACCAGCGACATTGTGCCGTCCGGATTCGTGCGACGCCGACTGCGCCGCGGATCGAACGGAATGCGCACTTCGCCTGTCCCTTGCTTCCCTTACCGTCGCGAATTTCGGGGTGCGCCATCACCCCGTTCTCTGTCGTGCCGTGGGCGCCGACTCGGGCCCGACGCAGTCGCTCGCCTAGCGAGCGGCGCCGTGGCCGGACGGTTACGCCGAGCGTGGATCCGCGTGTTCGGACGACTGCGGCTGCTGCGACTGAGCGTGTTGTGTCGGCTGCGCCAACGGCGGCTGGGCCGGCGGCAACTGCTGGGTCTGCGGCTGTGCCGGGGCCTGCTCGGCGGGTGCCGACTTGTCGTTCTGCATCTCGCTCATTTCGCTCTTGAAGATGCGCAGCGAGCGGCCGAGACCCCGAGCGGCGTCGGGCAGTTTCTTTGAGCCGAACAGCAGGACAAGCACGAGCAGCACGATCGCCCAATGCCAAGGACTCATTGCGCCCATGATTCAACCTCCGGAGTTCAGGTGACTTCGATGCTACCGGACGGGCGGGACACCCGAACTTCCGTCCAACTCCCGGTACGCCGCCACTGCCGCGGCGGCCTTGTTGCTGATCGCGGCGACCAATTCCGGCGGCTCGACCGCCCGCATCCCGCCACCGAAGCCCAGGACCAAACGAGCCATCCAATCCACGCTCGCGAATCGCATCGTGGCCCCGATAGTGGCGTCATCCCGGACGACGACATTGCTCATCGGGTACTGGTCCAGCGCCCACGACGAATCCGCTGCAATGACCAACCGCGCGAGCGGCAGCCCCGGATCGTCGCTGAACAGTTCCATCGCGTCCTGTTCGGCCAGCGCCGTCTCCGGCGGCCGGGACGGCTCGTCCAGTTCGGTCGCGTCGTCGATGCGGTCGAACCGGAACAACCGCACGCCCTCGGCGTTGCGGCACCAGCCCTGCAGGTAGCTGTGGTTGTCCACGAGGACTATACGAATGGGGTCGACATCTCGTTCGGAAACGGTGTCCCGGCTCGCCGAGTAGTACACCAAGCGCAGTGCATGTGAGCGGTGCAGCGCGGATCGCACGGTCGCGGTGACCGGGCTTTCCGCCGGTGCAGCCGGACCGAAGTCCCCCGGCTCGTCGGTGCGCGAGCGGGCGGCGGCACCGGCGGCCGACTCGATCTTGGCCATCGCGCCCTGCGCCGCGGACGGGTCGACCATGCCGGGCATCTCGACGAGCGATCGCAGCGCGACCAGCAACGCGGTCGCCTCGGTCGAGGTAAGGCGCAGCGGACGGTCCATACCGGCCGAGAACGTCACCGAGACCGTGTCGTCGGTGAAGGCGAGGTCGATCAGGTCGCCCGGGCTGTACCCCGGCAACCCGCACATCCACAGCTGGTTGAGGTCGCTTTCGAGCTGCTTGACCGTGACCCCGAGGTCGGCGGCCGCCTCGAGCTTGCTGATACCGGGGTGCGCGAGCAGGTACGGAACCATGTTCAGCAGGCGCGACATCCGGGTGGCGAGTCGGTTGCTCATCGCAGGGCCTCGTCCTGATCGGCGGCCGCCTCGAGCCGTGCGGTGACGTCCTTGCGCAGTTCCTCCGGCTCGATCACCAGAACCCCCGCTCCGTGCCCTGCGATCATCCGGCCGATCCAGTCCCGCGAGCGCACGACGAGTTCGACCAGGTCCCCGTCGCGCTCCCCGACCCGCCGGGTTCCGATGACCTTGCCGAGCCGGCGCACGTCGTATGCGTGCCCGTGCGCCACCCAGACGGTGGCCGTGCCGGTGACCGGGGCGCCGCTGATGCGGTCCACTACGGCGCGCAGGTCCAGATGTTCGGGTTTCCGCACGCTGTTCGCCGGGCCGTAGGCGGCCACGTCGTCACCGATCCGGGACAACCGGTAGGTGCGCTCGGCCCCGCGGTCCCGGTCGAAGCCGACGAGGTACCACCGGCCGTTGCGGGTGACGATTCCCCACGGCTCGACATCGCGCGGCACGAACGGGTCGGTGGGGCGGCCGCGATGCTGGAAACGCACCGCCCTGCCCTCCTCGATCGCGGCGAGCAGCTTGCCCAATGCGGGCTCGGAGCCGCGGGTCGGCGCGGCGACCGTGCTGACGATCGCGGCGGGCTCCCGATCCACCTGAACCCCGGCGGCCCGCAGCTTGAGCACCGCATTCTGTGCGGCCGCCGCGAGCTCGGGCGATTCCCACAGCTGAACGGCCACCGCCACCGCGGCGGACTCCGAATCGGTCAGTTCGATCTCGGGGAGTTCGTACGCGTCCCGATTGATGCGATAGCCGTCGCTGGTCACGCTGCCCGGCACGGGACCGGTCTGCAGCGGGATGCCCAGGTCGCGGAGCTCGTTCTTGTCACGCTCGAACATCCGGCTGAACGCCTCGTCGCTGGCCGAGTCCTCGTACCCCATCACGTTCTTCTTGATGCGGTCGGCCGAGAGGTACTGCTCCGTCGAGAGCAAGGCGATGACGAGGTTCATCAGACGCTCGACCTTGGAGATTGCCACGGTGAGAGCCTAGGCGGTGCGTGCCGGCTACATGGAGGCGATCAGGCGCTCGACCCGCTCGTCGACCGAGCGGAACGGGTCCTTGCACAGGACCGTGCGCTGCGCCTGATCGTTGAGCTTGAGATGCACCCAATCGACGGTGAAGTCGCGGCCGGCCTCCTGCGCGGCCGCGATGAACTCGCCGCGAAGCTTCGCGCGCGTCGTCTGCGGCGGCTTGGACACGGCCTCGTCCACGGCCTCGTCCTCGGTGATCCGCTTCGCAAGTCCCTTGCGCTGCAACAGATCGAAGACGCCGCGGCCGCGCTTGATGTCATGGTAGGCGAGGTCGAGTTGCGCGATCTTCGGGTCCGACAGCTCCATCGAGTAGCGGTCCTGATAGCGCTGGAACAGCTTGCGCTTGATGACCCAGTCGATCTCGGTGTCGACCTTGGCGAAGTCCTGTGCCTCGACCGCGTCGAGGGTGCGGCCCCACAGGTCGATGACCTGATCGATCTGCGGGTCGGACTCGCGGTTGCGGACGTGCTCGACGGCGCGGGCGAAGTACTCGCGCTGGATGTCGAGGGCGCTGGCCTGCCGGCCACCGGCCAGGCGCACCGGGCGACGGCCGGTGAGGTCATGGCTGACCTCGCGGATCGCACGGATCGGGTTGTCGAGCGCGAAGTCGCGGAACGACACACCCGCCTCGATCATCTCGAGGACCAGCGCGGCGGTGCCGACCTTGAGCATCGTGGTGGGCTCGGCCATGTTCGAGTCACCGACGATGACATGCAGGCGGCGATACTTCTCGGCGTCCGCGTGCGGCTCGTCGCGGGTGTTGATGATCGGCCGCGATCGGGTGGTGGCCGACGAGACGCCTTCCCAGATGTGCTCGGCGCGCTGCGACAGGCAGTAGGTGGCGGCCTTCGGAGTCTGCAGCACCTTGCCGGCGCCGCAGATCAGCTGCCGGGTCACCAGGAACGGCAGCAGGACGTCCGAAATGCGGGAGAACTCACCGGCACGTACGACGAGGAAATTCTCGTGGCAGCCGTACGAGTTGCCCGCGGAGTCGGTGTTGTTCTTGAACAGGTAGATATCGCCGCCGATGCCCTCCTCGGCAAGGCGCTGCTCGGCGTCGATGAGCAACTCCTCGAGCACCCGCTCACCGGCCCGGTCGTGAGTGACGAGCTGGACCAGGCTGTCGCACTCGGCAGTCGCATATTCGGGGTGCGAACCGACGTCGAGATAGAGGCGTGCGCCGTTGCGCAGGAACACATTGGAGCTACGGCCCCATGACACCACGCGGCGGAACAGATACCGCGCTACCTCGTCCGGGCTGAGACGCCGATGGCCGTGAAAGGTGCACGTCACACCGAATTCGGTCTCGATCCCCAATATTCGTCGCTGCACTCCTCGACAGTACAGCGACCGGGCGCGTCGCGGCGGGACTCGCACGCGACGCGCCCGGTCGGATGATGCTGCGACCGGCTGTAAATCAGCCGTCCGATTTGTCGGCCGTACCGCCCTCGGCGGCTGCCGGTGCCTTGCGGGTGCTCTTGCGCTTGCCCGACGGCAGCAACGCCTCGAGTGCGGGCCCAGTGACCCGCCGGAACGCGCGGCGCGGCCGGGTCTCGTCGAGCACCGCGACCTCGAGGGCCGAGACGCCGACAACCCGCTTTTCCTTCTCGCCCGCGGGCGCGTCGGCAGCTCCGGCCTGCAGCGCCTCCACCGCGATCGCGATCGCCGCACCGAGCTCGAGGCCCGGTTCGAACAGATCGCGCAATGCGGTGGTGATCGGCTCGGTGGTACCGCCCATCACGACGAATCCGCGCTCATCCACGATCGAGCCGTCATAGGTGATGCGGTAGAGCTGCGGTGGCTTCGGGCTGTCCGGATATCCCACCTCCGCGACGCAGATCTCGACCTCGTAGGGCTTGAGCTGGTCGGAGAAGATGGTGCCCAGGGTCTGCGCATAGGCGTTCGCCAGCGACCGTGCGGTGACGTCGCGCCGGTCGTAGGAGTACCCGCGCAGGTCGGCCTGGACGATGCCACCCCGGCGCAGGTTCTCGAACTCGTTGTACTTGCCGACAGCGGCGAACCCGATGCGGTCGTAGAGCTCGCTGACCTTGTGCAGCGCCGTGGATGGGTTCTCCGCGACGAACAGCACGCCCTTGTCGTAGGTGAGCACAACGACGCTGCGCCCCCTTGCGATTCCCTTGCGTGCCAGCTCCGTCTTGTCCCGGAGGATCTGCTCGGCGGATGCGTAGTACGGCAGGGTCATCGCGGCTCACTTTCCTGCTCGGCGCGGGCTTCGATGACGGCACGGGCGACCTGCTCGGCCCGCTCGGCCGAGACCTCCTCGGCGCCATCCGCGGTGATGGTCACTGCGGACGGGTAGATCCGCCGGCCCAGGTCGGGACCGCCGGTCGCGGAGTCGTCATCGGCCGCGTCATAGAGCGACTCGACCGCGAATCGGAGCGCCTCGTCGGCGTCGATTCCGTTGCGGTACAACTTCTTCAACGCCGATTTGGCGAACAGCGAACCGGATCCGACGGCGTGGTAGCCGGACCGTTCCTCGGAACGGCCACCGACCACGTCATAGGACACGATCCGCCCGGCCTTCGCCGGATCCGATGCGTTGAGGTCGTAGCCGACCAGCATCGGCACCACGGCCAGGCCCTGCATCGCGATCGGCAGGTTGTTGCGCACCATCGACGACAGGCGGCTCGCCTTGCCGTCGAAGGTCAGCGGGACGCCTTCGATTTTCTCGTAGTGCTCGAGTTCGACCGCGAACAGCCGAACGAGTTCGATGGCTATTCCTGCGGTGCCCGCAATACCGGCGGCAGAGTACTCGTCGGTGACGTACACCTTGTCGACGTCGCGACTGGCGATGAGGTTGCCCATCGTCGCGCGCCGGTCACCGGCGATCAGCACCCCACCCGCGAAGGTCAGGGCGACGATCGTGGTGCCGTGCGGGGCGATGTCCCCGTGCGAGTCGCCACGCAGATCCATCCGGCTACCCGGAAGCAGTTCTGGCGCATAGGCGCGAAGGTGTTCGGAGAATGACGAGATATCGGACCCCAGCCGGAGTCGCGAGGCACCCTCAGGTGTCACTGGCCACCTTTCTGCACATAGGCACGAACGAAGTCCTCTGCGTTCTCTTCGAGCACGTCGTCGATCTCGTCCAGCAGGTCGTCGGTCTCCTCGGCGAGCTTTTCACGACGTTCCTGGCCGGCCGAACCATCTCCGACAGGGCCCTCGTCCTCGCCACCGCCACCCGTACGCTTGGTCTGCTCCTGTGCCATAGCCGGCGACCTCCTCGTGTGCGTGCGATGCGCGAGTACCGAATGCCACTCGTGCTCGAACCTTCACAGTACCGATGGAACCCGACATCGTGCGTTGTGCACGCACGAATTGCCTTGTTTACGTGGTGAGCTGATCAACCAGCTGCGCGGCGGTATCCACCGAATCCAGCAGCTTGCCGACGTGTGCTTTCGTGCCGCGCAGCGGCTCGAGGGTGGGGATACGCACCAGCGAATCACCGCCCAGATCGAAAATCACCGAATCCCAGCTCGCGGCGGCGATATCGGCACCGAAACGGCGCAGGCATTCGCCACGGAAGTAGGCGCGGGTCAGCGGCGGCGGGTTGGTCATCGCGTCCATCACCTGCTGCTCGGTGACCAAACGCCGCATCGATCCACGGGCAACCAGGCGGTTGTAGATGCCCTTGTCCAGCCGCACATCCGAGTACTGCAGGTCCAGCATGTGCAGCTTCGGCGCGGCCCAGCCGAGCCCTTCCCTGTTGCGGTAACCCTCGAGCAACCGCAGCTTGGCGGGCCAGTCGAGCAGGTCCGCGCACTCCATCGGGTCGCGTTCGAGCAGGTCGAGAACCATGGCCCAGTTGTCCATGATGTCGGTGGCGCGCTCGTCCTCCTCGCCGCGTTCCTGCAGGAACTTCGCGACCCGATCGTGATACGCGCGCTGGATCGCCAGGCCCGTCATCTCCCGGCCGTCGGCGAGCGCAACCGTCGCCCGCAGGGTCGGGTCGTGGCTGATCGTGTGCACGGCGGTAACCGGTCGCGCGAGTTGCAGATCGGACAGGTCGACACCCGCCTCGATCAGGTCGAGCACCAGCGCAGTGGTGCCGACCTTTAGATAGGTCGACATCTCCGCGAGGTTCGCGTCACCGATGATGACGTGCAGGCGGCGGTACTTGTCCGCGTCCGCGTGCGGCTCGTCGCGGGTGTTGATGATGCCGCGCTTGAGCGTGGTTTCGAGCCCGACCTCGACCTCGATGTAGTCGGAACGCTGCGAGAGCTGGAATCCGGGCGTGTCGCCGGACTGCCCGATACCGACCCGGCCCGATCCGCAGATCACCTGCCGCGAGGCGAAGAACGGGGACAACCCGACGATGATCGAGTTGAACGGCGTTTCGCGCGCCATCAGGTAGTTCTCGTGGGTGCCGTAGGACGCGCCCTTGCCGTCGACGTTGTTCTTGTACAGCTGCAGCGGCGGCGTGCCCGGAACCGACCTGGCGTGCCGCGCGGCGGCCTCCATCACGCGCTCGCCGGCCTTGTCCCAGATCACCGCGTCGAGCGCGTCGGTGACCTCGGGCGCCGAATACTCCGGGTGGGCGTGATCGACATAGAGGCGGGCACCGTTGGTGAGGATCATGTTCGCCGCGCCGACCTCGTCGGCGTCGATTACCGGCGCCGGTCCGTTGAGCCGGCTCAGGTCGAATCCGCGAGCGTCGCGCAGTGGCGACTCCACCTCGTAGTCCCAGCGGGTGCGGCGGGCACGCGGCACGCCCTCCGCCGCGGCATAGGCGAGAACGGCCTGCGTCGACGTGAGAATCGGGTTGGCCGACGCCTCGGTGGGCGACGAGATGCCGTACTCGACCTCGATACCGATGATGCGCTGCATGTGTCGAGACTATGCGAATTCGGCCCGCAGCCGCCGACGGGACGCGGTGGCATTCCCGCATCGAGAGCGATTGCTCATTCGTGCCTGACCCGGCACTGCAGGTAATACTCGGCGCCCAGCCCACGCAGCAGGGTCCGCACGACGGGTGGCGCCCACGCGGCCTCCGGATCCCGCCCGAGCCACGGTTCGTCGAGCACGATCGTGCGGCCGCGGCTCTCGATCGAACATCCGTCCGCGGCAAGGACATTGCGGACCCAGTCCGTGTCCTTGCCGTAGGTGAGCGCGAAGCGGTACCGGTCCACACCGCCGAACGCGTTCACCGGAGTCCGGTACTCGGTCCCCGATTTCCGGCCGCGGTGCACCACGATCGCCATGCCGGGGACGTGACCGGCGACCGTGCCGACGATGCGGTTGGTCGCGATCTTGTTGAACCGGCCAAGCGCGAGGGGAAGCGGCATGAACACTCCTTGCGTCGACGGTTCGCAATGGCAACCTAACGACGAACGGGCCCCCACCGTCGTCGAACGAGCGATTTCGACGGTGGGAGCCCGCTTGGTCGGTTCCTACAGGTACTGCCCGGTGTTCGACTCGGTGTCGATCGCGCGGCTCGCGCTCGCGTTCTTTCCGGTGACCAGCGTGCGGATGTAGACGATCCGTTCGCCCTTCTTACCCGAGATGCGTGCCCAGTCATCGGGATTCGTCGTGTTGGGCAGGTCCTCGTTCTCGGAGAACTCGTCCACGATCGAGTCGTAGAGATGCTGGATGCGCAGACCCGGCGAACCGGTTTCCAGTACCGCCTTGATCGCGTACTTCTTCGACCGGTCCACGATGTTCTGGATCATGGCGCCGGAGTTGAAGTCCTTGAAGTACAGGACCTCTTTGTCACCGTTGGCGTAGGTGACCTCCAGGAACCGGTTGTCCTCGCTCTCGGCATACATCCGGTCGACGACCCGCTCGATCATCGTCTTGATGCAGTTCGTGCGGTCGCCACCGAACTCGGTGAGGTCCTCCTCGTGCAGCGGCAGCGTCGTCGTGAGGTACTTGGAGAAGATGTCCTGCGCCGACTCGGCGTCGGGGCGTTCGATCTTGATCTTCACGTCGAGGCGACCGGGACGCAGGATCGCGGGGTCGATCATGTCCTCGCGGTTGGATGCGCCGATCACGATGACGTTCTCCAGGCCCTCGACGCCGTCGATCTCGCTGAGCAGCTGCGGCACGACCGTGGTCTCCACATCGGACGACACGCCCGATCCGCGGGTGCGGAAGATCGAGTCCATCTCATCGAAGAAGACGATCACCGGGGTGCCCTCGGACGCCTTCTCCCGAGCGCGCTGGAAGATGATCCGGATGTGGCGCTCGGTCTCGCCGACGAACTTGTTCAGCAGCTCCGGGCCCTTGATGTTGAGGAAGTAGGACTTGGCTTCCTTCGCATCCTCGCCGCGGGCCTCGGCCATCTTCTTGGCCAACGAGTTCGCTACCGCCTTGGCGATGAGCGTCTTGCCGCAACCGGGCGGGCCGTAGAGCAGCACACCCTTGGGCGGGCGCAGCGAGTACTCGCGGAACAGTTCCTTGTGGAGGAACGGCAACTCGACCGCGTCGCGAATCTGCTCGATCTGCCGACCGAGGCCACCGATGTCCTCGTATCCGACGTCGGGCACCTCTTCGAGCACGAGGTCCTCGACCTCGGCCTTGGGAATGCGCTCGAACGCATAGCCGGCCTTGGTGTCGACAAGCAGTGAATCACCCGGGCGCAGTTTGCGATTCGGCTGATCCGGGTCGGCGACGTCGTCTTCCTCGGCAACCAACGCCAGCGGGTCCGCGAGCCAGACGACGCGCTCCTCGTCGGCATGCCCGACAACCAGCGCCCGCTGGCCCTCGAGCACCTCCCGCAGGGTGCAGATCTCCCCGACACGCTCGTAGGCGCCGGCCTCGACGATCGTCAGCGCCTCGTTGAGCCGGACCGTCTGGCCCTGCCGCAGAGTCTCGGTGTCGATGTTCGGCGAGCAGTTCAACCGCATCTTGCGGCCGGAGGTGAACACGTCGACCGTCTGGTCCTCGTAGACCGACAGCAGCACGCCGTACCCGCTCGGCGGCTGACCGAGGCGGTCGACCTCCTCGCGCAGGGCGACGAGTTGCTGACGCGCGTCCTTGAGCGTGTCCATCAACTTCGTGTTGCGGATCGTCAGGGAATCGATGCGTGATTCGAGTTCCCGACTGCGATCCGGCGAATCGGCAAGTTGCCTGCGAAGTGCAGCCGCCTCTGCCCGTACAGCCTCAAGCTCTCGCCAAGCTGCGGAATCCGAACTCTCGATGGGGCTCATGTGCGACTCCTCCCAGTACCGGTCATACAACGCTACCGGCATGGACGCGTAATTGCCTTCCAACGCCGTTTCCGAGTCATCGCATCCGCGCGTCGGTTGCGTTAACAGCCTCGTGTTAGCCTGCCCTTACTAGCAGATGTCTCGGTATGGAGACCACACCGGAAGGCCGAATTTTGTTCGTTCGCACGAGGTTTATCCAGCGCAGTGTTGTCGCGGCGACCGCGCTCGTCCTCGCCGTCGGGCTGACCGCCTGCGGCTCCGACGACGACACCGCCGAGGCCACGAGCACGACCTCGGCTGCCGCCTCGACCTCGGCCGCAGCATCGGCCACGGAGTCGTCTGCTGCCGCGCCGGAGGAGCTGCAGGGCACCCTCACGCTGATCATCGATCCGGCCCGCCCGGTCGGCGAAAAGGCGGCCGTCATCGTGAACGGTGACGCGCGTACCTCGAACCTCGAAACTGTCACCCAGTCCCTGGCGAGCTACGGCGCGATCACCTTCGCTGTCCAGGACGTGGTTGTGAACGGCACCACCGCGACCGCCAATGTGCAGATCACCTCGCCGCACGGCACGCTGCCGAGTGCGATGGTCTGGGAGCAGGTCGACGGCACCTGGAAGCTGTCCGATGCGAGTGCCTGCCAGCTGTTCGCGATGGGCGGGGCGCCCTGCGCGTAGTCACGTGATGCGCGTCCCGCCACCGGCCCGGCGGCGGGACGTCGCGCACAACCGCTGGATCAGCCCTTCGAGGGACGACGCTGCGGTTTCAGCGTCACCGTGCCCTCGGCAAGACGGCGGGCACTGATGAGGAATGCGGTGTGCCCCTGCATGCGATGCTCGGGCCGCACCGCAAGGCCCACCACGTGCCAGCCGCGGACCATCGATTCCCACGCGCGCGGCTCGGTCCAGCACTCCTGTTCGCGCAGCGCCTCGACCACCTTCGACAACTGCGTCACGGTAGCGACGTAAACCATCAGCACACCGCCAGGCACCAAGTTTTTGGCCACCGTCGGCAGCGCATCCCACGGCGCGAGCATGTCCAGGATCACCCGATCCAATTGCTCACCCTCGTAGTCGGCAACATCACCGATGGTCAGGCTCCAGTTTTCCGGTCGCCCGCCGTGGAAGGTCTCGACATTGCGTACCGCGACCTCGGCGTGGTCCTCACGGATCTCATAGGAGATCACCTCGCCGCGCTCCCCGACCGCGCGCAGCAGCGAACAGGTCAGTGCACCGGAGCCGGCGCCGGCCTCCAGCACGCGCGCACCCGGGAAGATATCGCCCTCCTGGACGATCTGCGCCGCATCCTTCGGGTAGATCACCGCGGCACCGCGCGGCATCGACAGTACGAAATCGATGAGCAACGGCCGCAGCGCGAGGTACGGGGTGCCGTTCGTGGAGGTGACGATGCTGCCCTCATCCGCACCGATCAGGTCGTCATGCATGATGCCGCCTCGGTGGGTGTGGAACTCCTTGCCCGGCTCGAGGACGACGGTGTACTTCCGGGCCTTGGTGTCGGTCAGCTGAACCCGGTCACCGACGCCGAAGGGTCCGGTCCGTTTGGCCGTCATTGAAGTCACTGCTCCTTGTTCATCTACAAACGCTGTTGTTGTGGGCGCGAGCGTGCCTGGGCAGATCTGTCGGCGCCGCAGCCTAGCCTTCCAGGTATGACTCTCGCCGCCCCCGCCGACCTCGAAAGCGGGTCGACGGCTAGCTCCACCGGCGAGACTTCGCCGCGCCGCCGCATCGCGCTCTCGCCGTCTCGGGCGAGCGACTTCCGTCAGTGCCCGCTCAAGTACCGGCTGCGCGCGATCGACCGGATCGAGGAGACACCGTCCGCAGCGGCAACCCGAGGCAATGTCGTGCATGCCGCGCTCGAGGCGCTCTACGACCTCCCGGCACCCGAGCGTTCCCCGGAGCGGGCGACCGAGCTGGTCGGTCCGGCCTGGGATCGGCTGGTCGCCGAGCGACCGGGACTGGCCGAGGCGTTCGCCGACCCGGAGCGGGTCGCGCTGCTCGCCGGCGCCGAGTCGCTCGTGCAGGCGTACTTCCGGCTCGAGAACCCCGCCGGGTTCGAGCCGGAGTCCTGCGAGTCGCGCGTCGAGGTCGAACTTGACGACGGTGTGCTGCTGCGCGGCTTCATCGACCGCATCGACGTCGCAACCAACGGCGCGTTGCGCGTGGTCGACTACAAGACCGGCCGAGTGCCCAGCGAGATGCGCGAGCAGAGTGCGCTGTTACAGATGAAGTTCTACGCCCTGATCGTGCTGCGTACCCGCGGCATTCTCGCCAAGCAGTTGCGGTTGCTCTACCTGTCCAGCGGCGACATCCTCACCTACGAACCGGACGCCGAGGAACTCCTGCGCTTCGAACGGACCCTGTCGGCGATGTGGCGAGCGATCCTTGCGGCCGGTGCTACCGGCGACTTTCGGCCAAACCCCAGTCGACTGTGCAACTGGTGCGACTACAAGGCGTTGTGCCCGTCGTTCGGCGGCACCACTCCGGAGTACCCGGGCTGGCCGGAGTCCGAGGAACTCGAACCGTAGAAACGTCGGTCAGAGCGCGCCGGCTCAGAACGCACGCCGGCGAGCCGGCTCAGAACGCGCGGCAGGAGCGGATATCTGAGGCGAGGATCGCCTTCGCACCCATCTCGGCGAGCTGATCCATCACGGCGTTGTGCGTCTTGCGCGGAACCATGGCGCGAACCGCGACCCATTTCTCATCGGCCAGCGGCGAGACCGTGGGCGATTCGAGACCGGGCGTGATCTGCACGGCCTGATCGAGCAGTTCGCGCGGGCAGTCGTAATCGAGCATCAGGTACTGCTGCGCGAACACGACACCCTGGATGCGGGCGACGAGCTGATTGCGCGCGCGGTCGCTCGTGTCGGCGCCGTTGGCCTCGATGAGCACACCCTCGGAATCGCACAGCGATTCACCGAACGCGACCAGATCGTGCTGGCGCAGCGTGCGGCCGGATCCGACCACGTCCGCGATGGCGTCGGCGACACCGAGCTGGATGGAGATCTCCACCGCGCCATCGAGCCGGATGACCTCGGCCTCGAAGCCGCGCGCCTTCAGGTCGGCTCGCACCAGGTTCGGGTACGAGGTCGCGATCCGCTTGCCGGCGAGGTCTTCGACCCTCCAGTCCCGGCCGGCGGGTGCGGCGTAGCGGAACGACGAGCGGCCGAAGCCGAGGGCGATCCGCTCCTGCACGGGCGCACCGGAATCCAGCGCAAGATCGCGGCCGGTGATACCGAGATCGAGTTCACCCGAACCGACGTAGATCGCGATGTCCTTGGGGCGCAGGAAGAAGAACTCGACCTGGTTCGCCGGGTCGAGGACGGTGAGGTCACGAGAGTCGGTACGGCGGCGATAGCCGGCCTCATCGAGGATGTGAGCGGCCGACTCGGAGAGCGAGCCTTTGTTGGGCACCGCGACGCGGAGCATGGAATCAGGTCCTTTCGAAGTGGTCGGTGTCGAAGGGGCGTCTACAAATGTCGGTAGACGTCTTCGAGGCTCAGACCCCGACCGACCATCAGCACCTGGACCCAGTACAGCAACTGGGAAATCTCCTCGGAAAGGGATTCGTCGCTCTCATGCTCGGCGGCCAGCCACACTTCGCCGGCCTCCTCGAGCACCTTCTTGCCCTGCGTATGTACGCCGGCATCCAATGCGGCCACGGTGCCGGATCCCGCGGGGCGGGTGGCGGCACGGTCCTGGAGCTCGGCGAACAGGGACTCGAAGGTTTTCACGGAGAGCCATTGTCTCAGGTCGCGCGCGCAACAGAAAATCCGCCCACGGGGCACCGGATCCGCGCCTGAACGGAAGATCCGTTGCGTTGAACGGAGTGAACGCTTCCGTTCACTCCGCAATCGCGAAACCCGGGGCTGATAAGAACCGCGAGGGTGCAGCTGCGACGCCGTAGGGTCGGGTCCGTGGCGGTTCGGGAGCTGGTGGCGCGATGGATCGAGGAAGGCCGCGCGCGAGGATATCCACACCTACTCGGGATCGCCGGTCCGCCGGGCACCGGCAAGTCGACGCTGACCGGTGCGATCGTCGCCGCTTTCGGACCCGACCTGATCGGGGTGCTGCCGATGGACGGATTCCATCTGTCCAATGCCATGCTCGACCGGTTGCACCGCCGCGATCGCAAGGGCGCGGTGGACACCTTCGATGCGGCGGGATTCGCGAGCACCGTGGAACGCGCCGCCGCCCTGCGGCCGGGCGACCCACCCGTCTACGTTCCGGACTTCGACCGCACCCTCGATGATCCGGTCGCGGCCTCGCACAGCCTGTCCCCCGAGCTAGGGCTGATCGTCGTGGAAGGCAACTACCTCGGACTCGACGACCCGCAGTGGCGGCGGGTCCGCGCCACGTTGACCGAACTCTGGTATCTCGACTGCCCGGAGGACGAGCGGCTGCGGCGGCTCACTTTCCGGCACGTTGCCGGTGGCCGTTCCGAGGAAGCTGCGCGCGCCTATTCGGTCGAGGTGGATGGCGCCAACGCGGCGCTGGTCGAGGCTGCCCGCGACACGTACGACCGGATTGTCGACGGACAGGTCCTCGACGAGTTCGGTTGAGCGCTCAGCCCATCGCGTGTGTGTGCGTCCGCTGCAAAGCAGGAACGTCCAGCCCCACCAGTGATTCGATGACCAGGACACCCGGGCGCGCGACCACCGGGACCGTCGACGGCACGACGAGCACGGCGCAGCCGGCCTCCTCGGCCGCGTGCGTTCCAGTGGGCGAGTCCTCGATGGCCAGACAATGCTCGGGTTCGAGGCCCAGCAGCTGTGCCGCACGGATGTACGGCTCCGGGCTCGGCTTGCCCGCTCTCACCTCGTCGCCGCACACGGTGGCATCGAAGTATTCGCGGCCGAGCGTCTCGAGCGCCTTCTCTGTGAGCTCCCGCTCGGTGTTGGTGACCAGCGCGGCCCGCAGGCCGCTCGCCCGCACCGCTGCCAGCAGGTCCTTCGCGCCGGGACGCCACGGCAGACCCTGATCGAACATCTCCCCCACGCGGGTCCGCAGCCAGGTCGCGGACTCGTCGAAGGCCTGCTGGGTCGGTTCGACGTCGCAGTAGGCGAAGAGCTTGCGCAGCACGCCGTCCATCGAGTTGCCGAGGGTGGTTTCCCGCACAGCCGGGGTCAGGCGGCGGCCGAGCCGTTCCGAGAGCTCGTACACGGCCTCGTCCCACAGCACTTCCGAGTCCAGCAGGGTGCCGTCCATGTCCCACAGGACGGCAGCGAGTTCGGTCATTCGGCTGCATCCCGCAGGCACAGGCAGAAGTAGTGCCCGGCCGGATCGCGGAACACCCGGAAGCCTGGGTGCTCGAGCGCATCGTCAACCAACTCCGCGCCGAGCCCCACCGCCCACGACTCCGCGGCAGCGGGGTCGTCGACGATGAAATCGAGGTGCGAGTGGACGCTTTCGCTCGGCCAGTCGACCGGTTCGAAGTCGGGCGCGAGCTGAAACGCCAGCCGCGCCACATTGCCGGGCGCCTGTGCGACCACCCACTCTTCGTCCGCCCGCACGATCTCCCAGCCGAGCAGCTGCGCATAAAACTCCGCCAGCGCAATGGGATCCGGACAATCGAGAACCGCGTAGTCGAGCTCGATCGCCGGCCGGGTCATGCGCTGAAGTACTTCGCCTCGGGATGGAGCAGCACGAACGCGTCGGTGGACTGCTCGGGATGCAGCTGCAACTCCTCGGAGAGCCGTACACCGATGCGCTCCGGCTCGAGCAGTTTGACCAGCGTCGCGCGGTCCTCGAGTTCGGGGCAGGCGGGGTATCCGAACGAGTAGCGCGCGCCGCGGTAACCGAGCTTGAAGTATTCCTCCACGTCGGCGGGATCCTCCTCGGACACCGCGTGCCCGTCGAGCCTCAACTCCTCGCGAACCCGGCGGTGCCAGTACTCGGCCAAAGCTTCGGTGAGCTGCACGCCGAGGCCGTGCACCTCGAGGTAGTCCCGGTAGTTGTCGCCGCCGAACAGTTCGTTGGCGAAATCGGCGATCGGCTGGCCCATCGTCACCAGCTGGAACGGCATGACGTCGACCTGTCCGGTCTCGCGGGCATGCTCACGCGACCGGATGAAGTCGGCGATGCACAGGAACCGGTCGCGCTGCTGACGCGGGAAGGTGAACCGGAACCGTTCCGCCGCATCCGGATCAGGAGCGGAGCCTGCGGAGCGACCAGACGAATCAGTCGGCGATTCGAGCACGATGACGTCATCGCCCTCGGACACCGCCGGGAAGTATCCGTACACCACGGCAGCGTGCGCGAGCACACCCTCGGTGGAGAGCCGATCCAGCCAGTACCGCAGCCGCGGACGGCCATCGGTTGCGACGAGATCGTCATAACTCGGCCCGTCGTCGCCGCGCTGCCCCCGCAGGCCCCACTGGCCGAGGAACAGCGCGCGCTCGTCGAGCAGAGCCGAGTAGTCGGACAACGCGATGCCCTTGACGATTCGGGTGCCCCAGAACGGCGGAGTCGGCACGGGGACGTCGGCGGCGACGTTGGAGCGGGCCGGTACCTCGACCGGAACCTCCTTCGCCTTGCGCTGCGCCGCAATGCGCTTGCTGCGCTCGCGGCGCGCCTTGCGCTCCTCGAGTGCCTTCTGCTCCTCGATCGCCTCGGGCGAATCGGGATCAGGACCGCCGCCGCGTTTGCGGGTCATGATCTTGTCCATCAGGCGCAGGCCCTCGAAGGCGTCGCGGGCGTAGCTGACGTCACCCTCGTAGACATCGGCCAGATCGTCCTCGACGTAGGCGCGGGTAAGCGCGGCTCCACCGAGGAGCACCGGGAACTGCTCGGCCACTCCCCTGGTGTTGAGCTCCTGAAGGTTCTCCTTCATCACCACCGTGGACTTCACCAGCAGACCGGACATCCCGATCACGTCGGCGCGCTTGTCCTGGGCGGCTTCGAGGATCGCCGAAATCGGTTGCTTGATACCGATATTCACGACCTCGTAGCCGTTGTTGCTCAGGATGATGTCAACCAGGTTCTTGCCGATGTCGTGCACATCGCCCTTGACGGTGGCCAGCACGATCCGGCCCTTGCCGTCGTCGTCTGTGGCTTCCATATGCGGCTCGAGGTAGGCGACGGCGGCCTTCATGACCTCGGCGGACTGCAGCACGAACGGCAGCTGCATCTTCCCGGAGCCGAACAGCTCACCGACGGTCTTCATGCCGGATAGCAGCGTCTCGTTGATGATCTGCAGCGGCGGCACGGTCTGCATCGCCTCGTCCAGATCGGGCTCCAGACCGTTCCGGTCACCGTCCACAATGCGTTGGGCGAGCCGCTCGAACAGTGGCATCGCTGCGAGTTCGTCGGCGCGTGAGGCACGTGCGTCGGCCGCCGAGACGCCCTCGAACAGTGCCATCAACTGCTGCAGCGGGTCATAGCCCTCGCGGCGGCGGTCATAGACGAGGTCGAGCGCCGCCTCGCGCTGCTCGTCGCCAATTTGGCTGATCGGCAGAATCTTCGAGGCGTGCACGATCGCGGTGTCCAGGCCTGCCTCGACGCACTCGTGCATGAACACCGAGTTCAGTACTTGGCGCGCAGCAGGATTCAGGCCGAACGAGATGTTCGACAGGCCGAGCGTTGTCTGCACCTGCGGGTGGCGCTTCTTCAGTTCCCGGATTGCCTCGATGGTTTCGGCACCATCGCGGCGCGACTCCTCCTGCCCGGTGCCGAGTGTGAAGGTGAGTGTGTCGACGATGATGTCGCTCTCCTCGAGGCCCCAGTTCGAGGTGATGTCCTCGATGAGCCGCTCGGCGATCTCGACCTTCTTCGCCGCGGTGCGCGCCTGACCTTCCTCGTCGATCGTCAGCGCCACCACAGTCGCGCCGTGTTCGGCGACGAGTGCCATCGTCTTTTGGAACCGCGACTCCGGGCCGGCGCCGTCCTCGTAGTTCACCGAGTTGACCGCGCAGCGTCCACCCAGATGCTCGAGGCCGGTACGCAGCACATCGATTTCGGTGGAGTCCAGCATGATCGGCAGCGTCGACGCAGTCGCGAGCCGACTCGCCAGCGCGTCCATGTCGACGGCACCGTCACGGCCGACGTAGTCGACACAGAGGTCGAGCATGTGCGCGCCGTCGCGGATCTGGTCCTTGGCGATATCGAGGCACTTCTGCCAGTCCTCGGCGAGCATCGCATCACGGAATGCCTTGGAGCCGTTGGCATTCGTGCGCTCGCCGATCATCATGATGCTGGCGTCCTGTGCGAACGGCACGGCGCTGTAGATGCTCGCCACAGCCGGCTCGTGCTCCGGCTTGCGTGCCGCCTTTGTCGCACCGTGCACGGCGTCGGCGACCTGGCGGATATGTTCGGGTGTGGTACCACAGCAGCCGCCGACCATCGACAGGCCGAACTCGGTGACGAAACCCTTCAGCGCCTCGGCGAGATCCTCGGCGCTGAGCGGGTATTCGGCACCGTTCTTGCCGAGCACCGGCAGACCCGCGTTCGGCATCACCGACACCGGGATGCGGGCATGCCGCGACAGGTGACGCAGGTGCTCGCTCATCTCGGCGGGGCCGGTGGCGCAGTTGAGCCCGATCATGTCGATACCGAGCGGCTCGAGCGCGGTGAGCGCGGCACCGATCTCGCTGCCGACCAGCATGGTGCCGGTGGTCTCGACCGTGACGTGGGCGATGATCGGCAGTCGCTTGCCGAGCTGTTGCATGGCGTGCTGGCTGCCGATCACGGCGGCCTTCACCTGCAGCAGGTCCTGGCAGGTCTCGATGAGCAGCGCGTCGGCGCCGCCCTCGATCATGCCCAGCGCGGCCTCGGTGTAGGCATCCCGCAGCGCCGCGAACGGCGCGTGCCCCAGCGTCGGCAGCTTTGTGCCGGGTCCGATCGAACCGAGGACGAGCCGCGGGATCCCGTCCCGCCCGGGGCCCATCTCGTCGGCGACCTCGCGCGCGATCCGGGTGCCCTTCTCGGACAGCTCGCGGATGCGGCCGGCGATGTCGTAATCGGCGAGGTTCGGCAGGTTGCAGCCGAAGGTGTTGGTCTCGACGGCGTCCGCACCGGCGGCGAAGTAGGCGCGGTGGATCTCGCGCAGCACGTCGGGTCGCGTGTCGTTGAGGATCTCGTTGCAGCCCTCGAGGCCGAGGAAATCATCGAGGGTGAGGTCCGCGGCCTGCAGCATCGTGCCCATCGCGCCGTCGCCGATCAGGACGCGCCGATTGAGCGCATCGAGGAATGCGGTGTGGAAGGGCAAAGGCATGCGTACAGGGTAATGGCTCGCGCGGACACCCCCGGCGCGCGGGAAGCCGCGAGGCGCGGTGCCCTCACCGGGTTCGACACCCAAACCGAGGCAAACCGCTGCGAGAATGGTCCACGTGAGGCCGGGCGAGTTACTCGTCGCCGGGCGCGCCGCGCTGGCCGAGGGGCGCTGGGCCGATGCGCGCGCCGCCGCAATTCACGCACTCGCCGACGGTGAAACCGGGCCGCTGAACGAGGTGCTCGCCTCCGCTGCATGGTGGCTCGGCGACGACGCGACGAGCGTGCCGGCGTGCGAGCGCGCGTACGCCCTCTACCGGCGAACCGGGGACGAATTCGGCGCCGCACGGTGCGCTGTCTGGCTGGCGATCGTCTACAAGGCGAATTTCGCCGATCATCCGGCCGCAAATGGTTGGCTGCGCCGCGCCGAGCGGCTGTTGGGCTCGTCCCCGGTCGGTCCCGCGCACGGTTGGGTCTGGATCGCGCAGGGATACCGGAACCCGGATCTGGCCGAGGCCGAACGCCTCACCCGCGCCGCCGGCGACGTGGCGAACGAGGATGTCGACCTGGCGTTGGTCGCGCTGTCCCAACTCGGTTTGATTCGCGTCATGAGCGGCGACGCCGGCGGCTTCGACCTGGTCGACGAGGCACTCGCCGCCGCACTTGCCGGTGAGCGGACTTCGCTGGACACGGTCGTCTACACCTGCTGCGACATGTTGCGCGCCTGTGAGGTTGCCGGTGATCTGGACCGTGCGACGCAGTGGAGTGTTGTGGCAGACCGATTCGTCGAGCACTATGGCTGTCCCTTCCTGTTCGCCGAGTGCCGCATCTATTACGGCAGCGTGCTCACCGCTCGGGGACGCTGGCACGACGGTGAGCGTGAACTGGCGGTCGGCGTGCGGTGTACCGCTGACAGATATCCGGTTTTGCACAGCCAGGCCGTTGCTCGGCTCGCCCGACTGCGGCTGCAACGGCGCCGAACCGAGGATGCCGAGCTGCTCACCGCTCGCGAACGCCAGGTGCTCGAATTGCTCGGCGCGGGGCTCACCAACCCCGAGATCGCAGCGGCGTTGCAGGTGAGTCGCAAGACCGCCGCGCACCACGTCAGTAGCATTCTTGCCAAGTTGGGCCTGCGCAATCGAGTGGAGGCCGCTGCGTGGGCCGTACGCGCCGAACCGAAATAGGTCAGTTGCCCGATGCGCCACCGGCGAACGTCGGCGCAGCATCGGATCATGTCCACAACGCCTTCCGAGCAGTTTGGCCTTTCCGCGGCCGCGGCCGAGAGCTACGAGGCGGATTTCGTGCCTGCCTTCTTCGCCCAGTGGGCGCCGATGCTGTGTGACGCGGCGAGTGTGTATCCCGGCGCCCGCACTCTCGACATTGGTTGCGGCACAGGCATTCTCACCCGCACTGCGGCGGACCGGGCCGGTCCTGAGGGTATCGTCGAGGGCCTCGACCTAAACGAAGCCATGCTCGAGGTGGCTCGCCGAATCCGCCCCGACCTCACCTTCCGACGGGGTGACGCGTCCGCGTTGCCCTACCCCGACCGATCCTTCGACATCGTGCTGTCGCAGATGGCACTCATGTTCTTCCCGGATCGCGGCCGAGCACTGGGAGAAATGGCCCGAGTCGCGGTGCCCGGCGCCACGGTAGGTCTCCTCGTTCCGGCGGCGCTCAATGCCCAGCCGGCATTCGCGCCATTCGTGCAGATGGTCACCAACCACGCCGGACCCGAGGCCGCCGACCTGCTGGGCAGCTACTTCGTGTGCGGCAACCTCGAAGCCGTGGCCGACGAGACGGCTCGAGCAGGGCTACAGGTTCGCACCGCCAGGACGGTGGACGGCATCTACCGCGCTCCGTCGGTCGATGCATTCGTGACCACCGAGGTGGAAAGCACGCCCCTGCGCGATCGCCTCGACGACGTGACCTACCGGCGCATCCGTTCCGGCGCCCAGGCGGTGCTTGCCGACTTCCGTACTGCCGCCGGCGCGGTCCAGGCCCCCTTCGCCGCCAATCTCGTCATCGCCGCCAGAACCTGATCAGCGGTAGTGGCTGCGAACTATCGTTGAGGTCCCGACCGAACGGCCCGCGATGTCCGCACTGCGTTTCGGCATCCATCTCCCGCAGATCGACTTCGGCGATCAGACGTTTCCCATCGATCGCTTGGTGGACTACGTCGTTACGGCCGTGTCGCTCGGCTTCGACGCGGTCGCCGCGAACGATCACCTGCTCTTCACGGTGCCCTGGCTGGACGGCCCC
>NZ_LRRB01000231.1 GCF_001646865.1 Aldersonia kunmingensis | reverse complement strand
AGCTGACTCCCGCGCTCGGCATCGGCGCCTTCGCCGAGAAGACGCTCGTGCACGCCGGGCAGTGCACCAAGGTGGATCCCGAGGCGGACCCGGCGGTTGTCGGCCTGCTCGGCTGCGGCGTGATGGCAGGCATCGGTGCCGCCATGAATACCGGCAATGTCGGCCGCGGCGACACGGTGGCCGTGATCGGCTGCGGCGGTGTTGGCTGCGGGTCGATCGCCGGTGCCAAGCTGGCCGGCGCGAGCAAGATCATCGCGGTCGACCTGGACCAGCGGAAGCTGGACTGGGCGACCGAGCTGGGCGCGACCCACACCGTCCTCGCCTCGGAAGCCGATGCAGTGCAGGCGATTCAGGACCTCACCGATGGCTTCGGCGCGGACGTCGTGGTTGACGCGGTCGGCCGCCCGGAGACCTGGAAGCAGGCCTTCCATGCCCGCGACCTGGCCGGCACCGTGGTTCTCGTCGGTGTGCCGACGCCGGACATGACGCTCGAGATGCCGCTGATCGACTTCTTCAGCCACGGCGGATCGCTCAAGTCCTCCTGGTACGGCGACTGCCTGCCTGAGCGCGACTTCCCGATGCTCGTCGACCTCTACCAGCAGGGCCGGCTGCCGCTGGACAAGTTCGTCACCGAGCGGATCTCGCTCGATGAGGTGGAGCAGGCGTTCGCGACGATGCACGCCGGTGCGGTGCTGCGGTCGGTGGTCGTGGCATGAGCGGCGCGTTCCGGGTCGACCGGGTTGTCACGTCGGGGCAGTTCAGCCTCGACGGCGGCACCTGGGATGTCGACAACAACATCTGGGTCGTCGGTGACGATGACGAGGTCGTGGTGATCGACGCGGCCCATACCGCGACGCCGATCATCGACGCCGTGGCCGGCCGGAGCGTGCGCGCGATCGTATGCACGCATGGGCACAACGACCACGTCACGGTCGCCCCCGAACTCGCCGAGCAGCTCGACGCCCCGGTGCTCCTGCACCCCGGCGACGACATGCTCTGGCAGCAGACTCACGCCGGTGTCGCGCACGGCACCCTCGCCGACGGCGACCGCATCTCGGTCGGCGGTACCGACCTGGTGGTCGTGCACACGCCGGGTCACTCACCGGGGTCGATCTGCCTTTACGTCCCGGAGGCCGGTGAGCTGTTCAGCGGCGACACCCTGTTCTCGGGTGGCCCGGGTGCGACCGGCCGCTCGTTCTCGGACTTCCCGACGATCATCGATTCGATCTCGGCGCGGCTGTTCGAGCTGCCGGCGGAGACGAGAGTGCGCACCGGGCACGGCGATTCCACCTCCATCGGTGACGAGGCGCCGCACCTCGAGGAGTGGATCGCGCGCGGTCACTGACGCTTGGGTAGAGGCGGGCGGTGGCCGCTTCAGCCCGCAGTCGAGAAAGATCGACGGTACTGCGCGGGCGTGGTCGCCAGGCGGCGTTGGAAGACGCGGTGTGGCGCTCGCCCCACCCGATGCGGTCGGCGAGGGCGGCGACAGACAGGTCGGAATCGAGATTGGTTGCCATCCACGCCAGCAAAGGAGCGAGCTGCGGCGAGGAGCTGCCGCGGGCCGCGAGCTGCGCGCTGTACTGGGACTGACCGCCCGAGCGCCGGACCGGCAGCACGATCCCACGCGCTATCTCGTTGGCCAGCGCGTCGCCCAGGTCTTCGGCCACCATCGCGAGCGTGAGGTCGATGCCGGCGGTCACCCCCGCTGAGCTCCACACCTCGCCGTCGCGCACGTAAATGCGGTCGGGCTCGACGGTGACCGACGGGTACCACTCCGCCAGGTACGGGGCAGCGGCCCAATGCGTCGTCACCAGCTTGCCGTCGACCAGCCCGGCCTCGGCGAGGACGAAGGTGCCCGAGCACACCGATGCCACCCGTCGGCTCCGCCGTGCCATCCGTTGGATGTGCTCGATGAGGCCACGATCGGTGCGAGCGGCGAGGAAGCCGTGGCCACCGGCAACCATCAGCGTGTCGACCGGTTGCTGCATTTCCGCGATGGGCTCCGCCTCCATAACAAGGCCGCCCGTGAAAACCGGTACTCGACCACACCCGCGCGCTGTCGTTGCGACGGCAGGCTTCGACGAGATGTCCGCACGGGACGTGATCGTCGTGCCAGGCGGATTCGCGGACCCGACCGGCACAGACGATGACCCGCTGGTGCGCTGGCTCCGCGACGTGCACCCCACCACAACGTGGACGACAAGCGTGTGCACCGGATCGCTGTACCTTGCTCGGGCCGGCGTACTCGACGGAATCGATGCCGCCTGCCATTGGGGAGCTCTCGAAGTGCTGGGTTCGCTCGGCGCCGTCCCGTCGAGCGATCGAGTGGTGATCCGCGGCAAGGTGGCGACTGCCGCAGGCATCTCGTCGGGCATCGATCTCGGCCTCACCCTCGCCGCAAGGCTGGCCGGCGAGGACGTGGCCAAGGCCATCCAGCTCGCGATCGAGTACGACCCGCAACCCCCATTCGACGCCGGGTCCCCCGCGAAGGCCGGGTCCGAGGTCATCGCGCTCGTAGCCGAGATCCTCCTCGATTCCGCGAGCTCAGAGGAACCGGCGGCGCCCTGACGGCGCTTGCGCGTACCGGCAGGCACACTGTTCGCGGGGGCTGCAACACGCCGCCCCGCGGACAGTCGCTACGAGGATCGGAACGCATGGGGATGGGTACAGCCGGAAACCCAGGGGCGAAGTCATCGGTACTGAGTCGGCTCGGCGTGTTCGCCGCGCTGGCGATATTCACCGCCGGCTGCGCAGCCGAGGTATCGGGCACTGCGGTACCCGAGGGCGCCGGACCACCCGCGCGGCTGGATGCCAGCCTCGCTGATCTGCTGCCCGGGCCCGAGGAATTCCCCGCGCGTTATCCGGCGGTGGTGCTGTCGCCCAAGGCGGTCGAACAGGCCGCTGCGGACCTGACGGGGATCCCGCCGGGAGCCAAGGTGCAGCCAGCGGGATGTGAACCGGCGCAGCAGAATCGCGACAATGACGAGGCCGCGATCGTGGTCGGCACGGACGCGAAGAGCCGGGCCACGATCACGGTCGCGCTCAGTCGCACCGACCAGCCGCTCGACCAGTACGAAGCGCAGTTGCGGCGCTGCCCAGACGTGGAAGTCACCACCGCGCAGACGAAGTCCACGGTCCACACCGAATTGCTCCCGCCGCCGGTGGTGAACGCCGACGACGCGCTGGCCGTGCGCCAGACCGTGCGATCCGGGACCGGTGCCGTCAGCCTCGCGCAGTCGATGCTCACCTTCATCGCGCAGTGCGATGACGTGCGGGTTTCCGCGACGTACATGAGCTTCAACGGGATTCAACCCGATACGACCGCGCTGGACGCGATCTTCACCGACGCCGTCGCGCGGGTCGCGCACGCCTAACGTCGGGCCCTACACCGCCATACCGACAAACCCAGTCGCTCGATGGCCCTGCGGCGCGGGTTGTCCACAGTGGGCAGCGTGTCCACAGGCAAGTGTGAAAGCCCAGGTCACGCAACGGAGTTGGGTGCCGGCCGCGGGCACGCTGTCGGACATGACGACTTCGGCTGACCCGTTCAACCCGACCGCGCGACCTCCGCTGCGTATCAGTGATCCCGGCGATCTCCTCGCCGCGATCCCGGCGATGCTCGGCTTCCGGCCGGAGCGCTCGGTGGTCCTGGTGTGCCTCGGGGGACCGACCGGCACGGCACTCGGCGCTGTGATGCGACACGATTTGATCGCCCCGCCAGGCGATTCGGCAATCGAGCCGGGTCTCACTGCGGAAATGGCCGCCGCGATCGAGCAATTCGCCATCGTGTGCGCCCGCGAACGGGCAACCTCGGTGATCGCCGTCGTGGTGGACCAGGACGCGGATTGCCGCGATTGTCACTGGTGCACTGGGGACGGGACTGCGGAATGCGCGGCCATGTCCCGCGCGCCGCTGCACACCGCGGTGGTCGAAGCCGTCGCGCGGGCGGTGGGGAAGCATGGCTGTGCTTTGATCGGCGCTCATGTCACTTGTGAAATCGCGACTGGCAGTCCGTGGTGGAGCTTGCTCGATGACCCCAGGAACGGACTCGTGCCGGATCCGGACGTGTCGCCGGTGACAACCGCACATGTGCTGGAGGGCAGGCAGATCCGCGCTTCACGCACCGAGTTGGCCGATCTGCTCACCGGCGATCGTGCCCGGCGGCGCGAAGTCGCGCGCGCCCTGCCCGAGGTGCGCGCGGCACAGGCCGAGCGCTTCGGTGGGCAGCGAACGGGCCGAAGCTTCACCGCGCGAAAGAAACTCGAGTTCGTGCTGTTCGAAGTCGACAATCTGGCCAGCGGCGAGGAACCTTCCGCGCGGGCGTTCGCGGCACTCGCGCTGGCGTTGGAACATCGCATCGTGCGTGACGCCGTGATGGCGCTGGCGGTCGGTGAGAAGGATCTCGCTGCGGAAGCGCTGTGGCTGGCGATGACCCGCGTGCTGCCTCATCCGGAACGTGCCGACGCCGCAACCCTGCTCGGCTTCAGCGCCTACGTGCGCGGAGATGGCCCGCTTGCGGGCATTGCGTTCGAGGCGGCGCTGACCGCGGACCCGGAACACCGGCTCGCGTGGATGCTCGACTCGGCGCTGCAGGGCGGGATTCGGCCCGAGGCGATGCGCGAACTGGCGACCTGTGGGTTCGAGCAAGCGTGCACGCTCGGGGTGCCGCTCCCGCCTGCGCGGGAGCGTTGATCATGCGACCGGGGTCAGCCTCGTGCGCGGTCGCCGAGCGACTGCAGGTACGTCCATGCGTCGGCGACGATCTCGTCGAGCTGCGTGTGCTGCGGACTCCAGCCGAGCTCCGCGATCGCCCGCGCGCTCGACGCCACCAGCACTGCGGGGTCACCCGCGCGCCGGGGAGCGTCCTGGGCGTTGATCGGGCTGCCGGTGACCCGCTCGCATGCCGAAATGACCTCGCGCACACTGAATCCGTTGCCGCTGCCGAGGTTGTAAATCCGGTGCTTTCCGGGTTCGGCGGACTCGAGCGCCAGCACGTGCGCCTCCGCCAGGTCGCGGATGTGGATGTAGTCGCGCACTGCCGTGCCGTCCGGAGTGGGCCAGTCGGTGCCGAATACCGCGATGCTCTCGCGCCGGCCGATCGCCACCTGCAGCACGAGCGGAATCAAATGGGTTTCCACGAGCCGGTTTTCGCCGAGCCCGGCATACGCGCCGGCGACATTGAAATATCGCAGGCTGGTGGCGGCGAGACCGTGCGCAATCGCGTACGAGGTGATGGCGTGGTCGATAGCGAGCTTGCTGGCGCCGTACGGATTGGTAGGGCGCGCAGGCGCATCCTCGGTTATGGGCGTGGTTTCCGGCTCGCCGTAGGTCGCCGCCGTAGAGGAGAACACCAGCCGGGTCGTACCCGACTCGCGCATCGCCTCGAGCAGGTCGAGCGACTTCACCACGTTGCCGTACCAGTAGGACTCCGGCTCGATAACCGATTCGCCGACCAGCGATTTCGCCCCGAAATGCAGGACCCCGTCGAAACTGCCGTCCGCGAGCAACGGCTGGGATTCGGTGGCGAGATCACCCTCGACGAACGCGGCGCCCTCCGGCACGGCGTCGGCATTTCCGGTGGACAGGTCGTCGAGCACCACGACCTCGTGGCCCCGCTCGATCAGAACCTTGGCGCACACGCTGCCGACATAGCCGGCACCGCCGGTCACCAGAAGTTTCACAACGCTCCTTCGCGTCCGCCACGGTCTGCGTGTTCCACACAGTCATCCCGGCGGGCGCGGTCGTTGTCAGACCAGCTTCACCTGCACGGCGTGGGCCATCTCTTCACTGAGTTCGTAAGCGCTATGACCCGGAACCACAATGGCTACCGAGCCCGGCTTGGTCTCGACTGTAACGCGCGCGTCCGGGACGACTCCCGCCTCACGCAGACTGGCGATGACGTCGGGCTCGGACTGCACGTACTCGGCAAGGCGGCGGACGACGACAGCAGTGGGCGCACCGTTGGGGATCTCGGTGAGCCGGATGAGGCGTTCGGGTGTGTTGAAGTTCTCTTCCAGGCCGAGCTCTTCGAGGCCGGGGATCGGATTGCCGTACGGCGACGTGGTCGGGTGGTTGAGCACCTCCATGAGGCGACGCTCGACCTGTTCGCTCATGACGTGCTCCCAGCGGCATGCCTCGGCGTGCACTTCGGACCAATCGAGGCCGATGACATCGACGAGCAGACGCTCCGCGAGCCGGTGCTTGCGCATGACGGCGACCGCGAGCGATCGTCCCTTGGGGGTCAGCTCGAGATGTCGATCTCCGGCGACCAGCAGCAATCCGTCGCGTTCCATACGTGCGACGGTCTGGCTCACCGTCGGACCGCTCTGCTCGAGCCGTTCGGCGATGCGCGCCCGCAGCGGAATTACGCCCTCTTCTTCGAGGTCGTAAATCGTGCGGAGATACATCTCCGTGGTGTCGACAAGATCCTTCACCCTCACACCCCTTCGTCCACGCAAATTCTACCGGTCCGCGCAGCGAATCGGGTCTTCCACGCCGCCCGGGCGACGAGTCGATCGAGAGGCGTGCACCACTATCAACATCGCAAGGCAGGCCGAGATTCCAGGCAGCGAAGTAGTTTGAACCACATGGCTGTGCAGGCGCGCGAGGGTGAGCCGCCAACTGATCGGTCCGGGCGGTCACAATCCGGTCCCGGGCACGCATTGGTCTGGTCACCGCGTTATCTGAGCTACACCTGGGCCAAGGGGCACCCGATGAACCCGGTGCGCCTGGACCTGACCATGGCACTTGCCACGTCGATCGGGCTGCTCGAGGGCGTGGAGGTCGTCGAACCGGCGGCCGCTACCGAACCGGATCTGCTGCGCATCCACACCGCGCGCTACATCGAGGCGGTCAAGGACGTCGACAACCGGCCGCCGGAGGATTTCGAGCCCCGCGACGACGCGCCGACGGATGCTCCGTTCGGTCTCGGGAACAGCGACAATCCAATTTTTCCGCATATGCACGAGGCGGCGTCGACCATCGTCGGCGGCACCCTGGCGGCGGCAAAGGAGATCGCCGCAGGTCGCGCCCGGCGGGCTGTCAGTATCGGCGGCGGAATGCACCACGCGCTGGCCTCGGCGGCGTCGGGCTTCTGCGTCTACAACGATGTCGCGGTCGCCATTTCCTGGCTGCTCGAAAACGGCTACGACCGGATCGCCTATATCGACGTCGACGTGCATCACGGCGACGGTGTGGAGCGCGCATTCCAGGGCGACCCGAGGGTGCTGACGGTCTCGATCCATCAGCATCCGGCGACGTTGTGGCCGGGGACCGGGTGGTCGAGTGAGGTCGGTATCGACGAGGGTGCCGGCCGGGCGGTCAATTTGCCTGTTTTGCCCGGCACGTCGGATCCGGTGTGGCTGCGGGCCTTTCATGCGGTCGTGCCCGGCGCGATTGCCGCATTTGCCCCGCAGATCATCGTCAGTCAGTGCGGCGTGGACACCCATCGTGAGGATCCGTTGGCGGATCTCGCGCTGAGTGTGGATGGCCAACGCGCGGCTTTCCTCGCGATGCGCGATCTCGCCGACCGCTACGCCGAGGGGCGTTGGCTTGCGGTCGGCGGCGGCGGGTACGGGTTGGTGCGCGTCGTGCCGCGGTCGTGGACCCACCTGATCGCCGCAGCTCTCGATCGCGATATCGACCCGGCCACCCCGATCCCCGAGGAGTGGAATGCGCGGATCACCCGGCTGGCGCCCGCAGTCGAACTGCCGACGGCGATGGGCGATGGCGAACTCGCGCATTACCTGCCCTGGGACGGGCCGGGCGGTGCGCCCGAGACCGGTGACTCGGCCTACGACCGGGCGCTCGTCAGGGTGGACGGGTCGATCCAGGCCACTCGCCGAGCGGTGTTTCCACTGCTCGGCCTCGATCCGGACGACCCCCGCGACTGACCACCAGGAGGGCACGTGACCGGCGAGACGAACCTCGACTCCGCCCAGCACCGGGTGACATCGGCGGATCCGGGATTTCCGCGGCACTGGATCGCTGATGTGCTCGCGTCCGATGGGCGCGTGGTTACGCTTCGGCCGATCGCGCCGGAGGACGCAGAACTTGTCGTGAAGTTCCACGAGGCACTCTCGGACCGGTCCCGATACCTGCGCTACTTCGGTCCGCACCCGCGGTTGTCGGCGAAGGAACTCGAACACGATGTCAACATCGACTACCACAAACGGGTGGCATTCGTCGCAGTCCTCGGCGACGAGATCATCGGCATCGGCCGCTACGAGGGCCTGCCCGACGACGTCGGAACCCGTTCGGCGGAAGTCGCTTTCGTCATTGCCGACGCGCACCAGAGCAGAGGCCTCGGCTCGATCCTGCTCGAACACCTCGCCGGCGCGGCGGCTGAGAACGGCATAGAGACTTTCGTCGCCGAGGTGCTGTCCGAGAACCGCGGCATGTTGATGGTGTTCCGCGAGGCGGGGTACGAGCTCGAGCGCAGCCTCGACGGGTCGGTGATGCATCTCAAGTTCGCGATCGACCCGACCGACGCGTTGCTGTCGGTGCGCGACGCCCGCGAACGCGCGAGCGAGGCGCGCAGCGTGCGCAACCTGCTGACGCCGCGCTCGGTCGCGGTGATCGGAGCATCCGCCACGCCGGGCAAGGTCGGCACGGCCGCGCTGGCCAATCTGCTCGCCGCCGAGTTCACCGGCCCGGTGTACCCGGTCAATTCCTCGCACCGCTCGGTGCACGGTGTGCGGAGCTACGCCACCGTGCGCGATATCCCCGACGACGTCGATCTCGCGGTGGTGGCGGTGCCGGCCGGGTCGATGGGTGAGGTCTTCGACGACTGCCTCGCGAAGGGGGTCAAAGGACTCGTCGTGCTCGCGGCGGGGTTCGCCGAGGAAGGCACGGACGAGGGCCGAGCCGCCGAACAGCGGATCGTGCACGACGCCCGCCGGCACGGCATGCGCGTCGTGGGGCCGAACGCGCTCGGCATCGCCAACACCGATCCCGCGGTCGCGCTGAACGCGACGCTGGCGTCAGTGCTGCCGCAGCGCGGCCGGGTGGGGTTCTTCTGCCAGTCCGGCCCGCTCGGTGCCGCGATTCTGCGTGAGGCGGCGAACCGGGGAGTTGGACTGTCCACATTCGTGTCCGCCGGAAACCGCGCCGACGTGTCCGGCAACGACCTGATGCAGTACTGGGATACCGATGCCGACACCGAAGTAGTACTGCTCTACCTCGAGACGTTCGGCAATCCGCGAAAGTTCTCCCGGATCGCGCGGCGGGTGGCGCGTTCCAAGCCCATCGTCGTGGTCGGCACCGGCCGGACGGGTGTGCTCGGCCAAGCGGGAGCCGACGAGGCCGGTTCCGCCGTCGTCGCGGACATGTTCGCCCAGACCGGCATCATCCAGGTCGTCTCGGTGAACGAGCTGTTCGATTGCGCGGTGCTGCTCGGCTATCAGCCCCTGCCGGCCGGGTCGCGGCTTGCGGTGGTCGGCAATAGCGCGGCGCTGAACCGGCTCAGCACCGACAAGGCCCGCGCCGAGGGCTTCGACATCGCCCACGCAGTCGGGCTCGGGCCCGCGGCAACCCCGGACAACTACCGCGAGTGGCTGCGAACAATGCTCGTCGACCCGGAGGTCGACGCGGTGCTGTCGATCTTCTCGCCCGCCGTGCCGGTCGACGGGACGCCGTTCGCCGAGGCGATGCGGGCCGCAGTGGACGAGTTCCCGAACAAGCCGGTACTCGCGAGTTTTGCTGCGGCGGAAGGGATCCCGGGACCCCTCGCGGTCCGGGACGAGCGCGGCCATCCGGTTCGCGGTTCGATCCCGTCCTACTCCGACCCGCAACGCGCGGTCCACGCGCTCGCGAAGGCGCTCCGCTACGCGGTGTGGCGGACGAAACCGGCATCGCAGGTCGTGCGACCCGACGGAATCGAGACCGACGCCGCCCGCGCGCTGGTCGCCGAGTGGCTCGTGCAGTCACCGGACGGCCGCTGGCTGTCGGATCTGGAGGCGGTCCGGCTGTTCGACTGCTTCGGGATCGAGGTCGTGGACTTTAGGGAGGTCGTCGGTCCCGACGAGGCCGTGTCCGCGGCCGAGGAACTCGGGTATCCGGTGGCGGTGAAGGCGACGGGGGAGATGTGGCGCCAGCGCGCCGACCTGGACGGTGTGCGGCTGGATCTGGCCACTCCCGACTCGGTGCGGTTGGCCTACGACGATCTCTCCGCCATCTCGGGGCAGTCGCTTGTGCACGTGCAGCGGATGGCGCGAAAAGGCCTCGGAGTCGTGCTGCGGGTTCGGGATGACCCGTCGTTCGGCTCGGTGATCCAGTTCGGCCTGTCCGGGATGATCATGGACCTGATCGGTGACCGCGCGTATCGCGCGCTGCCGCTGACCGAGGGGGAGGCGATGGAACTGCTCGACGCGCCCCGGGCTGCTCCGCTGCTGTCCGGTTATCGCACTCTCGAACCGGTCGACAAGGACGCCATCGCGGAATTGGCGCAACGGATTTCGGCTATGTGTGACGACCTGCCCGATATTCGGGAGGTCGCGTTGGAGCCGGTGCTGGTGTCCGCGGAATCGGTCGAGGTGCTCTACGGCCGGTTGCGGATCGGTCCGGAGCCGAGCAATTTCGATGTCGGGCCGCGACGGCTGACCTACTGACCGCGCACGCTCCCGGCCGGCGGCGCAGACAGCAACGCACCGGTCGGTCTACGCAGCCTCGAGGGGGAAAGGGCTGCGGAGATCCGGCCGGTGCGCGCGTGTGATCGGCTAACGCCGATCACGAGTCGGGTCTGTTCGGTGCTCAGCTGGCGTAGGCGCGAAGCCGGTCGGCTCGCTCGCCCTTGCGCAGCTTCGTCATTACTTCGCGTTCGATCTGGCGAACCCGCTCGCGGGACAGCCCGAACAGCTTGCCGATCTGGTCCAGCGTGCGCGGCTGCCCGTCGTCGAGGCCGTACCGCAGGCGGATCACCTGCTGCTCGCGCTCGTCGAGGGTTGCCAGCACAACACGCACATCGCTGTGCAGCAGGCCGGCGATCACGGCGCTCTCGGCAGAGGTGGCCTCGGAGTCCTCGATGAAGTCGCCGAGCGGAGCTTCCTCGTCGTTGCCGACGGGCATGTCGAGGCTGACCGGGTCCCGGCTGTGGTCGAGCAGATCGGTGATCTTGGCGACCGGAATGCCCGACTCGGCCGACAGCTCCTCATCGGTGGCTTCGCGGCCGAGCTGCTGGTGCAACTCCCGCTTGATGCGGGCGAGCTTGTTGACCTGCTCGACGAGGTGGACGGGGAGGCGGATCGTGCGGCTCTGATCCGCCATCCCACGTGTGATCGCCTGGCGAATCCACCAGGTGGCATATGTCGAGAACTTGAAGCCCTTCGCGTAATCGAACTTCTCCATCGCGCGGATCAGGCCGAGGTTGCCCTCCTGGATGAGGTCGAGCAGCGGCATTCCGCGACCGGTGTAGCGCTTGGCGAGGGAGACGACGAGACGAAGGTTGGCCTCGAGCAGGTGCGAGCGGGCGGCCCGGCCTTCGCGGACGACAATGCCCAGGTCACGCTTGCGTGCGGGCGACAACCGCTTTCCCGTGTCCAGCACATGCTGGGCGTATAGCCCGGCCTCGATGCGCCGTGCCAGGTCGACTTCCTCCGCGGCGCTCAGCAGGGCGGTACGGCCAATTCCGTTGAGGTACACACGTACCAAATCGGCGGCGGGGCTCTGGGCGTCGAGATCGGCGGCGGCGGGGCGCACTCGAACGGTGCTGGGGCTTGTCATGACTTGCCTCCCTATCGGTGGTGTGTCAATGAGAACAACGGGATCGCAGCCCTAGAAGTTCCCGCGACAGCGTCAATCAAAACCGTCCGACCTGCGAAAATCGTGCGCTGGTCCTGAGAAGTTGCTGAGAACAGCTCCCTAGACACCGGGGTCGGGAGAACCCGCCCTCACACCGATGAGGTAGCGCACGTCAGGCGGGATCTATCAGCCCGTGCAGCACCAATGCCCGTACGGAGTCCGTGGCAGCCGCCATCAGTTCTGGTGTCGGCTCGTCGTCGCCGGAAGCGAACGCTAGGAGTGCGACCAGTTCTTCCAACGCCAGACCGTCCGCGCGCATTCCTGCCAGCAGCGATGCGGTCTCATCATCAATCTCGTGCTGCCAGCGAGGCCCATCACCACGGTGGATGCGCGCGACCAGCTGTTCCCAGCCCTCGTCGCCCGCCTGGTACACCCGCTCCAGCGCCGCCGCAGCCGCGACCGAGAAGCGCGAGGCGGGCAGATCAGCCGTACGCAGCCAATCGGTGCGATCGAAATGGCGGACGGCCTCGTCGCCGAGGGCGTCGGAGAACTCGTGGAACAGGTCCTCGGCGAGGACCTCGGTAGGCCCGTCGATATTTCGCAGGTAGACGAAGCCGAACCCGATCCCCTCGACATTCGCCTCGGCGAACGTATCGAGCCATTCCTCGGCCTGGCGCTGGGTGTCCTCGTCGCGCGGATCCTGGCCCGAATCGCGTTGCCACGTGCCGACGTACAGCGCCGGATCTGCGACATCACGTTGCAGAATCCACGCCTGCACGCCGTAGTCGGGCAGCCAGGACGACACGCGCGAGCGCCAATCCTCGCCCTCGATATGCGCCCAGGACGCGAGCAGCGTGGCGAAACCGCCGGGTGCAAGCAGGCCGGGGACACGTTCGATCACCAGGCGGCTCGCGCCGTCGAGGGCGAGTCCGGAATCGCGGTACGTATGGGTCACCCGGCCGAGGCCGACGACGAACGGCGGGTTGGCGACGATCCGGTCGAAGCGCCGGTCTGCGACCGGGTCGAACCACGACCCGGTGAGGAATTCGATGTCGAGTTCATTGATCGCCGCGGTTGCCTCGGCCAGCATGATCGCCCGCGGAAGGACATCGGTCGCCGTCACCTTGTCGCCATAGGACGCCGCGTGGACCGCCTGAATGCCGCAACCCGTGCCGAGGTCGAGCACGGTTCCCGCCGGGCTGGTCGGGGTGGCCCGCAGCAGCGACAGCGACGCGTGGCCGACGCCGAGCACGTGATCGGCGGGCAGCGCCCGACGGCGCACATTGTCATCGAGGTCCGAGACGATCCAGCGGGTCCCGCCGCCGGTGTCGACCGGGCGCAGGGCGAGGCCTGGGCGAATTCTGTCGCCGGCGCGCTCCAGCAGCCCAGCCGCCACCGCGCGGTCGATCTCAACCGGGTGCAGCGCCGCCGCGACCTCATCCTCGGGCAGTGCATCGCCGAGCAGGAACAACCTGATCAACGTGCCGATCTCCCCGGCTGTGCGAGCGGCCCGGCGGGCCGGAACCGGTTCCGATCGGCCGAGCGCGGCATGGGCGTCGGTACCGAGCACCTCGAGCAGGGCGTCGGGGTGGTAGCCCGTCCGGAGCAGGGCGATTCGGAGGTCGGCAGCAAGCTCGACGAGTGCGGACACGCTGGAGATTCTGCCGCAATTGCTCCCGTCGCCTGCGCTCCGCAGACTCCGCGCGTGTGGTCAGACCCCGGACCGGAACGTCTGCCGATAGCGCAGCGGCGACACACCGAGTTCGATGCGCATGTGATGCCGCAGCGCGGCCGCGCTACCCAGGCCGGCGCCGGAGGCGACCCTTTCGACCGACAGATCCGTGGTCTCCAGCAAATGCCGGGCGTGCCGCAGCCGCTGCTGCTGCACCCACGCGCCCGGCGAAAGGCCGGTCTCGGCCTTGAACCGGCGGCTGAATGTGCGCACGCTCATCTGTGCATGCTCGGCCAGCGTGACCAGATCGAGAGGCTCGCCGAGATGCTGCAGGGCCCAATCGCGGGTGGGTGCGGTCCCCGCCGACCCCGGGTCGGGGAGTCCGCGCTCGATGAATTGCGACTGACCGCCGTCGCGATACGGCGGCACCACGAGGTGCCGGGCGACGCGGTTGACCACCGTGCTGCCGTGATCGCGGCGCAGGACGTGCAGGCACAGGTCCATTCCGGCCGAGAGCCCGGCGGAGGTGAGCACGTCGCCGTCATCGACGAACAGCGCGTTCTCGTCCAGAAGTACGCGCGGATAGAGCGCGCGGAACTGCTCGGCGTAGGCCCAATGCGTCGTCGCCGGGCGCCCGTCGAGCAGGCCGGCGGCGGCGAGCACGAAGGCACCGGTGCAGATCGACATCAACCGCGTGCCGGGACGGATCGTCGCCAGCGCGTCGGCGACCGGTCCGGGCACGGTGCCGTCGGTTCGTGGGCCGGACAGTCGGGTGCCCGGGATGATGACGGTATCGGCGGATTCGAGCAGTTCGGGGCCATTCGCGGGCACGATCGCGTATCCCGAAGGCGTCGGAACCGGTGCCGTATCGACCCCGCACACGGCGACGTCGTAGAGCGCGGAACCGTCCGGCCCCGTGGCGTAGCCGAAGGCGGCGGGCGGGATCGACATGTCGTAGCCGATCACCGGTTCCAGGGCGAGCACGGCCACCCGGTGTGGCCGGAACAACTGCATGGCCATATTTTGACACATATTGGCATTTTGGCCACTCGCTGCGGGGGCGAGAGAGCGAGACGATGGTCGGCGTGACCGAACTTCTCGCGCCACCCCGCCCTCGCCTGCATCGCGCCTGGATCGTGGCCGCGGTCGCGTTCGTCGCCCTGCTCGGCGCGGCGGCATTCCGGTCGGTGCCCAGCGTGCTGCTCGATCCGCTGCACGAGGAGTTCGGCTGGTCGCACGCGACGATCGGCGCCGCGGTTTCGCTGAACATGCTGCTCTACGGGCTGATGGCGCCGTTCGCGGCCGCGATGATGGACCGGTTCGGCATCCGCCGCGTCGTCTCGATCGCGCTGTTGCTCGTGGCACTGGGCAGTGGCCTGACCGTGTTCATGACCGAGGCCTGGCAGTTGGTGCTGTGTTGGGGGCTGCTCGTGGGGCTGGGCGTCGGCTCGATGGCGATGCCGTTCGTCGCCACCATCACCGGGCGCTGGTTCGTCGCACGGCGCGGTCTCGTCACCGGAATCCTCACGGCGGCCGGCGCCACCGGTCAGCTGGTCTTCCTGCCGCTCGTCGCGGCCCTTGCCAACGCGCACGGGTGGCGGGTCCCCGCGATCGTCGTCGCCGCCACCGCCCTCGCGGTGGTGCCTCTCGTCGTGCTGTTCATTCGCGACTATCCGAGCGATGTCGGCCTGCGGGCCTACGGCGCACCTCCGGACAGCGAGGAAGGCCTGCGCGTCACCCATGCCCCGGACGCCTGGCGTGCCGTGCGGGTGCTCGGCAAGGCCGCGAGGACGCCGACGTTCTGGTTGTTGGCCGGCGGGTTCGCCATCTGCGGGGCCTCGACGAACGGACTCATCGGAACACATTTCGTCGCCGCCGCCCACGATCACGGCATGCCGATCACGACGGCCGCGACCCTGCTCGCGGTGGTCGGGGTTTTCGATGTCGCGGGAACGATCTTCTCCGGCTGGCTGACCGACCGGATGGATGCCCGTTTGCTGCTCGTCGCCTACTACACGCTGCGGGGGCTGTCACTGTTGATCCTGCCCTCGCTGTTCGCGCCGCAGACGCAACCGAGCATGCTCGTCTTCATCATTTTCTATGGCTTGGACTGGATCGCCACGGTCCCACCCACCGTGGCACTGTGCCGCGAGTGGTTCGGCAACGACGGGCCGATCGTGTTCGGTTGGGTTTTCGCGAGCCACCAGATCGGAGCGGCGATCGCTGCCGCCGGCGCGGGCGCGATCCGCGACCTACAGGGCAGCTACGACCTCGCTTGGTACATCGCGGGTGGGCTGTGCGCGCTGGCCGCGTTGATGTCCGCGTCTATCCAGCGCCGCGAACCTGCGAGTGCTCAGCCCTCGATGGTGTGATGCGTCCCGCCGATCGCCGGCGGTTCCGGGCGGCGGTATTGATAGCGACTCGGCTCGTTCTTGTCGCGCGGCGGGCGATCGTTCGCGATGAGCACGGCGATCCAGGGCAGCGGCACGGACACCGCGATGATCAGCGCCGCGACCAGGGCGCTGCCGAAGGCGCTGTAGGCGACCGCGGCGAGCACGAGCGCGGGGATACGGAACGCCATGATGATCGTGTACCTGCGGACCCGCGCGCGGTGCTGTTCCTCGAAGGAGACTGCGGCGCCTGTGATCAGCGCGGGGTTGTTTGCGGAACCGGGTTCCGCGGGTTCGCCGAAACGGGAGATGTGGTGCATCCCATCGTCGAATTCGGCTCCCCGCGCCATGTTCTCCATGCTGTCACTGTGTGCTCGCGATTGCGAATCCCGGGTGACTGGGGACGTGGCGCTGCGGCATCATGGATGTCGTGAGCACCGAAACCAAGGTCCGGCCCGACGAAACCACCGACGAGTCGACTAGTGATGACACCCCCAAGTTCTTCCACTACGTGAAGAAGAACAAGATCGCCGAGAGCGCGGTGATGGGAACCCACGTGGTCGCGCTGTGCGGTGAGGTGTTCCCGGTTACCCGATCGGCCAAGCCCGGCAGCCCGGTGTGCCCGGAGTGCAAAAAGGTCTACGACGGCCTGCGCAAGGGGGAGGAAGGGTAGTCGGGAAGCGGCGCGACAGTGCCCTGGTAGTCGGCCTGTGGCGCGACAGGGTCCTGACGGGCGCCGTTTTGCGCGGCCCCGAGGCGGGCATTCTGCGCCGGGTCGAGGTCGGTTCCGTTCTGATTTGCGGCCGGGTGCTGCTCGCCGCGCACCATGTCGATGACCCGGTCGGTGGCCGTCCGTAGCGGTCCGGTCGCCATCGCGATCGTCGGGCTCTCGTTCGCCTGAGCGGCGATCCATTCCCGCATCTGTTCCATCCGGGTCGCCCGCGCGGGCCAGAACTCCTGCACCACCGCGTTGAACTCGGCACCGAGGATTACCGCGAAGCCGAGGAAGAACGTGAACAGCAGGAACGCGATCGTGCTGGCTAGCGCGCCGTAGCTCACGCCTGTGCTCACCACCCAGCCGAGATAGCGGCGTAGACCTGCGCTCGCAGCGATGAAGAAGCCGCCGGCGAGCAGCGAACCGCCGAGGAGGCGGTGCCAGGGCAGCGAGGTGTGCAGAGCGAGTTTGTAGAGCGTCGTCAGCCCGACGATCAGCACCAACGCCACGGTCGGATAGTAGAAGTAGTCCACCAGCATGGACCCCACGGAGTCCCATGATTCCGGCATCGCGCGCGCGATCAGCGTCGGCCCCAGCGCCACCACCGGCAGCACGAATACCGCGGTGATCAGAAACGCCACGTAAAGCAATAGCGCGAAAATGCGCTGCCACACGGGATGTCGCCAGTCCTTCTGGTCGTGCGCGAGCACGATCGAATCCACGAAGGTCGCCATCGCCGATGATCCCGCCCACAGGGATATGACGAAGCCCACCGACACGATCCCGATCTTGCCGCGCTGGAGCACGTCGGCGACCGTGGGCGCGATCAGCTGGTCGACCACGCTCTCGCTGAACGCGTCCCGGCTGAACGCGATGATCTTCGCCTCGATGACGTCGAGGGTGTCCGGCCCGAACCAGCCGCCGACGTACCCGATACTGCCGAGCAGGCCGATAAGCAGCGGCGGCAGCGAAAGGGTCTGCCAGAACGCGGCCGTCGCCGACCGTCCGAAGATCGAGTCGCGCCACGCCTTGGTTGCGACTCGCCAGATCAGTCGCCAGGTCACCTGCCACGGTCCCCGACCGCGCAGCCGCATGAACTCGGGATCTTCGGGGGAAGCGGCGGAATCTTTCGATGCGGCAGCGTCCGCGGCGTTCAATGCACCATCGTCGATGCTGTTCGACACATCTGTGCCGTTGCGCTGTGCAGTGCCCGGGCGATCTTCGCCGGACCCGACCGTGTTCCCCATGATGGTTCAAGCATCCCGCACTCGGATCGCAGACGCCCGATCGCCCGCCTCGTGTCGTGTCGCCCACACCGTGCCGAGCGCTTGCCGCCCGCGTCACCGAGCCCCGCTAAGCTCGTCGCGGCGGGTCGGGGAAAGACCAAATTCCACAGCGAAGGAGTCGGGTAAGCGGTGCGAAGCGAGGTAGCCGGCTCGATGCGAGCCTGGCAGCGGCGAGCGCTGACGAAGTACCTGTCCACCAAGCCACGCGACTTTCTCGCGGTAGCGACACCCGGCGCGGGTAAGACCACATTCGCGTTGAAGCTGGCCGGCGAACTGCTCGCCGACCGCACGGTCGATCAGATCACGGTCGTCGCGCCGACCGAGCACCTCAAGCATCAGTGGTCCGCCGCGGCCGCGAATTTCGGTATCGCGCTGGATTCCCGGTTTTCGAATTCGACGGGCCAGACCTCGTCGGACTATCACGGCGTCGTCGTGACCTATGCGCAGGTGGCGGCTCACCCGACGCGTCACCGGGTCCGTACCGAGAATCGCCGCACGCTGGTGATCCTCGACGAGATCCACCATGCGGGTGACGCGAAGAGCTGGGGCGAGGGTGTCCGCGAGGCATTCGACGACGCCACCCGCCGCGTCGGGTTGACCGGAACCCCGTTCCGCAGCGACGACAGTCAGATCCCGTTCGTCACCTACGAGCCCGATGATGAGGGCCTGCCGCGCTCGCGCGCCGACCACTCCTACGGCTACTCCGATGCGCTCGCCGACGGTGTTGTGCGCCCAGTGGTCTTCCTGGCGTACTCGGGCGAGGCGCACTGGCGCGACAGCGCGGGCGAGGAGTACAGCGCCCGGCTCGGCGAGCCGCTCAGTGCCGAGCACAACGCTCGTGCCTGGCGGACCGCGCTCGATCCGAATGGCGACTGGATCGGCTCGGTCCTGCGCGCCGCGGACACACGGCTGGGCCAGCTGCGTTCCTCGGGCATGCCCGATGCAGGTGGGCTCGTCATCGCGACCGACCAGACCACTGCCCGCGCCTACGCCGACCTGCTCACCACACTGACCGGGGAGCCGCCGACGCTCGTCCTCTCCGATGACCCGGGTTCCTCGGGCCGCATCAGCGACTTCGCCGCGAGTACCAAGCCGTGGATGGTCGCGGTCCGCATGGTGTCCGAGGGCGTCGACGTCCCACGCCTCGCGGTCGGCGTTTACGCCACGAGCGCCTCGACCCCGCTGTACTTCGCGCAGGCCGTCGGCCGATTCGTCCGGTCCCGCCGCCCGGGTGAGACCGCGAGCGTGTTCCTGCCCTCGGTGCCGGTGCTGTTGGATCTGGCGAGCCAGATGGAGGCGCAGCGCGACCACGTCATCGGCAAGCCGCACCGGCCCAAGGAAGGTTTCGACGACGAGCTGCTCACCGAGGCCAACAAGCAGCAGGACGAGCCCGGCGAGGACGAGAAGCTGTTCACCTCGATCGGCGCCGACGCCGAGCTCGACCAGGTGATCTACGACGGGTCGTCCTTCGGCACGGCGACTTTCTCCGGATCCGACGAGGAGGCCGACTACCTGGGGCTACCCGGACTGCTCGACGCCGAGCAGATGCGGGCCCTGCTGCGCGAACGGCAGACCAAACAGGTGTCCGCGCGTACGGCAGGCGGGGACACCGTCCAGCCCGACGCCCCCGCGCCGGCGCGGCGTTCCTCGCCCGACGCGGCCGAACAACTCGGCGCCCTGCGGCGCGAGTTGAACGGCCTGGTCGCCATGCACCATCACCGGACCGGTAAACCGCACGGGATCATCCACGGCGAGTTGCGCCGTCAGTGCGGTGGCCCGCCGACCGCGATCGCGTCGGCCGAGCAGCTGAGCGAGCGGATCGCGGCACTTCGCCGGTGGTGATCCACCGGGCAAGACGAACGCAGCGGGTGACCTCTCGGTCACCCGCTGCGTTGTCGTAGTTGTGTGGTTGGCGCTACTCAGCTCGCCGGAACGGGCTCGGACTCGACGGTCGCGTCAAGTTCACGGAGGCGGTCCATGTGCTCGTTCGCGTGATGCTGGCAAAACAGCAATTCGCCACCCGACGAGAGCACGGCACGAACCTTTGCTGCGGCACCGCACCGGTCGCAGCGGTCGGCCGCGGTCAACGGGGTGCTGATCAGAGTTTCTTGCATGACTCCTCCGTCCTGGCGATTGGTGCCGTGGCACCCACCTGGTCCTCGTTCCGCCGCACGTTTGCTCGCTGCGGTTCGTTCACTCTGTCAGACGTTTGGGCTTCGTGTGTTGTTCCCCCGCCGGGTTGATTGTGTTGTCACTTACACGAAACATGTAGCTTCACCCTTCGCGTGACTACCCGGGCCCCTATGCGCCCAACGGAGTCGAATCCAGCAGTAGTGAGGTGAGAGTCCCCATGTCCAGTGGTGCACAAACCCTGCTGCACATCTGCACTCGAGGCGAGTGGGACGATGCCCGCCGTGCCGGCGAGCGCCGCCCGGAATCGCTTGACGCACAAGGATTCGTCCACCTGTCGTCGCCCGAGCAGGTGCACCTTCCGGCCAACCGGTTGTTCCTCGGCCGGACCGATCTCGTGCTGCTGCACCTTGACCCGGACGCCCTCGGCGCGCCGGTGCGCTGGGAGCCCGGCGTCGCGACGGACCCGGAGTCCATGCGATTCCCGCACCTCTACGGCCCGATCCCGGTGGACGCTGTGATTGATATCACGTCGTACCAGCCCGATGTCACCGGACGGTTCGCTCCGCTGTCGCCGTGAACCAAACCGGTCCGGAGTTTGGGGTTTTTGTCCGGTCGCGAGGATAGGCTCGGTTTGTGAATGTGGAAGTCACTCCGCTCCCAGGGATCGGTGTCCGCAAGGACTTCGAGATCGCTTCCGGACGCCGGGTCGGCGTGGTGTCACGGCGCGACGGAACACAGGACCTGATCGTGTCGAAGAGCGACGATCCCGACGCGATCGCCACGCAGGTGCCGCTCTCGAACGAGGAAGCCGCGGTGCTCGGCAATCTGCTCGGAGCTCCGCAACTCGTCGCGCAGTTGCAGGAGGATCATCGCGACCTGCCGGGCATCAACACACGTCAGATGCCGATCGCTGGTGGCTCACCCTACGACGGGCGGAGCCTCGGCGAGACCGCGATGCGCACCCGGACGAAGGTGTCGATCGTGGCGGTCATGCGTGCAGGGCAGCTGCAGCCATCGCCCGGTCCCGATTTCAACTTCACCGGCGGGGACGTTCTCGTCGTGGTCGGTACATCCGAGGGCCTCGATGCCGCCGCGAAGATTCTCACGCACGGATGAGCGAGCGCGAGAGGCGATCACGCCCCGACCGAAATATCGCCCGGGATGGATGAAACTGCGAAAGCGCTCATCGAGCTCGGCGCGGTAATTTTCGCCCTAGGCGTGCTCGGTCGCTTCGCCAATCGCTTTGGCATGTCACCGATCCCGCTGTATCTGCTCGGTGGGCTCGCATTCGGGCAGGGTGGGTTCTTCCCCCTGGGGGAGACCTCGGAGTTCAGCGATGTGGCCAGTGAGCTCGGCGTGGTGCTGCTGCTGTTGCTGCTCGGCCTCGAGTTCACCGCAAGCGAATTGGTCACCGGTCTGCGGCGCTCGTGGATGGCCGGTGTCGTCGACATCGTGCTGAATGCGACACCCGGCGTTGTCGCTGCCTATCTGCTCGGGTGGGGGAGTACCGGCGCGCTCGTGCTCGGGGGTGTCACCTACATCTCCTCTTCGGGCATCATCGCGAAGGTGCTCAGCGATCTGGGCCGGCTCGGTAACCGCGAGACCCCGGTGGTGCTGTCGATCCTCGTGTTCGAGGACCTCACGATGGCGGTCTATCTGCCGATCCTGACCGGTGTGCTGGGTGGAGTGAGCCTCCTCGGCGGGCTGCAGACGGTCGGGATCGCGTTGCTCACCGTCACGGTCGTGCTCGTGGTCGCGCTCAAGTACGGCAGGAATGTCTCGGCGATCGTGCACAGCGAGCATCGCGAGGTGTTCCTGCTCCAACTGCTCGGTGCGGCGCTGCTCGTTTCCGGTATCGCGTCCGCGCTGCAGGTATCCGCCGCCGTCGGCGCGTTCATGCTCGGCATCGCCATCTCGGGGTCAACCGCGCACAGTGCGGCAAAACTGCTCGAGCCGCTGCGGGATCTGTTCGCCGCGATGTTCTTCGTGGTGTTCGGTTTCAACACAGACCCGACGCAGATCCCGCCCGTGCTCGGCGCAGCTGTCCTGCTCGCCATCGCGACGACGGCGACGAAGGTGGCCACCGGCTGGTGGGCGGCGAGCCGAGTAGGGGTGCGCCGGATGGGCCGCGCCCGCGCCGGGGCGGCGCTCGTCGCGCGCGGCGAATTCTCCATCGTCATCGCCGGTCTCGCCTTGGCGGCCGGTCAGGTGGACGACGAACTCGCCGCGCTGGCTACTGCCTACGTGCTGCTGATGGCGATCATCGGCCCGGTCGCGGCCCGCGTGGCCGAGCCGGTGATGAACCTCGTGACCAGGAGCGAGAAGCCCCGTGACCCGTTCCCGGACGCCCTGCCCTGATCGGACTGCACAAACGAACGGCCGGCGCTGAATGCGCCGGCCGTTCGTACTTGAGTTTTCGTTAGTCCAGGTAGTCGCGAAGCACCTGCGAGCGGCTGGGGTGCCGCAGCTTCGACATGGTCTTGGACTCGATCTGCCGGATGCGCTCACGGGTAACGCCGTAGACCTGGCCGATCTCATCGAGGGTGCGCGGCTGGCCGTCGGTCAGGCCGAAGCGCAACCGGACGACGCCTGCCTCGCGCTCGGACAGCGTTTCGAGCACCGACTGCAGCTGATCCTGCAGCAGCGTGAAGCTCACCGCGTCGACTGCGACGACGGCCTCGGAATCCTCGATGAAGTCACCGAGCTGGCTGTCGCCCTCGTCGCCGATCGTCTGGTCCAGCGAAATCGGCTCACGCGCGTACTGCTGGATCTCGAGGACCTTCTCCGGCGTGATGTCCATTTCCTTGGCGAGCTCTTCGGGCGTGGGCTCGCGGCCCAGGTCCTGAAGCAGTTCGCGCTGGATGCGGCCGAGCTTGTTGATGACCTCGACCATGTGCACGGGGATACGGATCGTGCGGGCCTGGTCGGCCATGGCGCGCGTGATCGCCTGGCGGATCCACCACGTCGCGTACGTGGAGAACTTGTAGCCCTTGGTGTAGTCGAACTTCTCGACCGCGCGAATCAGACCGAGATTGCCTTCCTGAATCAGGTCCAGGAACGCCATGCCACGGCCCGTGTAGCGCTTGGCGAGCGAAACGACGAGACGCAGGTTCGCCTCGAGGAGATGGTTCTTGGCGCGGTTGCCGTCGCGGCAGATCCAGGCCATGTCGCGGCGCTCGGTGGGCGAGTACTTTTCGCCCTTCGCGGCCTTCTGCTCCATGAGGTAAACGGCGTAGAGCCCGGCCTCGATGCGCTTGGCGAGCTCCACCTCCTCCTCGGCGTTGAGCAGCGCGACCTTGCCGATCTGCTTGAGGTAGGCACGCACCGAGTCCGCGGAGGCGGTGAGCTCGGCGTCCTTGCGGGCCTGCCGCAGGGCCTCGGATTCTTCCTCGTCCCAGACGAAGTCTCCGGCTGCCTTTTCCTTCTCGGCAGACGTCGCTTCCTCGGCTTCGGGCTCGGCCTCGACCTCGACGACCTCGGTATCGGCGAGGTCACCCTCGGTGACCTCGAGATCACCGATGTCGGCGACGTCTTCGCCCTCGGCGTCGGGGTCGTCGGACTTCGCCTTCGACGTCGCCTTCTTGGCGGCAGTCTTCTTGGCGGCGGCCTTGGCCGGTGCCTTCTTGGCGGGTGCCTTCTTGGCAGGCGCCTTCTTAGCGGCGGCCTTCTTGGCGGGTGCCTTCTTGGCGGGTGCCTTCACAGCAGTGGCTGCGGCCTCGGCCGGAGCGTCGACGACGTCCGATTCGGTGGCCGAATCGGTGGTCTGACGCGTATTCGTGGCTACCACGTACGCCCTTTCGTGACGAGGTCGTGCGGCGTCACGCCAGAGTGCTTTCCGGCGGAGCGATCTGTCGGGTTTTCGCCGGCTTGGCGCCAGCCGACCACCATTGTAACGATCAATTTCGATAGCTACGAAAGCGCGGACTCCGGTGTCGCGGTTGCGCCCTCCGCCGCCATAGCCGCGCCAACGATACCCGCCGTGTTCAGGAGCTTCGCCGGAACGATCGGCGTGCGGATGTCGAGGTGCGGAATCCACTTCTCGCTCTTGCGGCTGATCCCGCCGCCAGCGATGAAAAGGTCCGGCCAGAACAGGGCCTCGTAGGCATTGAGCACCTTGGTGACATGCTCGGCCCACTTCTCGTACGACAGGCCCTTGCGGTCCTTCACCGAGGACGCCGCGCGGTGCTCGGCTTCCTTGCCGTGCACCTCCATGTGGCCGAGCTCGGTATTGGGCATGAGCAGGCCGTGGTTGATCAGGGCGGACCCGATTCCCGTGCCGAAGGTCAGCAGCAGCACCACGCCGGTCATGTCCTTGCCGGCACCGTGCGCATCCTCGGCCAGGCCGGCGGCGTCCGCGTCGTTCAGGACCGCGACCTGCCGACCGCCGAAGGCCTTCGAGAACAGTTCGTCGGCCTGCACCCCAATCCACGAATGATCGATGTTGGCCGCCGTGTAGACCTTGCCGTCCTTGACCACGGACGGCAGGGTGACGCCGATCTTGCCCTCCCAGCCGGACTCTTCGACGATCTTGGCCGCAGTCTCGGCAATGGCATCGGGAGTGGCCGGATGCGGAGTGAGGATCTTGATCCGATCACCGATCAGCTCACCCGTTTCCAGGTTCACGACGCCGCCCTTGACGCCGCTGCCGCCGACGTCGATACCGAATCCGCGCGGGCTTTCGTTCGGCATTTCGCTCTCCTGAGTGTCCATCCGATGCGGAGCTGGGCGAGGCGCTCTCGGCCATCAACAGTATGCGTCGGGTGCGGTTTCTGTGGTCCGATTGGCCCGTGCACCAATCCGATGCCCCGGCCCCTTCCGACACCACCGATCCGCTAGAGCTGCGGGTGGTGGCCGAGTTCGCGGCCACCCGCGCGGCCGCCCATATCCGTGCGCGCCGGCCGCAGGTTTTCGGTCCGCGCGCCGACGCGTCGCCGAACGCGGGAACCGTAGCGGTGCAAGCGAAGAGCACCCCGACCGATCCGGTGACCGTGGTGGACACCGAAGCCGAGCACGAGATCCGTCAAATCCTCGCCGAGCTTCGCCCTTCCGATGCCGTGCTCGGCGAGGAACAAGGCGGCTCGGCGTCGGTCGACGGGGTGCTGTGGGTCGTGGACCCGATCGACGGCACGGTGAACTTCCTGTACGGCGTTCCGGCGTACTCGGTTTCCGTGGCCGCCCAGATCGACGGGCGCTCGGTGGCGGGCGCTGTGGTCGATGTGGCGGGAGAGGTGACCTACAGCGCGGCGCGTGGCCATGGCGCCACCCGCACGGACGCCGCGGGGAATGTCACATCCTTGCGCTGCAACCCGGTCGACAGCGTCGCAATGGCTTTGGTGGCAACCGGTTTCGGTTACGGATCGGCGCGGCGTGCAGCGCAGGGGCGGGTGGTGGCCGAATTGTTGCCCCGAGTGCGCGATATCCGCCGGATCGGGTCGGCGGCGCTGGACCTGTGCATGGTTGCGTCGGGGCTGGTCGACGCCCACTACGAGCACGGCCTGAATACCTGGGATTGGGCCGCAGGCTCGCTCATCGCGACCGAGGCGGGCGCGCACATCATGGTCCCCGATGCGGCCACACCGGGTGCTGTGGGCGAGATCGTCGTGGCCGCTGCGCCTGGGATCGCACAGGAATTTCGCGAGGTGCTCGACGCGGCGGGGGCGCTTGCGCCGATCCCGGAGGGCTGAACCCCACCGGCGTCCGGCGCGTCGCTACCGCGAGTCCGGCGTCAGCAGCGGGCCGTGCGGGCGGCCTCGAGTAGGTCCATATCCGCCGGTGCGGCCTGACCCGCGGGTGCGGCACGCAGTGTTCGAAGTACTTCTTCGGCGTCGTTGTTCGGGGAGATATCGCTGAAGTAGTTCCCCAGAGCCAAGTCGACGGTGTCGTCGGGCCTGCTGTCCTCGATCAGCTCCGAGCAGGGCGCGACGAGCTGAACGGTGGCCGCGGCGGCCGCCCCGTTCGGGCCGAACCGGATCTGCGCCGAGCACTCCATGTTCTGGTCCAGGTAGATCGGGTCGTTGCCGACCTGCACATCCGGCGCGCTCGCGAAGCCGTAGTCGGACAGCTGAGCGGCGATATGCGCGGCTTGCCCCCGCTGGCCATTCGCGTTGTAGACCCGCACCCGCGTCGCAGACAGCGCGGCTGGGTCGACGTCGGTCAGTCTGCTGGAGCCCACCCGCGCGCCCAGCGTCGCCGGGACCGGCGCGCTCGGGTCGGTGGAGGCCGGGACCGCGGGGCTGTTGCAGCTCATCGCCGTGGTGCTCTGCTCGGACCCCGCGAACACCCCGATCCAGACGAAGCCGCACAGCACGGTGAGAACACCGATCATGACGAGCCACGGCGTCGGGCGTCGCCGCAGGAAGCGCCGGCCCTTCTCATCCGTGGCCGTGCCCTCGGTGATCATCGAAACCACGTGTGGAGCTCCTCTTCCTTGACGCCGTGTCCGAGTCGCCGATCACTGTAGTCGCGCGGCGTTGCCCGGTCCGGGAGTGACGCCGGGGGAGGTGTGTGGGGAACGTCTCGATTCGCTCATGAGTTGGTGACGATTTGGTTGACGTTTCGCCACGCGGGTCGCTCAGTTACCACTTGGCCTGCTGGTTCCGCTACAGTCTGCCCGCTCAGGGTGGCTGATCGACCGCATTGTGGGCGAGTAGTTCGGGGAACAAAGACGTGTGGGCCGGCGTTGGTCGGTTCCTGGTAGCGGGCATTTTCCAGGGGTCCCGAACGTTGTTCAGACACGATCAGTTGCGCACCACCGGCGGTTCGGACGAACGCTGAGACGTTCGGCACAGCCCGGACCGGGATCGACGAGAGGCAAGGGGAAGACGGAATGGCAACCGACTACGACGCACCGCGGCGGAACGAAGCCGACGAGGTTTCGGAGGATTCACTCGAGGAGCTGAAGGCTCGCCGCAACGAGGCACAGTCGGCGGTAGTCGACGTCGACGAATCGGACACGGCGGAATCGTTCGAGCTTCCGGGCGCGGACCTGTCCGGCGAGGAGCTCTCGGTTCGGGTGATTCCGAAGCAGGCCGACGAGTTCACTTGTTCGAGCTGTTTCCTGGTTCATCACCGCAGCCGGCTGGCGAGCGAGAAGAACGGCCAGCTGCTCTGCATGGACTGCGCAGCCTGAGCTAGGCCTGCTGAGCTAGCCGGGCGAGCCCGTTTCTGACCGAGGGGGTCGGTCAGCGCGGGGTACCGGCGTCAGCCAGCGCCTCGAGCAGACGCTCCGGGCGACGCGTACTCACCAGCCAGTAGGGAGTCGGGTCGTCCGGGTCATCGAGGACCACGAGCACCAATTGACGAATCCAAGCGCGGTGCTGGACGTAGGCAGCCGGATCGAGCTGCCTGCCCAGCGCCGCGCTCTTCGCGCTGGCCGGAACCGCGGCGGTCCGGGCGATCACATCGACCGGAAGGTGGGCGCGACCCACCATCAGCTCGGCAGTCCCGTCGCGCGGCGCGACAACCTCGACACGCAGTCGGCTCAGCCATACCAGCACCCAGGTCGGGACTGGAAGCAGGAGCAGGTAGGGAAGCCAGCTCGGTACCGCGCGTATCCCCATGTCGATCTCCGCGGCGAGTAACAAAGTGATGCCGAAGGCGATCGGCCACCAATAGATGGGCACCCACAGGCGTTCTGAGTAGCGGACTGCGCCGGTGCCGTCAGCATCAACCGGCGCCGGACTCGATCGTTCTGGCACGGTCCAAGCCTAGAGAAGGGCAACCGCAGCGTAATGTCGGACCTCGTGATGGGACTCGACCCGGTACCTCTGATTCGTCTCGATCCCGGCATCGAGATCCCTCGCCGAGCGCACCCCGGTGACGCAGGTGTGGATTTGTGTACGACCGAGGACGTCATCATCGAGCCAGGCGAGCGCATGCTTGTCGGAACCGGCATTGCGATCGCCCTTCCGGTCGGCACCGTCGGGTTGATTCATCCCCGGTCCGGCCTCGCCGCGAAGTGCGGTCTGTCGGTGGTCAATACGCCCGGAACGATCGATGCCGGCTACCGCGGTGAGATCAAGGTGTGCCTGATCAACCATGACCTGCGTACGCCGATCGAGCTGCGCCGCGGTGACCGGATCGCGCAGCTTGTCGTGCAGCGGGTGGAACTCGTCGAGTTCGTCGAGGTGGTTTCGCTCGATGAAACAGCGCGCGGCGCAGGCGGATACGGGTCCAGCGGTGGGCACGACAGTCTCGCGAGCAGCCCGAACGAGGAAGAAGCGTAGCGATGGCGTTGTTTGGCGGACGGAAGAAGCGGTCCGATCGGGACGAGCCCGAGCAGGACTACGCCGAGGACTTCGTCGATGACCAGTTCGACGAGGACGAGTCCGACACGGACGAGTTCGAAGCCACCGCGCCCGAGGGTGTTGGTCCCTTCGACTACGAGGATGTCGCGGAGCGGCTCGACGCGGTCATCGACCAGCGCCTCGACCTTGGCTCGGTCGTGCTGCCGATTCCGGACGGTGCTCAGCTGCAGGTCGAGATGGGCCAGGATGGCGCCCCGCAGGCCGTGCATCTGACAACCCAGCACGGACGAATCACGGTCGCCGCCTACGCGGCGCCGAAGACGCCCGGCCAGTGGCGCGAGGTGGTCACCGAGATCGCGGACACGATGCGGGAGCAGAACGTGACTCCGTCGATCGAGAGCGGGATCTGGGGCCGCGAGCTCGTCGTCGCCACTCAGGCTGCCGATCTGCGCTTCATCGGCGTCGACGGGTATCGCTGGATGGTGCGGGCCGTCGCGGCGGCCCCGCCCGGCACGGGTGTCCCGACGGACGGTCCCCTGGCCGAGGCGACGCGCGCGGTGCTACGTGAAACGGTTGTCCGGCGCGGTTCCGATCCGCACCCGGTGCGCGCACCACTCCCGGTGGTATTGCCTCCGCATCTCGCCGAACAATTGGCCGCCGCGTACAACCAGCAGGTCGCCGCGCAGCAGCAAGGTGGACAGCCGGCGCCCGGACAGCCCGTTCCACCGCAGCCGCAGCAGGCGCCGCCCCAGCAGCCGCAGCAACCCGGTCCGCAGGCGGGGCCTGCAGGGGGACAGGCGAATTCGGCGCAGCCCCAGCAGGGTCCGTCGAACCCGTCCGCTCAGCCGCAGCCGAAGCGCCGCCGTGGTGTGTCCGGTTCCGCGATGCAGCAGATCGGTCGTCAGCCGGGCGAGTCCCAGCGCTGAATCGTCTGGAGCTAGAACTGCACGCCGAGTTCGGCGAGCGCGGCAAGTCCCGACCGGCCGAGCGTCGCCGGGTCGGCGCCGACCTCGTCGAGCGTGATTTTCGCGAGCGCGGCCTTGGGCAACAGCACCGACCACTGCTGTGCGACCTCGATCGGGTGCACCGCGTCGTCGACGACGCCGACAATCCCGACCGGGGTCGTGACTCCGGCGAGCAACTCGGGGCCGGGCGCGGTGTAGGCCGCGGCCTCCTCGAGCGCTTCGGGCAGGTGCTTGCCGTGCCGCTCCCACGACTGGGTGAGCGCATCTGCGAGCCATAGCGGGCTGCTCGCACGCATCTGCGCGGTGACCGCCGCGAGCCCGTCGGTGCGCAGGCTGTCGGCGGTGAAGCGCGCACTGTGTGCAGCAGCCGCGTCGTGCGGGGGCCCGGTCCAGGCGGGCATGGTGGCGATTACCGCCGCGGCGGACCCCGGACGCAACGCCGCCCATTCGAGTGCGACGGCCGCGCCGATCGAGATTCCGGCAGCGATGACCGGTCCACCACGATCGGCCGCATCGTCGAGTGCGGCATGATAGCTGGCAATCACTCCGCGTGGGTCTGGTTCGACCGCGATCGTTGTGATGTGCGGCACGTCGAAAGCGGGCTCGAATGCCTTCCGAGCGAAATCGGCGTCAGAGCCGCTACCAGGCAAAACGACGGCCACTGGACGGGCGTTCACCGACTGCATGCAGCGATTGTGCACCGGTGAGAAATATGCGTCACAACCGAGTGGTTGCACGAAGGTTGTGGGTCTACAGTGGCGGTCGAACGCTACATACCAGTGGCACGGCCGCCGCGCCACAGATTTTCAGGAGTTCGCGATGTCCACCGCAGCCTCAGGATATTTCCGTCGGCTCAGCCGCAGGCTCACCGAGGATCTGGCGCAGCGCGATGCGGAGGAAATGGCGGAGACCGCCGGCGCATCCGGAGCCAAGCACGCGTGTGATTGTCACCGCGGTGACGACGTAACCATGCTGGGCCGTCTGCGCAGCGTGGATGCGTGTTCCAAGGCGGCCGGCGCCAGCATGCAAGCCGAGTTCTTCGACGGCACCGACACCGTGACGCTGGTCTGGATCGGCCGCCGCCGCATCCCGGGTATCGAGCCCGGACGCAAGCTGAAGGTGCGCGGTCGCATCGGTGAACGCGACGGTGCCAAGGTGATTTTCAATCCGCATTACGAACTGCAGGGCACTGCCTGAGCCTCCCGGCTCACGCGAACTCTCCGCCGTAACGTCCTCATTCGGCTCTATGGCACGCTCGTGACGTGACACACAGCCAGAATCCGGAGACCGAACCGGACCGGCCGCAGACCCTCCTCGAACAACTCGGCGGGGTCAGCGGCCTGATCTATTCGACCGTTCCCGTCGTCGTTTTCGTTCCGGTCAATGCAATCTTCGGTCTGACCGCCGCAATCTGGGCCGCACTCGGCTCGGCCGCGGCCATCCTCGTCCTACGCCTCGTCCGGCGCGAGCCGATCCAGCCGGCAATCTCCGGATTCCTCGGTGTCGGAATCTGCGCCTTCATCGCGCACCGCACTGGAGATGCCAAGGGGTACTTCCTATTCGGCATCTACACAAGCCTTGTCTATTGCGCGGTCTTTGTAATTTCGATCCTGGTCCGGTGGCCACTGGTCGGCGTCGCGTGGGGGATGCTCAACGGCGTTGGCACCAGATTCCGGAGCAACCGGACCGCGGTGCGTGCCTATGACATCGCCACCGCCGGCTGGGCGCTGGTTTTCGGGTCCCGTTATCTCGTTCAGTCGTGGCTGTACGACAGCGATCACACCGGCTTCCTCGCGTTCTCCCGGATCGCGATGGGGTGGCCGCTCGCGGCGCTCGCGGTTTTGCTGACGGTGTGGGCTGCGCGGCGCAGCGATCGCGCTCTAGCCGAAGCAGATGCGGCTGCCGAGGCCGATGCGGCCGACGAGGCCGACGAATCGCCCGAGGCCGACGACTCGTCGCACACCGAGCACAAACACCTCTGAGCTGGGTTGCGGGGGTGGTGCCGAACCATCCCTGGGGTTTCTAGTTACCGGCAGCGGTCCGCCGGACGATCGATATGTGCCGATCGAACCCAGGAAGGACCGCTGCGATGGCTGATCCCCAGCTGACCAAGGCCCTCGACGAACTTGTCGTCCGTGCCGCCGACGGCGATCAGGACGCGGTCACGCAGATCGTGCGCAAGGTGCACCCGTTGATGGTGCGGCATTGCGCGTCGAGGCTGCGCAATCGCGACGACTTGCACGTCACCGCCGACGATGTCGCCCAGGAAATCTGCATGGCCGCCGTCGCCGCGATTCCGCGTTACCAGGACCGCGGCAAGTCGTTCCTCGCATTCGTGTACGGCATCGCCGCGAACAAGATCGCTGATGCCCGCCGGCGCGGCCGCATCTATCCGCTGTGCATCGTCGATGACATCCCCGACCAGGAGTCCGCCGACCCGGGTCCCGAGGAGCTGATGCTGCACTCCGAGCGCAGCTTGGCGACCGGTGACCTGATGAAGATCCTTGCGCCGCATCACCGTGAGGTGCTGATGATGCGCATCGTGCTGGGCTGGTCCGCGGCCGAGACCGCCGAGGCGATCGGTACCAGCGCCGGGGTCGTGCGCGTCATGCAGCATCGTGCGCTGAACCGCCTGCGCGCCGAACTCGATCGCAAACCCGTTGCACGCGAACTGGTTTGCGCATGAACGGGCCCGCTACACGAACTCGGTCGCGCTTGGCCGGATTCCGGGCGCGCACTCGTCGCGCCGCCGGGCTAGTGCTTGATCAGGCCGAATATCTCGCGCAGTTGATCTTCCACATCTGGTGAGGCCACGAACAGCAACTCGTCCCCGCCCTCGATCGGATCGTCCGGCTGCGGCACGATGACCCGTCCGCCGCGCAGGATCGTCACGAGTGCGACATCGCGCGGCAGTGTCATCTTGCGCACAGCCTTCCCGGCCAGCGGAGTGTCGTTCGGCAGCGTGATTTCCACCAGGTTCGCCTGGCCCTGCCGCAACGTCATCAACTGGACGAGGTCGCCCACAGAGACGGCCTCTTCGACCAGTGAGGCGAGGATCCGCGGCGTGGACACCGCGACGTCGACACCCCAGGAGTCGTCGAAGAGCCATTCGTTGCGCGGGTCGTTGACCCGGGCCACCACGCGCCGCACGCCGAACTCGGTCTTGCCGAGCAGACTGAGCACCAAGTTCGCCTTGTCGTCACCGGTAGCGGCGATAACCACCTCGTAGGTTTCCAGGCGCGCGGTCTCGAGCAGGCTCAGCTCGCACGCGTCGCCGTGGACCCAGATTGCCTGCGGCACGGCTGTGGCATCGACGTGACCGAGCTGCTTCTCGATCAACATCACCTCGTGGTCGCTGCGCAACAGCTCGCGCGCGATGGACCGGCCGACCGCGCCGGCACCGGCGATTGCCACTCTCATCGCTGTCTCAGCTCTCGATCGGAGGGTTGCCGGCGACGGTCGAGATGTCGCCGATCGTGCCGGACAGGGCAGCGACATACACCGCGTCGCCGTCCTGGATGACCGTCTTCTGCTCGGGCAGCAGGCCTTCGCCGTAGCGCAGCAGGAACGCCACACGGGAACCGCTGGCGCGCTCCAGTTCGGCGACCGTGCGGCCGAACCAGTCCTCGTGCACGGTGAGCTGCGCGATCGACACTGCACCCGACGGGTCGCGCCAACGGGTCGCGTCGGTCTGCTGGATGAGTGACTGCATGAACCGGTCCGTGGTCCATGACACGGTGGCGACGGTCGGGATCCCGAGCCGCTCGTAGACGGCAGCGCGCTTGGCGTCGTAGATGCGCGCAACGACGCGTTCCACGCCGTACTTCTCGCGGGCAAGCCGTGCGGAAATGATGTTGGAGTTGTCTCCCGAGGACACCGCCGCGAAGGCGTCGGCGCCCTCGATTCCAGCCCGGGTCAGCACGTCACGGTCGAAACCCATGCCGACGACCTTGCGGCCGGGGAATGCAGGGCCGAGTCGCTGGAATGCGCTCTCGTCGCGATCGATGATCGCGACGTCATGTCCGATTCGGGTCAATCCGCCCGCGAGCGCGGCCCCAACGCGGCCACACCCCATGACCACCACGTACAACCTGTTTCCCCGATCCTCGACGAATGCCTGTCCGGCAAGTTCACCACGCGAGGCAACGGTAGCGCTCTTCTTCGTGACAGCGTTGCCGCGGTTCGCTAGTGAATCGATACGCCTGATGCTCCGCGCGCGAGGGCAGCGGCTTACGCTTTGGCGGTGTCAAAGGTAACCACGGCGACCAAGCGGTTGCTGCTCGGCCGGCCCTTCCGCAGCGACACGTTGGGTCACACGCTGCTGCCGAAGCGAATCGCCCTCCCCGTGTTCGCTTCCGACGCGATGTCGTCGGTCGCGTACGCGCCGGAGGAAATCTTTCTCGTGCTGTCCGTAGCGGGGCTGTCGGCCTACGTCTACACCCCGTGGATCGGTGTCGCGGTGTGCTTCGTGATGGCCGTTGTGGTGGCCAGTTACCGGCAGAATGTGCACGCCTATCCCTCCGGCGGTGGCGACTACGAGGTTGCGACGACGAACCTGGGACCGAAAGCCGGACTCACCGTCGGCAGCGCGCTCCTCGTCGACTACGTGCTGACGGTGGCGGTCTCGATCTCCTCGGCCGCCTCCAACATCGGCTCGGCGATCCCGTTCGTCGCACACCACAAGATCCTCTTCGCGGTCGCGGCGATCGTGCTGCTGAGCGCGATGAATCTGCGGGGTATCCGGGAATCCGGCGCCACCTTTGCCATCCCGACCTACGCGTTCATCATCGGCATGCTCGGGATGCTGGTGTGGGGACTGATCGATGTTTTCGTCCTCGGCTCCGACGTGCAGGCGGAGTCCGCCGGACTGGACCTGCAGGCCGAAGATGATCACCTCGTCGGCCTTGCCTTTGCCTTCCTGATCGCCCGCGCGTTCTCCTCCGGCTGCGCTGCGCTCACCGGTGTTGAAGCGATCAGTAACGGCGTGCCGGCATTCCGCAAGCCCAAGTCGCGCAACGCCGCGACGACGCTGCTATTGCTCGGCGGGATCGCGATCGTGCTGCTGATGGGGATCATCTTGCTGGCCAAGAAGATCGGGGTGGTCATCGCGGAGGATCCCGAGACACAGTTGGTCAACGCCCCCGAGGGTTACCACCAGAAAACACTGATCGCACAGATTGCCGAGGCCGTCTTCTCCGGCTTCCCGCCCGCCTTCTACTTCATCACTATCGTCACGGCGCTGATCCTTTTGCTCGCGGCCAACACGGCATTCAACGGTTT
>NZ_LRRB01000283.1 GCF_001646865.1 Aldersonia kunmingensis | reverse complement strand
AGCGCAAGGGACGCCGCCTTGCCTCGCTCGGGGTTCACGGTGAAGCTCAGCAGCGAGATCGACCACTTCTGGAACTGCGGAAAGTCCTCCTGCGGAAGCCCAATGAGCCCGGCGATGATCTGGGTCGGGAACGGGAAGGTGAATTCCTTCACCAGATCTGCGCTGCCGTTCTTCGCGATCTCGTCTATCAGGCCGTTGCCGACCTTGCCGACCAACTCGTCCTCCCATTTGGCAAGCGCCTTCTGGGTGAACGCCTTCGAGACCAGTGCGCGGTGGCGACCGTGGTCGGGCTCATCGAGGCCGAGCATCACCTGCTTGCCGAGCACGTCACCGAATGCCTGCAGGACGATGGCGGACGAGAAGGTCTCGTTGTCGCGCAGCATTGTCTGGATGTCTTCATGCCGGTAGGCGATGAAGAGCGGTTTCGTGTCATCGCCCGGCATCATCGACAATTCGATGCGCTGCACCGGTTCTTCCCGCCGGATGCGGGCCAACTCGGTGTAGGGGTCGCGGACGTCGCCGGACACCACGTCATCGAAGGAACCGAAATCATCTAGGTCATCGAACAACTGCATGGTGCTGGTTCTCTCTGCTCAGCCTGCGGGGTAGGCGACGGTCTTGAGTTCGGTGTACTGCTCGAATCCGGCGAGTCCGTTCTGCCGTCCGACACCACTGGCCTTGTATCCACCGAACGGGGCATCGGCTGAATACGCGGCCGTTCCATTGATTCCGATGAACCCGGCTCGCAGCCGGCGGGCCAAGGCCAGCGAGTGCTCGACCGAACCGGACATGACATTCCCGGCCAGACCGTATGGACTGTCGTTCGCGATACGGACCGCATCGTCCTCATCGTCGTAGGGAATGACCGCGAGGACCGGACCGAAGATCTCTTCCTGCGCGATGGTCATCTTGTTGTCGACGTCGACGAACAGCGTGGGCTTGATGAAGTAGCCCTTGTCGAGGCCCTCCGGCTGCTCCGGCCCGCCGGACAGCAGGGTCGCGCCCTCCTCGATGCCCTTGAGGATGTAGCCGAGCACTCGCGCCCGCTGCTTCGCCGAGATCACCGGCCCGCACAGCGTTGCCGGATCCTGTGGGTCGCCGGGAGCGAGCATGTCGTACATCGCCTTCAGCATCGCGACGCCCTCGTCGTAGCGGGAGCGCGGAAGCAGCAGACGCGTCGGGTTGGCGCAGCCCTGACCGGCGTGCATGGCCGGGGCAATACCGATGGCACAAGCGAATCCGAAATCGGCGTCCTCGCAGACGATCGTCGCGGACTTGCCGCCGAGCTCGAGGAACAACCGCTTCATGGTCGCCGCGGACTTCTCCATGATCCGCTGGCCGACCGCGGTCGAACCGGTGAACGAGATCATGTCGACCTTGGGCGACAGGGTGAGTTCCTCGCCGACAAGGTGGTCCGACGCGGTGATGATGTTGACGACGCCGGCCGGAATATCGGTGTGCTCGGCGATGAGTCGGCCGAGACGCGTGGCGTTGAACGGGGTGTCCGGTGCCGGCTTGAGCACCACGGTGTTACCGGTGGCCAGTGCCTGCGCCAGTTTGTGCAGCGACACCTCGAACGGGAAGTTCCACGGCACGATCGCACCGACCACGCCGACCGGCTCGCGCCAGACCTTACGGGTCGTGTTGACGCCGGTCACCGAGACGAACGCATCACCGAGGTCGGTCTCCCACGGGAATTCCTCGATCAGCTTGGCCGGGTAGGTCAGTCCGTCGGACAGCGGTGCGTCGAGCTGCGGACCGAAGGTGATCGCGCGCGGGCAGCCCGCCTCGAGGATCAGTTCCTCGCGCAGCTCTTCCCGTTCGGCCTCGAGCGCTTCCTGCAGCTGCAGAAGGCATTTCGCGCGGAACGCGCGATCGGTCGACCAAGTGGTGTCGTCGAATGCCCGCCGAGCAGCGTCGATCGCCCGCTGCATATCCTCGACCGAGGCGTCGGAGACCTCGCCGATGGCCGCTTCGGTAGCCGGGTTGATGTTGGTAAAGACTCCAGCACTGCCGTCGACGAGTTTGCCGTCGATCAGCATCCGCGATTCGAACCGTGGGACGACTGTGTCAGCCATTGATCGTGCTCCCCTCGTTGTGACCATTGGTCGACGGCGCCGATTCGACTTCGGCCGCCGATGCCGTCCCGGCGTCGTTCACTTCGTCCTGCTCGGACTCGCGCGGGCGCGTCATCGCCGCGGGCGTCGACGGCTTCTGAAACTTCATCACCAGCACGACGATTCGCTGCATCACCGGCTGCGGAATCACCTTGGCGGCGCCGATCATGGCGCGGGTGCCCAGACCCAACTTGAATGCGCCCGGTCGCATCTCTCCCTGCTTGGGCAAGCCCATCGCGACCCGCGAAACCTGGTGCATCCCTCGCGCCGGCAACAACCTATTGGTCACCATGAGGGAAGTCGCGTCCATTCCGGCCGCCCGCTTGACGTACGGCTTCTTATCGCCGAGCGCCTTCGCAAGCACTTTCGCGAACTTCGCCGGCGGGCTGGCGATCTTCATCGCCATACGGCCGCGCTTGTCGATCGTTGTGTGGTGACGGCCGTAGGGCCCGTCGAAGTCACGGAAGGTCTGAAGTCCGTCGTCGGTAATGATCTCGGTGTCGAATACGCCGGTGACGATGACCGTCACGCCGAGGCCGAAGGCCGCGATCTCGCCGGCCATTGACTCGGCCCAACGCTCGGTGGCACCCTTGGCCGCCGAATACGCCGCGATCGCCGGCATGCCGCGCACGCCGCCCGCACTCGAGATCACCACGATCCGGCCGCGCCCGGCCGCCCGCATGCCCGGCAGCAGAGCCTTGGTCAATGCGACCGGACCGAACAGGTGCGTCTCGAACATCTGACGCCACAACTCCATTGGAGTCTCTTCGACGGTGCCGGCAGACGCAATCCCGGCGTTGTGCACTATCGCGTCCGGTGCCCCCACTGCCTCCTCGATGGCGGCGGCCGCGGCAGCGACCGAATCCTCATCGACCAGGTCGAGTCGCACGCCGATCAATCGAGGGTCGTCCACGGCGGCGCCGGTCTCGGCATGCAATGCGGCCATCCCTTTGTCGACCGAACGCATCGCCGCGACGACTCGCCAGCCGTTCCGATACAGATGCGCCGCCGAAGCCAGTCCCAAACCCCGCGAGGCTCCGGTGACGACAACACTGCGTGACTCGGTCACTTCGCTACTCCACATCGATCACTCGTCGAGGCGAACTCGACATCCGGACGGCCGTTCGGCTGCCCGCTCATCCACTCCGACCAGATGCCCACCGAATACGGACCCTCGGCCCCGTTCTTCTCGTAGAAACCTTGCGGGTCATAGACTTTCGCCTCGGGGTATGGCCAAGGGCAGGCGACCGAGGTGGCTTGATCGGACCACTTGATGGCCATGAACCAGCCGCCGTAGATGAAGTAGGAGATGTTCATGATCACGGCCATCACGATGACCATCCCGACGAACGGACGCTTCGGGAAGATTCGTGCTCGCTGTGCCAGCTTCTCGGCGACCGTGCGGCCGGAGTCGTCGCGGTAGATCAGCACGCCGGCTGGGATCATCACGAACGTCACCGACAGCGACTCCCACAGCAGCGGGAACTGGTAAGTGGTTCCGGCGAAGATCGTGCCGAACGGGATGGCCTGAGAGTAGATGTACATCCCGGTACGGACCAGGGACACCTCGAGAATCATGTCGAAAATGAAGCCGATTACCAGGATGAAGCTCGCGAGGCAGATCAGCGGGTGCTTCCACACGAACGACTCCGGGCTGCGCGCGGCCTGCAGGCGGCGCAGGATCGCGACGGCCGGGAAGTACGGGCCGAGGTAGAACAGCACGTAGCCGATCACCACGAAGGGCTCGACGGTCGGCGAGAGCGAGACCAGCGGCCAGTCCTCGGGCCAGTGCCACAGCTGCGGGTTGTAAACCGCGAACGGCGACCAGTTCATGATCGGGTCCTGCCAGACGATCACGGTCGTCATGAACCCCATGATCAGGACGGGGTCCTTGGGATTGCGGCGGAACATCCGCACCCAGATCGTGATCACGACGACCATCAGAATGATCGTGCCGATGTGGATGACCTCGAGCCAGTGGTCGAAGCCGAAAAGCACATCGACTGGTCGCGGCGCACCTGTGACGTTGGGGTTGGCGATTCGGGGCGAGACCGCACCGCGGCGCGCGTTGGCGGCGATCAGCCCAAGTATCACAATGGCCAGTGCCAGCAGTCCCCAGCCGAGATACGACCGCTTGGTTGGCGTGGTCTGCTCGGCAGGTTTCCGCTCCGGCGGCGCGGAACCGCCTGTCGGAGCGGTCTGTTCGGTCGTCACTTTGACTATTCCTCCCCGAAACGGTCTACGAGATAGGTGGTGCTGCCGTCCGGATCGAGGCGGCGCGCCACGAGGTAGCCGGCGCCCATCCAGGCCCTGTGGGTCCACTTGCCGAAGGAAACCCTGGTGCCCGGCGCCCCCGCCGCGGCCGGCACCATCTTCACTCGCTCCAGTGCCTCCTTTACTCCGCGCGGGCTCAACGGGTGCGCGTCGTTGAAGGCGTGCAGTAGGGCGGTTGCGATGTCGTGGTTCACCACCGGTACGCAGTACTCCGGCCGGCGCCCGACCTTCTCCTGGTATTGATCGAGGAAGGCTTGGCCGATCGCATTGCCCTCGTCGTACTGATCGATACCGGTCCAGCCGAGCAGGGAATTCCACATCACCGGGTTGACCCAGGCATTCTGGAACGCGGTGCTGGTGTAGCGCGGCGGATCCCAGCCCAGCGCCTCGAGCGCGGGATTCACGAAGACGATCCCGAAGCCGAAGCCGCAGTGCACGATTGCGTCGACCTTGGCCTCGTGCAGGGTCTGCACTGCGTCGCCCACATCCTGCGCGGTCTGGGCGACCGAAACCTCGGCAGTGATACGGATCCCCTTGCTGCGGCAAGACTTTCGGAAGTTCTTCAGGTAGCTCTCGCCGACCAGCGACTTCTCTATGATGACACCGACCTCGCTGTGACCGGCCTTGGCAAGCAGGTCCGCCCAGAAGATCGGCTCGTCGGTCATCGACCCCTGCGGGAAGGCGAAGGTCCACTCCCCCAGCCAGTCGTCGGTTCCGGTCACACTGACCGCCGGCACCCGGAACCGCTCCTCGATCGCCTCCTTGGTGGGTACGGCGTTGTCGGTGATGCTCGGGCCGAACACCACCAGGCAGCCCTCGTCGACGAGTTCGCCGAAGGCGTCGATGACCGCCTTGACCGAACCCTTGGGCAGGCCCTCGACCTCGCGATAGACCATCTCCACCGGACGGTCGATGAGGCCCTTCTCGAACGCGTCCCCGAAGATCATCTCGAAAGGCCGAGTCAGGTCGTCACGCATTGTCTCCGGGAAGAAGTCCGGGAGCTTGAAGTCCATCAGATAACCGACCTTGATCGGTTGTGCCGCACTTTCGTAGGACATGTCACCTCCGTGGTGTGCCGGTGTCTCTCCGGCCGAATGACCTAATTTTTGTTCCAAAAGTAGCGTTGCGACCGGCCATGGTCAATCCCCTTGCCGGACATTGTCGTCGGGCAGATAGGCGTCGATCATCTCGATGAGCCCGCCGGCGACTAGCGCGTCGTCGGTCAGCGGACCGGCGATCGCCACGCGGGCAGCGGTCCGCATGCTCAGCCCCTCGACGATGAGCCGGCCCGACGCGATGAGCACTCGCGTTGAGGCCACCTCACGCAGGCCCGCCGTCTCGACCCTGCGGATGGCCTGGCCGAGGCGCACGAGGGCGGACGCGATATCGGTGTTGACCCCCGCCTCGCTCGCGACGATCTTTTCCTCGACATCGGGTGAGGGAAACCCGAACTCGATCGCGACCATGCGCTGCCGGGTGGAGTCCTTCAGGTCCTTCAACACACTCTGATAACCCGGGTTGTACGACACGACGAGGCCGAAACCTGGTGCCGCGTCGAGGGTCTCACCCAGTCGCTCGATCGGCAGCTGACGCCGATAATCCGCGAGCGGGTGCAGTACCACCGTCGTGTCCTGACGCGCTTCCACCACCTCGTCGAGGTAGCAGATCGCCCCCTCGCGTACGGCCCGAGTCAACGGGCCGTCCGCCCACTCGGTCTCACCCCCGCGCAGCAGGTACCGGCCGACGAGGTCGGCCGTGGTCAGGTCGTCATGGCACGACACGGTGATCAAGGGACGGCCGAGGTCGTAGGCCATGGCCTCGACGAAGCGCGTCTTACCGCACCCCGTCGGGCCCTTCAACACGATCGACATGTTTTGCCGGTATGCCGCCTTGAATACCTGCTCCTCATCATCGACCGAGACGTAATACGGGCGCGTTCCGCGCGGCGCGCTGCTGGTCATGAGACTTCCTTCCCGCGCGGTCATGTCCGCGCGCCGGGTAGTTGCTGCGCCGCGTCGGCGCAACGAGTTCTAGGGGACGGGAGTGCGAAGGTCCTGCTGGGCTAGGGGTCTGTGTCGCTGCGCAACGCGGCGACGCATATCTGCGGCGCGCAACGCGGACCGGAACAGTGGTGCGATCACCTGGCTCAGCTGCTCGGGGCGGGGAATCGTTGCGTGTGACGCGGAACCGAATGCGCGCCGCAGATCCTCGGTATCGGTGCCTGCTCCGATCGTCAGGCATAGGCAACCGATTCCCCGCGCACGCGATTCGGTAAGAGCACGACGAACATCGGCTGATCCGTACGCGCGTTCGTAGCCGTGGTCGTAGGCCAGTCCGTCCGATAGGACGACGAGCAGTCGCCGCGATGCGCCGCCTTCCCGCTCGAGCACCGCGGTGCCGTGCCGAACAGCCGCGCCCAATCGCGAGTAGGCCGAGGGAACGAGCCCGGCGAGCCGCCGCAGCGCGCGTTCGTCGAAGTTGTCGTCGAATCGTTTCAGCGCCGACAACCACACCGACGAACGGCCTTGCGAGTTGTATGCGTAAAGCGCGACGCGGTCCCCAAGCTCGTGCAACGCCATCGTGATCGCCGCAGCCGCCGCCTGCTGATTCTCGTGGACGGTCGTGCCGGCGGCGCCGGGCTCCCCCGCCGATCCGGAGACGTCGAGGAGTACGAGCACCGCCAGGTCACGGCGCCGCCGCACGCTGTCGATGTACACCGCCTCATCCGGAACGGACCCGGCAAGCGCCTCCACTCGAGCCTCGACAGTCGCGTCCAGGTCGATGTCGTCACCCTGGAACTGGCGGTGCTGACGTTCGATCCCGACGCCGAGCCGCGCGAGTGGCCGTCGCAATGCGTGTCCCGACCACTCCTTGGGGTGGCTTGTCTTATCGGGCTTTGGGGCGGACTCCAGCACCGTGCACCAGTCCGCTCGGTAGGCCCGCCGTCCGGCGTCCCACTCCGGGTAGGTCCACTTGCGACCGGGACCAAGCGCTTCCTCGTCAGACGCTTCCGCACGGGCAGTGGAGAAAACCTGGGGGCCACCGCCGCGCGCACTCGAGCGCAACCGGTGCGACGGGGTATCCGCGCCCGGAGAACCACCCTCGCCGCCCAGTTTGCGGACCGCGCCGAGCATCTTCTGCAATAGCTTGCCGATGCCGCCGCCCCCACCGACCGGGCTGGAGAACAGGTCGATGACGTCGGCGTCGCCGGCCTCATCTTCGAGTTCCGCCAATTCCCGGTCGCTCTCCCGGCGTGGCGCGTGCTGTGCCGAAGCCGGCCCGGACTCGTTGGCCCCGTTGGCTTCCCGCATCTGTCGCGGCCGAATCGCGCCGAAAGACGACGGCGGATCGGGAAAGGCATCGTCGGATGATGCGAGGGCCAGCGAGGCGGCGGGCGAGTCGCTGCGCCCGGCAACGTTCCAGTCGACCAAGCGTTGTACCGCGGGTGGCAGCACGTCCTCGTTGGTGGCCAGCGCACGGTGCCCCTCGATCGCCAGGTAGCGCTGGGTGAGGGCGGACTTACGGCCGAGCCGTCGCAACACGGCCGCGTCGAGGCTGCCCGAGGCGAGCAGCGAGGCCTGCACCGCCACGGATTCCAGCAGCCGTGCCGACCCGGCGTCCGGATCGACGTAGATCGCACTGCCGTCCGTCCAGGCCGATTCCCCGCTGTCCTGCGCGAGGACACGCAGAGGGCGGCCCGCAACCGCGGCCGCGATGAGCTCCCATCGCCGCACGCTCGCGCCGCGATCCTCTTCGACCTGCAACCTGCACCTCGATCCACGGTCCGATGCGTTGACCTAATATCTGTTCCACCGTAGAGTCTGCTGTGACGGCAAGTCAATGCCAAGGAGCGCAACGAGAATGGCCTGCGGCACGTCCGCCTGTACGGTCGCCCGAATCGATTTGACGACCGCATTACCCGCCGAACTCCCGCGCTCTCGAGTGACGGCGAGCCGTCCGCACGAACCGTGCGGGAACACCGAAAGCGGTAGACTCACACCTCCGGTGTGCGACGCTCCGCATTCGGTCGATGGACCGTGCGGGCACAACTTGATGGGAGTCCGTGACTGTGCAGCCGAGGCGTGAGGCGTCCCCCACCCGGACCAGCATGCCGAGCTCGCGCGCACGTGTGGTCGACCTCGCGGCGGGCTATGACGTTTCCACCACGGACGCAACCCGGCGCAACGAGATCCTCGAGGCCGCAAACACCGTCATCGCCTCGTCGGGTCTGCGCACCTCACTGCAGCAGATCGCCGAAGCCGCCGGCATCCTGGCCGGGAGCCTGTACCACCATTTCGATTCCAAGGAAGCCATCCTCATCGAGCTCATCAGGCGATATCACGCCGAGCTCGACCGGATCGGCGAAACAGCGCTTCAACGGCTCGACGATCCCGATGCCGGGCCGATACCGGACCAGATCTTCGCGCTCGCGGTATCGATCGCCCAATGCGCTGTGCGTAACAGCGCGGCGCTGCAGCTCTCGTTCTACGAGGGACCGAGCGACGATCCCGAGCTGAAGGCGCTGACCCGGCGCGAGCCGAGGATATTGCAGACCGCGATGTTGCAGGCACTGCGAGCGGCACGGTGGAGCGGGTATCTGCGTCCCGACATCGACTTGTCCACGCTCGCGGACCGCGTGTGCCAGACAATGCTGCACGTTGGCATCGCCGTGATCCGGAACAACGCGCCCGCCGATCGCACCGCAGCGGCGCTGTGCCAAATCCTCTTCGACGGCCTCGCAAGCCGTTGGTTCGACGACGCCGAGCTCGACAAGTCGAATGCGTTTGCCGCTGCCGACGAAGTGATCCGAACCTGGTCGATCGATCCCAACCCTGACCTCGATGACCGCGCGCGACATATCCGCGCTGTCGCACGAGAAGAGTTCGGCCGCAAGGGTTATGAGCTCACGACGGTCCGCGATATCGCCAAGGCCGCCGGCATGGGAACCGGGACCGTGTACCGATTGATCGGGTCGAAGGACGAACTGCTCGTCTCGATCATGCAATCGTTCGGCGACAAGGTCGCCGCGGGGTGGACCAGTGTGCTGCAGTCGGATTCCTCCCCACTCGAGAAGATCGACGCGCTCAGCTGGGTGAACGTAAGTGCGCTCGACCAGTTCCCCGACGAGTTCCGCATCCAGCTCGCGTGGATGCGGCAGACACCGCCCGGCGCGACCGACCCGGGAGGATCGTTCGGAACGCGGGTCCGCGAAATGAAGCGACTGCTCAACGATGGCGTGAAGTCCGGCGAGATCCGCATCGACGGCCCGTCCTCGGACATGCTCGCGCGCTGTGTCATTGGCGTGCAATGGATCCCGGAGAACATCCTGCTGCAGGTGGGCACCCGCAACGCGCTCGTGCATGTGCGCGACACGGTCGTGCGCGGCGTCGCCGAGCGCACCAAAGACTGAATCCCGCTAGCAGTCTTCCCATACCCGGGTGCGAATTGTGTTCGCGGGGGCGAAGTTTCGCCCCCAGGAACACAATTCGCACTTGGGAACAGCTCAGTGCTGCAGCATGTCCTGCCAGGTCCGGCTCCCCGCGGGGATCACCACATCGCTCTGCTCGAACGCATGCCCATCGGGCGTTACGTACCTGCCCGTGGTCGGATCGTACTGCGCACTGGCCATGGTAGGTCCGTTGCTCTCGCCCGCGCCGTTGTAAGCGGCAGGGGCCATCCTCGGCGGGAACGGCGGGACCACCGAGGTCATCGGAGGCGCCTGCTGGTCGGGCGGCAGGTAGCGCGAATCCGGTGGCACGCCCTGGGCTTCGAGATTCGGGTCATGCGGGTACGGGCCGACGACCGGCTGTTCGGGCGCGAGTGGCACGTAGTCCTCATCGCTGTCGCATATCGCTGCGGTGGGAGCGCGCTTTCCCGGCTTGCCGAGGCACGGCATGTTACGCGCGCCACGCACGGCGACCGGCGAATCCTGCGGGAGCTTGCAGTACAGCCCCTCGGGCGTGTCGATGGTGGTGGTGTCCCATCCTGGGCGCCACGACGACGGCGGCAGGAAGCCCACCGTGCAGGGCGGTGGATCGGAGAAGCCGCTGATCCGGAAGTCGCCCGTACCGAGACCCTGCGCGTTGTTCTCCGGGTGATACGACTGGAGCGCCATCATCGCTGGCGGGAACAGGACGAGCAACTGTTCCAGGGCCGCATGGTAGGTGACGGCGACCTGACCGACGGTGCCGAGACTTTCCAGCATGATCGGCAGGGTCAGCTTCACCGAATCGATCAGCTGGGTGGCGTCGTTCACCGTCGCAGGAGCAGTAGCCAGGATCGAGCGGATCTGTGGATCGTTAGTAACCAATTGCCCGGTGAACCCGGCGAGGCTGCGCGTCCAGACATCGATCGCATCCGTCGACTGCACCTGCGAATCGAGCAGGGGCACACTGTCTTCGATGAGCGCAGCCGTCTGATCCGCGACCCCGTTGATGTCGCCGACAAGCGTCGACGACGAATCGATCAGCGAGCCGAGATCGTCGCCGGCGCCGTTGAGTCCCTTGTACGTCTCATCCAGCAGGCGGCTCATGCTCTCGGTCGGGATGCTGCCGACCATCTTGCTCAGGTTGTCGAGCATCGGGCCGACCGGTTGTGGAATCGTGGTGTCGCTCGCGTCGATCACCGAGCCATCGTGCAAGTACGGGCCCGAATCGACCCGCGGACGCAGGTCGACATACTGCTCGCCGACGGCCGAGATACTGCGCACCTCGGCCTGTAGGTCTTCGGGAATCTTCTGCGAATCATCAATCGACAGCGTCGCTTGCGCGCCGGTAGCCGTCAGTTCCACCTTCGTGATCTGGCCGACCTCGACACCCCGATAGGTCACGTTGCCGAACCGGTAAAGTCCGCCGGTCGCGGGCAGATTCAGCTTCACATCCATCCGGCCGATGCCGACGATGGCAGGAGCCTGGACGTACCGGACGGCCATGACCACAAGGCCGACGATTGCGAGGATCGAGAAGATCACCAACTGGATGCGCACGAAGCGCGAGAGGATCATCGTTGCCCTCCATTGGGTGGCGCGGCGGGCGGTGCCACAGGCGCGCGAAGCGGGTCGTTGGTGTGCTGGGCCTGCTGGGCCTCATATCCGGGATCGCCGACGGCTGCCTGGATAACCGCGTTCGGATTACCCCACGGGGTGCCGAGGAGCAGCGTCTTTTGCAACCGCGGAACGGTGAGATCGACGTGCGCGTCCAGGTTGAGATAGTCACCCTTGATGAACTTATCGAGCCCCTCCTGGCCGTACGGGAATGCAGCGACGAAGGCGACGGCATCATTGATCTTCGGCCCGACGTCCGCCAGAGCCGCGAGCGTCGGCTCCAGATTGTTCAGATCCTCGACCAGGTCGGACTGCACGTCGTTCACCACCGAGGTGGCGGAGTCGCTGAACACCCGCAGTTTGTCCAATGCAGTAGTCAAATTCGGCCGTTCCTGCAGCAGCACATCGAGTGCGGGCGGCAGCTTGACCAGCGCCTCGTCCAGGACATCGCGTTGCCCGGCGAACGTTGCCGACAGCCGTTTGAGACCGTCGATCGTCGCGACGATTTCGCCACGCTGCGAGTCGAGCGTGCCCATCAGAGTGTCGAGGCGCGTGAGCAGATCGCGGATCGACCCCTCCCGGCCGTTGAGCGCATCGTTGAGGTTCTCGATGATTTCGCCGATCTGGCCGAGACCGCCGGCGTTGAGCACCACCGACAGCGACGCGAGCGTCTGCTCCGTTGAGGGATATGTGCCGGAATGATCGAGCGGAATCGTCGAGCCCGGTGCGAGCGTGCCTTCCGGCTTCTGGCCCACCGGGGGATCGAGCGCGAGGTGCATGGAACCGAGCAGGCTGGTCTGCCCGACCGTGGCGACCGCGTTTGCCGGCACAATCACGCCAGGTTCGACGGTGAACTCGACATTCGCATGCCACCCGTCGACCTTCATCGGTCCCACATGGCCGACCACGACGTCATCGATCAGCACCGGTGAATTCGATTCCAGCGTCCCGACATTGGCGATCTCGGCTTGGTACACCGTAGCGCCGCCGCCATTCCCAACGGCACCCGGCAGGGTCATTGCGTTCACACCCTGCCAGCCGCAACCCGACACCGTCGCCACAACGGCACATCCGGCGACAGCCAGGCGGACACGCCGGTCGACGCGGCTGGGGATCCAGGTATTGCTGCGCGCGCTCATGGGTTCGGCCTTCCGAAGGGAGCCAAGAGGTCCGGGATTGCGACCGGGGCCTTGGCCGGCGTCTTTGGCGGCGCCACAACCTGTGGAATCAGGTCGGGCTCGCTGTAGACGATCTTGTCCGGGGGTGGGCCGGGCGAATTCAGCGGGCTGATTTGGAATGGCAAATAGTTGAACGCCAACATCGGCGCGATCGGGGCGAGATACTCCGCACATCTCTTCGCACCCTCTGCCGCCGTCAGATTCTCCACACTCGCAATACCGGCGCAAATAAAGTTGATCGGGTTCGCGAACGGGTTCATTGTCAATACGCCTGCCGGACCGCCGGATTCCGGGTTGTACATGTTGTAGAAGTTCGCAAGGGCTGTGGGGAAGACGTGCAGCAACTCCTCGAGGTCGTCCTTGTGCTCGGCGAGATTCTGCGTCACATCGGCGAGACGCTGCACCTGCTCCGTGGTCCGATTCCCGTTCTCGGCGACGAACCGCTGCACATCGACAACTGCCACCGACAGGCTGTTCAGCGCGGCATCGAGATCGGACCGGCTGCCGTCCAGGACGCTGGTCAGCGAGGCGAGCCGATTCTCGAACTGGACGATCTCTACATTGCTGTTGCGCAAGGTCGAGACAAAGATCTGCAGGTTTTTGATGATGTCGACAATGTTGCCGCTGCCCGAAGCCAGGATCCGCCCGACATCGGACAACTGCGTGAGTGTCTCCCGCAGCTTGTCACCGTTCCCGGCCATGGCATTCGCCGCGCTGTCGATGAATCGGCCGGCGGTACTCGATCCGGAACCGTCCGGACCGAGTTCGACCGCCAATCTGTCGAGTTGGACTTTCACCTCATCCCACTCCACCGGAACGGCGGTGTGCTCGATCGGAATATGAGTGCCCTCCGCCATGGTCGGACCTTCGTTCCGGTACGACGGAGTCAGCTGCACGTACCGTGCGGCTACAAGGTTCTGCGCCACGATGATCGCGTCAGCGTCGGCGGGCACCTTCACCCCGCGATCGACGTTCATTACGATGCGGGTGCTCGTCCCGTTCGCCTCGATCGATTTGATTGTGCCGACCTTGACGCCGGACACGCGAACGTCGTCACCCGGGTAAATACCTGTGGCAGTGGTGAAGTCGGCACTCAGCTTCCAAGGCCCGAACAACTGCTTCTGCCCAACAACCACGCCCGCTATCACAACGATCACCGCGACCACGATGCCCACGATCCGAACCAATCGATTTCGCATCATCGGGGCGCCTCCAGGTATGGCAGCGGGAACGGCGCGGCAGGTTGGAGTCCGAATGCCTGGTCGACGAACGGCTGAATCAACGGTCCCAACATCAGGTTGCCGACGTAGGCGTTGTAGAACGGTCCACCCGACACCGCCTCGCCCTGAGTCAGCGCGACCTTGCCGAGGCCCGGAATCGCTTTGTTGATGTTGTCGCGCTGCCGCTGCAGCACGGCGGTAATGGAATTCAGCCGGTCCAGGGTCGGGCCGAGTTCGGCCTCGTTGTCCTGCACGAGCCCGGATAGTTGCAGCGCCACGGCGTTCGTATTCGCGAGCAGGGTCGAGATCGCCTGCCGGCGCTCATTGAGCGCCCCGAGCAGCAGATTCGCGTTGAGGATCAAGCTGTTCACCCTATCGCTGCGCTCACCGAGAATTCCGCTCACATCGGCGGTGGTCTTCAACAGATCGGTCAACGAATCGTTGCGTGCATTCAGCGCCCGAGACACGGCGGTGAGGCCGTCGAAGGTCGGCCCGAGTGCAGGTGCGGTCCGGTCGAGCGTCGCGGTCAAGGTATCGAGGGACTGATTGAGTTGGTCGGTGTCGATCCCGGACGCATTCGTGGTGAGCTCACCGACTGCGTCGGTCAACGAGTAGGGCGACCCTGTCCGCTCGACGGGGATCGTGTCGTGCGGCTTCAGCGACTCGGAGCCGTACGACTCTATCGTCACGATGCGTTTCCCGAGCAGCGAACCGGTCCGAATATGCGCGGTGCTCTCCGAGCCGAAGGGAACCGTACCGTCGATTGACAACGTGGCCACGGCATCGCCGTCGCGCAGCGAAACTTTCTGTACCGTACCGACTTTCACACCGGAAACGATGATGTCGGCACCCGCGGTCAGGCCGCCCGCCTCGGAGAAAATGGCCTCGTAGCGGACCGGCGACTTCAACGTGATAAATCGCTGCGATTGCAGTCCGACCAGGATTACGCAGACGATCATGACGATGCCGACGAGGCCCTGCCGGAACAGTTTCGAGTTCTTGTACTTCAGCATCAGTCGGCGCACCTTCCGGTCGTCGTCCTGATCCACGGCAACTTGATCGATCCCCCACTCGGGTCCGACACCCGGACCGTGACGCCGCAGATCCAGTACTGGATCCAGCCACCGTAGGCCCCGGTGCGCGCCATCTTTCGGAAGTTCTCCGGCGCAACGGTCAGCGTGTTGTCCAGCGTCGGAAGGTCGTTGTCGATGTTGGTGGCCGCGACCTGAAGCTGTTCGATCGAACCGTCCAGCGACGGTCGTGCCTGGGTCAGCAGATCCGCGACCGTGGCGGTGCCGCGGTCGAGTGACTCGATCGCGGCTGCGATCGGATCGCGTTCGGCAGCAAGCTGGTCGACAAGTGAACCAAGTTTGTCCACAGTGGCCGAGAATTCGTCACCGTTGCGGGACAGTGTCTCCATCACCGCCTTAAGGTTGTCGATCATCTCCTGGATGGTCTGGCTGTTATTGCCCAATGCCGTAGTGAACGACGCTGTCTTCGACAACAGCGAACCGGCGGTGTCCTCCTGCCCTTGCAGGATCTGCACCAGTGACGCAGTCAAGGCATTGACCTCCTGCGGTTTCAAGCCCTGGATAACGGGCTTGAAACCACCCAGCAGCAGGTCGAGGTCGAGTGCCGGCTCGGTGTGGTCCATCGGGATCTCGGAACCCGCCTCCAGTACCTGGGTTGATCCTGGCGCATCGAGCAGTTCGAGGTACCGATCGCCGACCAGGTTGAGGTAGCGTCCAGCCACTTTCGTCCCATCGGTCAAGACAACGGTGTTGTCGGCGTCGAAGCTGACCTTGACGGTTTTGTCGTCGCGCAGCTGCACCTTCTTGACCGTTCCGACCCGAATTCCCGCGACCCGCACGGTATCTCCGGACTTCAGACCCGAGGAATCGGCGAAAATCGCCGAATACGACGCGGTGGAACCGCTGCGGTACTGGCTGAAGACGAGCACGAGGAAGGCGGAGAGGATCACCATGACCACCGCGAAAACGGAGAACTTGATCAGCATCGCGTTGCGTTTCATCGCGGGCCCCCTGCCGCAGGAGGGGCGTACCGCGGCACGCCACCGAACAGCAGTTGGGTGAGGTTGCCCGCGTTCAGCTGGACGGTCGTGTTGCTGTTGTCCGCCCACGGATTCGCGCCGACATCCGCGACCAGGAACGGCGGATACGTTTCGTACGGCAGATTCGGGGCTCCCATGCAATGCGGTCCGCCGCTGGCAGCGACCTTGGGCAGGTTCTCGGGGTATTTGTACGGATTCACGCCCCACAGGAAGCTGGCCGACAGGCCGACACCATTTTCGCCCACGACGGCGCCGCTATGCAGCTTGGCCAGGGTCTGTATCCCGCAGGTGAGGGCCGGAGCGTACTCATTGGTGAGCGACAGGGTCGGCACCAACAGGTCGAGGGCATTCGCCAAGGGCGCGTGATTCTCCTCGAGCACCGGGGTGCCGACGTCCGACAGTCCGATCACGCTGACGAGCACGGCATCAAGGTTCTGCTGCTGGTCGACCAGCGTGTCGCTCAGGCTGCTCGCATGATCCACCGTGGCCAGAAGATCGGGCGATGTCTGCGCGTACGTGTCCACCACGCTCTGTGCCATATCGATGTCGCGGCGCAGCGCGGGCAGGCTCGGGTCGAGCTTGACCAGCAGCGCATCGAGATCGCTGAGCATCTGGCCGAATTGGTCGCCACGGCCACGAGTCGCGACGGCAATCGCGCCGAGGGTCTCGTTCAGCTTCTCCGGCTCGATGCTGCCCAGTACGGAGGTCAGCTGTTCGAAGACGGTGTTGACCTCGACGGTCACCTGCTGCGCGTCGAAAACTTGCCCGGCATGCATCCGCTCTGCCGACGGGCTCACCGGCGGCACCAACTCGACGTACTTCGCGCCGAACACCGTGCTCGCCGCGATATCCACGACGACATCGGACGGAATCTTGTGCAGCTCATCCGGATTCATGGCGAGGCGCAATTGGGCCTGGCCGTCGGGCAGTTCCTCGATCGATGCGACCTTGCCGACCGTGACACCGTGCATCTTCACCTTCGCGTCCGGGTTCATGACGAGCCCGGCGCGCGGTGAGAGCACGCGTACCTCGACGGAGTCGGTGAGACCACCCTGAAACAGGACGACAGCGACGGCAACAACGCCGACCGCCGCCAGAATGGCCACCAGGCCCATCAGCGGACGTAACACATTCGCGGACATCGGCTCCCCTCAGCCGGACAAGTTGAAGTTGCCGTTGGCGCCGTAGATCGCCAACGCGACGAGCAGAGTCACCGACACCGTCGCAATCAGCGAGGTGCGCACCGCGTTGCCCACGGCGATGCCAACGCCGGACGGGCCACCGCTGGCGAAGAAGCCGAAGTAGGTGTGGATCAACAGGATCGTCACTGCCATCAGGATGGCCTGCACGAACGACCACAACAGATCGATCGGATTCAGGAACGTCGCAAAGTAGTGGTCGTACAGACCGGCGGATTGTCCGAGCAAGACCACCGTCGTGAAGCGGCTCGCAATGAACGAAGCAACAACCGCGACCGCGTAGAGCGGGGTGATTGCGATCATTCCTGCGACCATTCGGGTCCCCACGAGGTAGGGGATCGGGTCGATGCCGAGCGATTCGAGCGCATCGACCTCTTCGTTGATCCGCATCGCGCCCAGTTGTGCGGTGACTCCGGCGCCGAACGTGGCGGCGAGACCGATGCCGGCGACAACCGGCGCGAGGATGCGAACGTTGATGAACGCCGAGAGGAAGCCGGTCAGCGCCTCGATGCCAATGTTGCCGAGCGAGCTGTAGCCCTGCACCGCGAGCGTTCCACCGGCGGCCAGTGTGAGGAAGCCAACGATCACGACGGTTCCACCGATTACCGCGAGGGTGCCGGAACCCATGCTGATCTCGGCAATCAGCCGGATCGTCTCCCGGCGGTAGTGCAGCGCAGCACGCGGCGCACTGGCCAGCGCCTTGATGTAGAAGAGGACATGATCACCGATTCCGCTCAAGCTGTTGATCGGCTTCTTGATGTTCCGCGCAGCGCGCGGGTAGGCGGCACTCAGAGCACTCAAAGCCACGACGCCACCCCCCTCAGCCGACCGTCGCCCGGATACCGATGGCGGTAACCACGACATTGATGACGAAAAGCGCCATGAACGCGTACACCACGGTCTCGTTCACCGCGTTGCCCACGCCCTTGGCGCCACCGGAAACCGTCAGCCCGCGGTAACAAGCGACCAGGCCGGCCACGAGTCCGAACAGCAGTGCCTTGACCGCTGAGATGATCAGTTCGTTGATGCCGGTCAGCAGGGTGATGCCAGCCGCGAAAGCACCGGGGTTGACGTCCTGCACGAAGACCGAGAAGACGTAGCCACCAACGATCCCGATGATGCAAACCAGGCTGTTGAGCAGCAATGCGACCAGGCCCGAGGCAAGCATTCGCGGCGTGACGAGCCGCTGCACCGGATCGATGCCGAGAACCTCCATGGCGTCGATCTCTTCGCGAATGGTCCGCGAGCCGAGATCCGCGCACATGGCAGTTGCGCCGGAGCCGGCGACGATGAGCACAGTGACCATCGGGCCGATCTGGGTCACCGCGCCGAAGGCAGCACCTGCGCCGCTGAGATCGGCGGCGCCGAGCTCGCGAAGAAGGATGTTGAGCGTGAAGCTGACGAGCACGGTGAATGGGATCGCGACGAGCAGCGTGGGAATCAGCGAAACGCGAGCAACGAACCAGGACTGCTCGAGGAACTCGCGCGCCTGGAACGGGCGCCGGAACGCAAACTTCACCGCGTCCGCGGACATGGCGAAAAGACCACCCACAGACTGCAGCGGCTTCGAGTAGTTCGCCTTCAACATGCTCGGCGGCGTCCACCGCGAAGATTTCACGGCCATCAGCGCACCGTCCCGTCCGGACCCGTCATCGCGGACACCGAAACACGATCAATGTTGTGCACCATTTCCATTGAGGCTCGCATTGACGCGAACACGCGGATGCTCTTCGTCCCCCCGTCACGACCGCGATGGCTGCTTCGCGGTCGGCCAGCGCTACGCGGTCGCGCGAGGCCCTGACGTCAGATTTCCACTCACTCCACTTCGTTGAAATCCGATTCTCATTGGTGAGAAGAGTACCTCCAGTATCGGAGAACGCAATAGATCATTCAGAAATCAACTACTTTAATGCGAGCCACCGCAACCGTCTGGAAAATCTGGAAATCCACTGCGTCGCAATATGTTCCGATGGCAGATCAACACGCGATGTCCGCGTGGCTACCGGCGCCAACCCCGAGCGGCCCTTATCTGGCCGCCCGTGCAGTACCTCCCGATCGGGCGGGTGCGCGCCCCGAAGCGCAACACCGCGGCTACCGAAGTAGCGTCCTCACCCGGCCGGCACGAGGTCCGCTCCTGCCAAACGAGACGTCGGGATGCCCGATCGGTAGGCCTCCGTCGCGCCAACAGCCTGCCCGGAGGCCCCGGTTGCCACGAGAGCCTTCGCCTTGAACGCCCGTGCCGCGAGGCTGAGCGTGTGCTCAACCTCGCCGACCGGGCCCTCTAGATCGAACGGCCAGCCGTCGCCCCACATTGCGACTCCGATGCCACCATCGCCGAGCGCCAGGCGCAGTCCTGCCCCGATGCGGGGATCGCTGCGATACAGATCGGCCGAGATTGCCAGCGCTTGCGGATACCGTTCGCCGCCATGCGACTCGAGGATCGCTTCCAGACTGACCGGTTCCGCACCAAGAATCCGGAGCGGACTCGCGTCGCGGTAGTCGGGGACGAGGACGCGGACCTCCCAGCCTCCGAGCGCACGGTCGAACATCCATCCGCCGGCGTTTGCCACCGCGTCGGCAATGCTGGGTGCGACCACATCGAGCCGATATCTCATGAGCGCCCTTCCGCCGATATGTCCCGTTCCAGTGCCGTCGCGTAGTCGTTGAAGACCGTTTGCAGTTCTATCGAGTCGTCGAGGAGCCACGAGATCTCCATTCCGGTGATGAACGCGATGATCTCCACGGCCCTGATCCGCGGATCGAAGTCCGCGCGATAACGTCCGTCGTCCTGGCCGCGGCGTATCACATCGGCGACGATGTCGACCGCGGTTCGCCAGCGTTCGAGCATCCGCTCGTGCAACGGGGTATCGGGAAACAGGTTCTCCACCAAGAGAACAACGAACATCCCGACCAATTCCGGCGAATGCTCGATCCGGTCGGCGGTCGACCGAATGCCCTCGATCAGATCCCCGGCTTGATCCGAACTCGCGGCGTCGTCCGCATCGCGCGCATCCAGCAGCGCGTGCAGCAGGTGCTCCTTGGACTGGAAATGGTGGAGCACTCCGGCGGCGGTGACTCCGGCCTCGGCCGCGATCTGGGACAGCGTCGTGTTTCGCCAGCCACTGCGGGTCAGACTGCGCTGCGCGACCGCAAGGATCAGTTGGCGACGGTCCTCACCCTTGGCGAGCAACGTTGCATACGGTCGAGGGTCATCTTCCACCCAAAACCCCTCAGTTCGACGGACCGGAACCTGGTGAACCTACATTAAGTTGGTTTGCCAAATGTGACAAGGGTCTCATTGAATTCAGGAATCTTTGGGCGCACCGCCCCGGAGCGGCGGTCGCCGGTCCCGCCCTCGTCGTGCTCAGACCCCTCCGGAGAGCGTCTCCCGGATGACGTTCTTCTGCACCTTCCCGCTGGCGGTGCGGGGATAGTCCTCAACCTCACGAAGCAGCTCGGGCCACTTCTGGCGGGCTACACCCTCGGCCTCGAAATGCGCCCTTACCTGCTCCAACGACGGCATCAATGCCTCCGGCCGAATACGCAGTACAGCCGCGACACGCTCTCCCAAACGCTCATCCGGCGCGGCCACGACGATGGCTTCGGCGACCGCCGGCAGGCCGAGCAACACTTCCTCGACCTCCATTGCGCTGATATTTTCGCCGCCGCGAATGATGAGGTCGGCCTTGCGGTCGGTGACCGTCAGGTAGCCATCCGCGTCGAGTACGCCAACGTCGCCTGTGTGATACCAGCCGTCGCTATCGAAGACCGTGTCGGTGAGCGCCTGGTCCAGGTAGCCGAGGCACAGATCCGGTCCACGACTGAGGATTTCCCCGTCCTCCGCCAACCGGATCTCCACACCCGGCAAGGCGCAACCGTCCGTCAGCAGCCGCTTGTCCTCCGGAGCTTCGTTGCGGGACGCCGTAATCGACGGATGCTCGGTACTGCCATAGGCGCGAAACACCATGATGCCCAGGTCCGCGATCCGCCTCGTCACCGCGGCCGGCACCACCGATCCGCCGAGGCCGACCTGCTTGACGTTCGCCAGGTGGGCCGGCGTGAAGTCCGGGTGGTCGAGCAGGCTGGTGACGAAGTAGGGCGGCCCGCCGCCCACCGCGAGACCGTCGCTCTCCATCAGCGCGAGTGCGCGACCGGGATCCCAGACGTCGGCGAGGTGGACCGACAGCCCCTGCATCACCGGAATGAAGAACGCCCCGACCATGCCGATGAAGTGCCCCACTGGCGTTGCCGTGAGGTTCTTCTTGTTGTCGCCGGAGTTGCGTCCCACCAACTGGCGCGCCTCGAAACCGAGCGTCAAGTGACTGTGCACCACGCCTTTTGGCGCGCTCGTCGTTCCCGATGTGAATGCGATCAGCGCCGGCGCGGCAGGATCGGTCGCGATCGTGCCGGCCATCGGCTCGTCCGCGAGGAGGTCGTCGAAGTCGCGTCCGACGACGCCGACCACCGGCACGTCGGCGCTTACATCCGGCTCGTAAACCAGTCGGCCGAACCGCTCGGCCGTGATGAAGACCTTCGGCTGCGCCGCCGCAAGAATGTGGGTCAGTTCCTTGCGTCCGTAGAAGTGCACGATCGGCACCACGGTTGCGCCGATAAACGACGAGGCCCAGAACGTCGCGGCGGCCTCCATCCAGTTGGGTAATTGGAAGGCCACGACATCGCCCGCGCCGACACCGCGAGCACTCAAACCGGCCGCAAGACGACGGGCCACTAGTTCGACGTCACCGAAGGTCCCCGACCACGGACGGACGTCGGAGTGGACTACGAACTCCACGTCCGGCGCCGCGGCCAGACGATCGGCCAGCAGGCTTCCGATGGTCTCGGACCGCCACCATCCTTCGGCAACGTATCGCCTGCACAAATCGTCGGGGATGGTTCGCATTGCCCTCCGTCACTCCCGCTTGAAAACGTGCTTCTCGATTTTGGCGAACCATACATCCGGCCGTCTCGGATGCAACTCCCCACAGAGCCAACTGGAGACATCTCGCACCCGATGAACGTCGAAGTGCATCTTGACTCTTCAAACGTAGAGTAGGATTCTCGGTGTCGATAGCGACGTTCTGATTCTGCAGCTCCGGCGCGGCCCGCCGGGGCATGTCGGTCGCTGCATGGCGACAGGACGGACTCACCCGTGAGCTTTGACAGCCCCCTCGCCGACGACGAACGCAAGCACCCGAGCTACTTCTTCGACCGGCACACCACCGACTATCGGCACCGGTTCCAGGACATCACCGAAGAGATGCAGTCTTCGTGCCCGGTCGCGTGGACCGATACCTACGGCGGCCACTGGGTCGCTGCGAGCAACCGTGCGGTCTTCGAACTGGCGCGCAGCCGGCATGTGTCCAACGACAACGACCTCAACAACGAGCGGCGCGGCTACCGCGGAATCACCATCCCAAATCCGGACGAGGAGTCGCGGTACGCCCGCGGCGGCATGCTGGAAATGGACGACCCCGACCATCGGATCTATCGGCAGGTACTCAATCCCTACCTCTCCCCTGCGGCCGTCGTGCGATGGGAACCGCTCATCGACGACCTGGTTCGAGCCTGCCTCGACGAACGGATCGAGCACGGCACCATTGATTTCGTCGACGATCTCGCCAATGTCGTTCCGGCCGTCCTCACCCTCGCGATGCTCGGCATCCCGCTGAACCGGTGGCAGATCTACTGCGAGCCTGCGCACGCATCGATATACACCCCCAAAAACTCGCCCGATATGCCGCGAGTGAACGAGATGAACATTGCGATGGGCATGGACCTGATCCGCACCATGGCGGAGGTCCGCGCGCAACCCCGTCCGGGTTTGTTGCAGGCGTTGCTCGAGCTTCGGATCGACGGCGAACCGGCACCCGATATCGAGATCCTCGGCATGCTCGGCCTCATCATCGGCGGCGGATTCGACACAACCACCGCGCTCACCGCGCATGCGCTCGAATGGCTTTCGGAGAATCCGGACGAGCGCACCCGGCTGAGCGCGGATCGCGACACGCTGCTCAACCCGGCGACCGAGGAGTTTCTGCGCTACTTCACCCCGGCACCGGGCGACGCGCGCACGTTCTCCGAAGACTGCGCGTTCGGCGAAACGCAGTTCAAAGAAGGCGAGCGACTGTGGCTGTCCTGGGCGATGGCCAACCGCGATCCGTCAGTGTTCGATGATCCGAGTCGAATCATCCTGGACCGCAAGGGTAATCGGCACTACAGCTTCGGGCTCGGCACACACCGCTGCATCGGTTCGAATGTCGCCCGCACGGTATTCAAGTCGATGCTGACCGCAGTTCTCGACCGGATGCCTGACTATCGCTGCGACCCGGACGGCGCGGTGCACTACGAGACGATCGGGGTAATCCAGGGCATGCAGAAACTGCCCGCGACATTCACCCCGGGATCGCCCGTCGGGGCCGGACTCGATGAAACCCTCGACAAGCTGCAACGCATCTGCGATGAACAGAGCCTCGCCGCGCCCGTGACTGTGCGACGCGACGCAGCCGAAATCACCGATTGAGCAGACGGCGCCTCGGTGACGAGCTTCGTCCTCATCCACGGCGGCGGCGACGTCGGCTGGTACTGGCATCTCGTGGAAGCCGAACTACGTGCGAACGGCCATGACACCGTGGCGCCGGACCTTCCCTGTGACGACGACTCGGCCGGCCTCGTCGAGTACGTCGATGCCGTAGCCAATGCAGTGGGTGAGCGCAAACGTGTTGTCCTCGTTGCGCATTCGCTGGGCGGTTTCACCGCCCCACTCGTCTGCGATCAAGTACCGGTCGCATTGCTCGTCCTGGTCGCGCCGATGATCCCCGCGCCGCACGAGGCACCCGCCGACTACTGGACCAACACCGGTTACGACCGGGAGCCGCGGGAGCGGTTCGACGACACTGTCGCCCTGTTCTACCAGGATGTGCCGCCCGAACTCGCGGCCGAGGCGCTACGGCATGGACGCTCCCAATCGGAGGCGCGGCTTGGGGAACCCTCGCCACTGCGGGCGTGGCCCGATGTGCCCACCCGTGTGCTGGTTTGCCGGAACGACAGGATCTTCCCACCCGGTTTTGTGCGCCGCATCGCCCGCGAGCGGCTTGGCATCGGAGTCGACGAGATGGACGGCGGGCACACCCCCGCGCTGAGCCGTCCGCGCGACCTGGCGGATCGTTTGCTGACCTACGCTGCCGCGCTCGGACTCTGATCGAAGAAGATTGCGGGCACGCTACATCCGGGCGTGCCGCGCCATGACCAGGCTGTAGCAACCGTACGCCGCGATGCCGAGCGCCGCGAGGAACAACAGGATCTTGCCGAAGGGCGCGTCGCTGAGTGTCTTCACTGCGGCGTCGATGCCACTCGCCTTGGCCGGATCCGAGGTGAATACGGCGACGATGACGAGAATCCCGGTGCCGACGAGGACGAGGCCCTTCGCGACGTAGCCGACCACTCCGAGCGGCTCGATCACCGTGCCGTGCGACCGGCGCAGGTCGTCGAGGAAGTTCTTGGTCGCGCCCTTGTAGACGTGATACGCGCCGACGCCGATGATGACCAGGCCAACAACGATGAGGATGAACTTTCCGAAGCCGGACTCCATCATCCGCGCACTCAGCCCCGCGTTCTGTTCGCCGCTGGACTTGCCCGAACCCATCGCGAACTGCGCGGCGGCGATAGCAAAGCCGACATACACAACTGCGAGGCTGAAAGCCTTGAGGCGGTCGAACGCGGTGGCGTCCTGCGAGTCACCTTCTCCACCCGGGCCGGATTCGCTTGGGTGTGGACCCAGCAGCGTTTCGGCCAACCGCCAGAGCGCCATCGCCACAAACGCCGCGACCGCGATCCACAGCACGACCTTGCCACCGGTGGTACCGGCGATGGTGCCCAGCGCCCCCGACTGGTCGGCGTTGCCGCCAGAGCCGGACGCGATCCGCACGATGATGTAGGCGATGAGCAGGTGCAAAATACCGCTGACGACGTACCCCGCGCGTGCGGCTCGCTCAAATGTGGTGCTGTCGGTCGCTCGGTCGAGCACGCCCGAAGATCTGTCGGTCATGTGGGATCACCTTTCGACGCGTGCGCCAGCGGACTGTGCCTCTGGAGTGCCACGTCGCGGTCATGACGAAACCCGCCGAATCATGCGATCGGGCGTGCGGCCGGACCAGTAGCCCCGCCACACGCCCGATTGGCGCTCTCTAGTCCGCGTTGCGGTTGCGGCGCAGCAGCAACAGGACCACCGCAAGCAGCGCGACAACCAGCACCGGCGCCGCGGCCTTTTTCACGCCGCCCACACCGGCTGCGTCGAGCAGGTCGATCGGCTCGGCGGCCTTCCGCGGGGCGGCTCCGTTGACGCTGGTCGCCGTCGTGGCGTGCAGAACCGGCGGCGCGTCGGCGGCGTCGGAAGCGGCCGACGCGGCAGTCGGCTCTGCCTGGGATTCCTGCGCGACCGATGCAGTCAGCTCCTCGGCGAGGTTCTTCGCGAACGTGCCGATCAGCGTGCCGGCAACCTCGGCGAGCGCACCGCGCCCGAATTGTGCCGGCTTACCGGTGATGTCGAGATCGGTGTCGACAAAAACGTCAGTGCCCGTGCTCGATTCGATGAGCTTGCAGGTGATCACCGCCTTGGCGGTGCCATTGCCGCGGGCCTCGCGGCCACCACCCTCGAGCACGACAACCTTCTCGGCCTCGTCCGCAGAGAGGATCTTGATGATGCCGCCGTAGCTCAACCCCACGGGCCCGAGCTTGATTTTCATTTTGCCGTGGTAGTCGTCACCGTCGCGTGAGGTGATCGTCGCCCCCGGCACGCACGGCGCGATCCGCTCGATGTCCAGCAGGACTTTCCAAGCGTCGTCCGCGGGCACGGGAATACTGAAGTTGTTGTCGAGCTTCATCGAGCGTCCTCCGTTATGGATCGGTCCTCGGGCGTACTCAGTGACAGCGGGTCGCTGCGCAGGCTCCGCTCCTGCGGCTACGCCTCGGCGTGCGCGCCGGTTTCGTTGATCGTTTCCGCAGCTGCGGCGACGGCGGCCACGATCCCCTGGTAACCCGTGCACCGGCAGAGATTGCCCGAGATACCTTCACGGATCTCGGCCTCGTTCGGGTTCGGGTTGTCGCGCAGAAATGCGGTGCACGACACGATGAAACCCGGTGTGCAGAAACCGCATTGAAGGCCATGATTCTCGCGGAAGGCAGCCTGCACCGGGGACAAGGTGCCGTCGGGCGCCGCGATCCCCTCGACCGTGGTGACCTCCGCGCCGTTCGCTTGCACGGCGAAAACCAGGCAGGCCCGCACTGCTTCACCATCGAGCAGCACCGTGCACGCACCGCATACGCCGTGCTCGCAGCCGAGGTGAGTGCCGGTGAGTCCGCAGTCCACGCGAAGGTAGTCCGCGAGGGTCAAACGGGGCGCGACCCGGTGGCGGCGAAGTACGCCGTTGACGGTGACCTCGATGTCGACGTCAGTCATTGCTGGCCTCCTCTACGGCGCGGCGCCAGGCGCGCGCCACCATGGCTGCTCCCACACGGCGGCGGTAGTCCGCCGATCCGTGCAGGTCCGAGGGCACCGAATCCAGTCCCGCAACAGCGGATTTCCCGATCTCCTCAGCGGCGGTGTCGCCGACCGATTGGCCGATCAACTCCGCCTCGAGTTCACGGGCACGCGTAGTGTTCGGGCCCAGCCCGAACAGCCCGATACTGCATTGTTCGATGCGCGAGTCGGCATCGAGTCGCACCGCGATCGTTGTGCCGGCCATGGCGAAATCGCCACTACGGCTGGCGAATTCCTCGACGGCGAAACCGCAACGGCCGCGCCAGACCGGAAACACGATGCCGGTGAGCAACTCGTCCTCCGCGAGTTCGGTGCTCCACATGCCGGTGAAGAAGTCCGCCGCCGGAATGGTGCGACGACCGCGCGGGGACAGCGCTTCCAACTCGGCGTCGAGCGTGAGTGCCACCGCCGGGTATTCCGAGGCCGCATCCGCGTGCGCGATCGAGCCACCGATGGTGCCGCGGTTACGGATCTGGAAGTGCCCGATCAACGGGGTTGCCCTGGACAGGAGCGGCACCGCACGGCGAACGACGTCGGACTTGCCGACCGTCGACTGCGTCGTCCCCGCACCGATCCAGACCGTATCGCCACGATCCTCGATACCGCGCAGGTCGGTCAGCCGACCGATATCGATCAGGTGCTCGAAGACGGCGAGGCGCAGATTCAGCATCGGCATCAGGCTCTGGCCGCCGGCGATGAACTTCGCTTCGTCGCCGAGTTCGGCGAGCAGCGCGACAGCTTCGTCGGACGTGGCGGGTACGTGGTATTCGAATGCCGCGGGCTTCATGCGGTCACCGTCCTGGTTCGGGCTTCGTCGACCATCGCGACGATCTTGGAGGGCGTCAAGGGAAGACGCGAGATCTCGATACCGAAGGGCGCCAACGCATCTGCGACCGCGTTCACGATCGCAGGCGCCGAGCCGATCGCGCCGCCTTCGCCGACACCCTTGTGACCGCCCGGGCCTGCGCTCGGGGTATCGAGGTGCGCGATCTCGATAGTCGGGGCCTCGACCGCGGTCGGCATGAGGTAATCCATGAACGTGGTGGCGATCGGGTTGCCGGCCTCGTCGTAGGCCTGGTGCTCGAACAGCGCACCGCCAACTCCCTGCACGGTGCCGCCGCAGATCTGGCCTTCCACCACATTCGGGTTGATCATCGGGCCGACGTCCTCGCCGACGATGTAGCGCAGCAACGTCACCGCGCCGGTCTCGATATCGACCTCACACGTGCACACGTGCGTCGCGTTCGCCCACACCATCGGGATTTCGGCCGTGTATCGACCGCTCGCCTCCAGACCATTCGGCACACCGGGTGGCATGGCGTCGCGCTGGAAGTATGCGATTTGCGCGATTTCGGCGAGGGTCAACTCGACATCGGGCACGCCCCGGACCGTCGCCCGGCTGTGGACGAACTCGATGTCGTTGACATCGGCGTTCAGCTTGTGCGCCGCGATCGCGAGGATCCGCTCCCGCAGTCCGACTGCGGTTTCGGCAACGGCACCGGCCGTCATCGAGCCAGACCGACTGCCCTGGGTTCCACCACCGTAGGGGGTGATCGCCGTGTCGCCCTGGATCGTGTTCACGTCGGCGATATCGACACCGAGCGCGTCCGCGGTCAACTGCACGACCGTGGTCTCGATGCTGTTGCCGGACGAACCACCCGCGACATACACGTTGACTTTGCCCGACGGCTCGATCCGGATCGTCGCGCCTTCGGTCGCGAGCGACGGCACCGCACCGGCGGTCGGCTCGACATAGGTGCACGTACCGACACCGATGTAGCGGCCGTCTGCGCGTGCCTGTTGTTGTTCGGCTCGGAACGCCTCGTAGTCGAGCGTCTCGACGGCGAGGTTGAAGGTCTCGAGCGGCGTCATATCGCTGTAGGGCATGCCGTTCGGATTGGGTGCCGGCAACTCTGCCTGGCTCAGCATGTTCCGGCGGCGTAATTCAACGGGGTCGATACCCATTGTGCGGGCAGCCTTGTCGAGAAGTACTTCTCGCGCCATCGATTCGAACTGCCACGGCCCGCGGTAGGCCACACGGCCGATGGTGTTGGTGTACAGCATCTTGAGAGACAATCCCGACGCTGGAACACGGTATGGCCCGGGGAACAACATCCCGACAGCGATGGCACCGGTCAGTGGCGCCGGGATCGGGTACGCACCAACGTTCTGGGAGTGATCGATCGACGCGGCGAGGATCTTGCCGTCGGCGTCGAATGCAATCCGCGCCAAGCCGTGGTCCTGCCGTGCCATACCCGAGGCCATCAGGTTTTCCTGGCGGTCTTCGATCCACTTCACGGCGGCGGGAAGTTTCCGCGCCGCCAGCATGACGCAGATTTCCTCCCGCAGCGGAACGACCTTCTGGCCGAATCCGCCTCCAGTGTCGCGCATGATGACGCGCACCCGATGCTCGTCGATACCGAACAGCCGGGCACAAACCCCACGGACCTCATGCGGCGCCTGGGTCGACGCCCAGATCATCATCTCGCCGGTCGGTGCAGACCATTCGGCGACTATTCCCCTGGTCTCCATCGGCACCGCGCTGTACGCCTGCTGATAAACAGTCTGTTCGACGACGTGAGCGGCACCCTCGAAGATCGGTACCAAATGATCCGCCGGGAATCCCAAACCACCGGCCAGATTGTTCGGACTGCCGGGGTGAACAAGTTCGGTCGCTTCCTCGGCAGTCTCATAGTTGATGACCGGGGTGAGTTCCTCATAGTCGACGACCACCAGTTCCGCCGCGTCCTCGGCGACGTAGCGGTCGTAGGCAATCACGAGTGCCACCGGATCGCCGACGTAGCGCACTTCGTCGTCCGCGAGCGGGGGCCACGGCGTGTCCGGCGCGTCGGCTCCGTCCATCGCGTACCGCAGCTTGTGAACCCCGGGGTTCAGGTCGGCAGCGACATAGACAGCGTGGACGCCGACCAGCGCGACCGCCTCGGAGACATCGATTCCGACGATCTTTCCGCGCGGGATCGGGCTGCGTACGAAGGTGGCGTGCAGCATGCCGGGGCGGGTGACGTCATCGACGAACTGTCCCGCGCCGGTGATGAGCCGCAGATCCTCCACGCGCGGCACTCGCGTGCCGACGTACTTGGACGTGGCTGTTTCCGTAGTACTCATTACTGTCACGCCTCTCGAGAAACGGGCACAGCGAAATTCGGCGTATGGTTACACGCACTCGCTCGGGTGGTCAATATCACTCCGGCCCGCCGCCTTTCAATTCTTCTGTGCTGCAACAGCTTTTGCTTGCACCCCAAGCAAGTCGGCCTATTTGCCCTTATTCATCACACGGTCGGCGGCGGCCCAGTGTTCGTCTGCAATCCACAGCCGAGCGAAGGCATCGACCGCCTCGTCCGGGGTTGCGCCCGAAACCACTCGCTTGATATCCGCCGCAGCGGGGTTGGCCAGTGCCGCACCGAGCGAGCGCCAGCCCTCTTCGAAGGTCTCGCGGGAGTACACGCGATCGATGAGGCCGACCCGTTCAGCCTCCGCGGCCTGCAGGATCGTCCCGGAACCGGCGAGCATGAGCGCACGGCCACGGCCGACGAGTGCAGCGAGCCGTTCGGCGCCGCCCCAAGCGGGCATGATCGCGAGCGAAACCTGGTTGAAGCCGATCTTGATGTCGTCGGCCGCGATGCGAATGTCAGCGGCAACCGCGACTTCGGCGCCACCGCCGAGTGCGTGACCGTTGAGCGCAGCGACGACAGGCGCCGGGAAGGCGGCGATCTGATCGCAGATCCCACGCATCCGCCACGCCATCGCGGCGGCCTCCTCGTGGGTCCGCAGCGCGCTCAGCTCCTTGAGGTCACCTCCCGAGACGAATGCCCGATCGCCGGCGCCCCGTATCACCAGGGCACGCGCACCTTCGGCTGCCTCGATGGCCTTCTCGAGCTCATCCATCGTCGTCGGCGCAATTGCATTGCGCGCCTGCGGGCGATCGATGGTGATGACGGCCAGGCCGTCGGCTATCTCGAGGTCGACATCCGCCACGTGGTTCTCCGCTCCGATATTGGCATTCTCCACTGGTGAGAATAACATGTTCAACACCGGTGATCCGGCCCCATTTGCACGGTTGAGCGGGGTCGGATCGCCTCGCCGCGTCTTGCGTCCAGCCCACGCGATTGGAGCTTCACCCATGCGAAAGATCCCCGTCGAACTGGTCAAACGCTATGAAGACGAGGGTTGGTGGACCTCCGAAACGATGGGCACGATCCTGGCCGGCGGACTCGCGGGCGCACCCGCCGCGGAGTTCGTCGTGCATTCCGCGGTACGGCCCTGGAGCGGCACTTTCGCCGACGTCGAGGTCGTTGCGCGCCGATTGGCGGCGGGCCTGCGCGAGCGCGGCGTAAAGCCTGGCGACGTCGTCGCCTTCCAGCTGCCGAACTGGATGGAAGCAGCGGCGACCTTCTGGGCGTCCGCGATACTCGGCGCCGCCGTCATGCCGATCGTGCACTTCTACGGCCGCAAGGAAGTCGGCTACATCCTCGACACCGTGTCGCCGCGCGTGTTCATCACCGCGGAGAAGTTCGGCAATCTCGAATACCAACCTGAGCTCACGGCGAACGTTCCCATCGTCGGTGTGGTCGGGCGCGACTTCGACGACCTACTCGCCGACGATCCGCTCGAGGGCCTCATTCCCGCCGACCCCACCGGACAGGCCCTGATCGCGTTCACCTCCGGCACGACGAGCAACCCGAAGGGCGTCGTTCACAGCCATCAGACGCTCGGTTACGAGACGCATCAGCTCGCCGGCCTATACCCGTCCGATCGCCAAAAGCAGCTGACCGCAGCCCCTGTCGGACACTTCATCGGCATGATCAATGCCTTTCTTATCCCGGTCCTCGATGGCAAACCGATCCACCTCACCGATGTGTGGGACCCGGGCAAGGCGCTAGGGCTGATGCTCAGCGATGGAATCACCGTCGGCGGCGGCGCTACCTACTTCGTGACCAGCCTGCTCGACCACCCGGACTTCACGCCGGAGCACATCCCCTTCATGCGTTATGCCGGGCTCGGCGGCTCCTCGGTACCGGCGGCGGTCACCACGCGGCTGAACGACATGGGCATCATCGTCTTCCGCTCCTATGGCAGTACCGAACATCCGTCGATTACCGGATCGCACCACACCGCCCCAGAGGACAAGCGGCTGTTCACCGATGGGAATGTTCTGCCGGGTGTCGAGATCCGCCTCGCCGAAGACGGCGAAATCCTCAGCCGTGGACCCGATCTCTGCATCGGCTACACCGACGAGGAGCTGACCGCCCGCGTCTTCGATGACGACGGCTGGTACCACACCGGCGATATCGGCGTGCTCGACGAAGACGGCTACCTCACCATCACCGACCGCAAGTCCGACGTCATCATCCGCGGAGGCGAGAACATCAGCGCCCTCGAGGTCGAGGAAGTCCTGCTGACGATGCCCGGCGTTGCCGAGGCGGCCGTCGTGTCCGCACCCGACGCTCGCCTGGGTGAGCACGCTGCCGCAGTGCTGCGACTGCGCCCCGGGGATGCGATGCCGACCCTCGACGACGTGCGCGCACATTTCGCCGCTGCCGGCATCGCCAAACAAAAGTGGCCCGAAGAACTGCGCGAAGTGTCCGATTTCCCGCGCACGCCCAGCGGCAAGGTGCAGAAGTACGTCCTGCGGCAGGACGTTGCCAGCAAGCAATAAAGAGAATAGTATTCTCGTAAGAGGAAAGGGAGGTTACCCATGTCAGGGCGCAAGCTGCCGTACCCGCTGTTCGACGCCGATAATCACTTGTACGAGACCGAAGAGTCGCTTACCAAGTACTTGCCGGAGCAGTACAAGAACGCGATTCAGTACGTCCAGGTCAACGGACGCACCAAGATCGCGGTCCGCGGCCAGATCAGTGAATACATCCCCAACCCGACCTTCGAGGTCGTGGCGCGTCCCGGCGCGATGGAGGACTACTTCAAGAACGGCAACCCCGAAGGCAAGAGCCGTCGGGAAATCTTCGGTAAGGCCATCAAGGCCCCCGACGCTTTCCGCGAGCCGGGCGCGCGCCTGAAGCTCATGGACGAACTCGGTGTCGATCGCACGCTGATGTTCCCAACGCTGGCGAGCCTCATCGAGGAGCGCCTGCGTGACGATCCGGAGCTGATTCACGTCATCATTCACGCTCTCAACGAGTGGCTGTACGAAGAGTGGGGTTTCAACTACGAGGACCGCATCTTCACCACGCCGGTCATCACCCTGCCCATTCTGGACAAGGCGCTCGAAGAACTGGAGTGGGTGGCGGAGCGCGGCGCGAAGGCGGTCCTGATCCGCCCGGCGCCGGTGCCCGGTTTCAGCGGTCCGCGTTCCTTCGCGATGCCAGAGTTCGACCCGTTCTGGAAGCGCGTCGTCGAGCTCGACATCCTCGTCGCCATGCACTCCTCGGACAGTGGCTACTCCCGCCACGATGCCGAGTGGGAAGGCAACAAGACGGAGATGCTGCCGTTCCAGACCAACACCTTCCGGATGGTCAACGAGTGGCGCCCGATTCAGGACACGGTGGCCTCGTGGGTATGCCACGGCGCGCTGTTCCGGCACCCGGACATCAAGCTCGCGGTGATCGAGGCCGGCTCCGCGTGGCTCAAGCCACTGCTCGAGCAGCTTGCCGACGTGTACAAGAAGGCGCCCGAGGGCTTCGGCATGCAGGACCCGGTCGAGGCAATCAAGCGCAGCGTGCACGTGAGCCCGTTCTACGAAGAGGGCGTCCACGAGCTCATCGATCTCGTCGGTACGGATCGGATCCTGTTCGGTTCCGACTACCCGCACCCCGAGGGCTTGGCCGAGCCGACGCACTTCGCGGACATGCTCGGTCACCTCGATGAGAAGGACCAGGCGAAGATCATGGGCGGCAACCTCGCGAGGCTGCTCGGCGTATGACCTGGCAGACCATCCCGGAGATGGTCTTGTCCACCGGCGACCGCTTCGGCAATGCCGAAGCGGTCGTCGATGGTCCACTCCGGCTGACGTTCACCGAACTCACCGACCGAATCCGTCGTGCGGCAGGAGCTTTCGCCGCACAGGGCATCTCTAAGGGTGACCGCGTCGCCCTCTGGGCGCCGAACTCGGCGGAGTGGATTATCTCGGCGTTCGGGTTGTTGACCGCCGGCGGCGTGCTGGTGCCGGTCAACACCCGCTACAAGACCGACGAAGCGGCCGACATCATCAGCCGCAGCGGCGCGAAGGCCGTGCTCATCGAAAAGGGCTTCCTCGGCAACGATTACACGGCGCCGGCCGGCGTCCCCGTTATCGACATCAAGTCCGACTTCCTGGCGAGCGGAGAACCGTTCGAGTGCAAGGTGAGCGGCGACGATATCGCCGACATCATGTACACGTCCGGCACCACCGGCCGCCCCAAGGGCGTCATGATGAACCACCGCCAGACGCTGCGAATGTTCTCGGAATGGTGCGATCTCGCCGATCTGCGCGAGGGCGATCGCTACCTGATCGTCAATCCGTTCTTCCACATGTTCGGCTACAAGGCCGGGCTCATCGCGTCGATGACTCGTGGCGCGACTGTGCTTCCCGTTCCGGTGCTCGACGTCGAGAAGGTGCTCGAACTAGTCGAAACCGAGCGCATCACCATGCTTCCCGGCCCGCCCACGCTGTATCAGTCGTTGCTCGAGGCCAAGGGGAATTGGGACCTGTCCTCCCTGCGGTGCGCGGTCACCGGCGCCGCAGACATCCCCGTCGAGCTCATCCGGCGGGTCAGCAGCGAGCTTCCGTTCGAGACGATCATGACCGGCTACGGTCTGAGCGAGGGTGGCACGGCGACCGCGTCGCGGCGCGGCGACACCTTCGAACAGATCGCGACCACCGTCGGAAAGCCTTGCAACGGAATCGAAGTCCGCATCGCCGAGGACAACGAGGTACTGATCCGCGGATACAACGTCATGCAGGGCTACCTGGACGATCCCGCGGCGACCGCCGAGGCGATCGACCCGGACGGTTGGCTGCACACCGGCGATCTCGGCACCCTCGACGACGAGGGCCGGCTGAAGATCATC
>NZ_LRRB01000172.1 GCF_001646865.1 Aldersonia kunmingensis | reverse complement strand
GACCGGTTCGGCCTTACCGTCGACGTGACTGCCTCGCGCGACGTGGACGTCCGCATGGAGGTAATTCGCCGGCGCCTCGACTTCGAGCGTGACCCGTCCGAGTTTGCTGCGGCGTGGGCCGACGAGGACGCCGCGGTCGCCGCACGAATCCTCGGTGCCCGCGATGTCGTGGACGACGTGCTTCTCGATGACGACGAACTGCGCCGGATCGCGGCGCTGTGTGCCTCGTTCGATGTCGACGGGATGCGTGCCGACCTCGTCGTCGCGCGCACCGCGACCGCGCACGCCGCGTGGCGCGGTGCCCTCGCGGTGACCGAGGACGACGTCCGTGTCGCCGCGGAGCTCGCGCTGCCGCATCGGCGGCGCCGGGATCCCTTCGACGAGCCCGGTATCGATCCGGAGCAGCTCGATGAGGCGATGCAGGACGCGCAGCGCCATCTCGACGAGCAACCCGACAACGAGCCGGATCAGGGTGACCGCGATGGCGGCGCCCCGGCGGAACCGCCGAGCGACAGCCAGGAGGAGCCCGGGAACGACGATCCCGATGGCGACGGTGGTCCCGGTGGCGGTGTCGCGCCCGGGCGCCAGGCCGGCCCGCCGCGGCAGGTGAGCGGCGCGGTGCGCAAACTCGAGGTTCCCGGTGTCGGACAGGGAGCACCCGGGCGGCGGTCTCGCTCGCAGGCCCGGCATGGTCGCGCCACGCGTGCCACCGATCAGCCCGGACACGGGCTGCACCTGATCGGCACGCTGTATGCCGCCGCTCGCCACCAGCGTGCCCGTGGTCGTACCGATGGCCGAATTATCCTGACCTCCAACGATGTTCGCGGTGCAGAGCGGGAAGGGCGCGAGTCCAACCTTGTCGTGTTCGTGGTCGACGCATCCGGTTCGATGGCCGCGCGCGACCGGCTCTCCGCCGTGACCGGTGCGGTTGTCGCCTTGCTGCGCGACGCCTATCAGCGCCGGGACAAAGTCGCCGTGATCACGCTGCGCGGGGCTGAGGCCGAACTGGTGCTACCGCCGACTTCGTCGGTGGACATCGCCGTGCGCCGGCTCGCGGGTCTGCGGACCGGCGGCAAGACGCCGCTCGGCCAGGGCTTGCTCCGCGCCCGGGAAGTGGTTCTGCGCGAACAGGTTCGGGACCCCCAGCGCCGCGCGATGATGGTTCTGCTGACCGACGGCCGGGCCACCGGTGGTGCCGATCCGATTGGCCGCGCGCGTGCTGCCGCGGCTCTGCTCGCCGGCACCGGGGCGACCTCGGTGGTGGTGGACTGCGAGCGCGGCATGATCCGGCTTGGGTTGGCCGCCGAAATCGCCCGCAATCTCGGCGGCATCTGCCTGCGGCTCGACGAGATCACCTCTGATGCCGTGACCGGAGTCGTGCGACTCGGCGATCCGCGCCGCACCGGCCGCGCCGCCTGAGCAGCACTCATTAGCCAGAATCACGAAAGGACAAGGCGCACATGCCCAAAGGGGTTCCGTTGCCCGATTCCATCCCGGCCGACGGGCTCTCCACCCGGCAACGTCGCAACCAGCCGGTCCTGGCGGTGCACACCGGACCCGGCAAGGGTAAGTCGACCGCGGCGTTCGGCATGGCGTTGCGCGCCTGGAACCAGGGCTTCGATATCGGCGTGTTCCAGTTCGTGAAGAGCGCGAAGTGGAAAGTGGGCGAGGAGGCCGCTTTTCGCGCGCTCGGCGACGTGCACGACAGCACCGGCGCCGGTGGCGCGGTGCAGTGGCACAAGATGGGCGAGGGTTGGTCGTGGACGCGTAAGCACGGCAGCGAGGAGGACCACGCCGTCGCGGCGCTGGAGGGCTGGCGCGAGATCGAACGCCGCCTCGCGGCGGAGACTCACCGTTTCTATGTGCTCGACGAGTTCACCTACCCGCTGAAGTGGGGCTGGGTCGACGTCGACGAGGTGGTGCAGGTACTTACCGACCGGCCGGGTAATCAGCACGTCGTGATCACCGGCCGCGACGCGCCCCAGGCGCTTGTCGAGGCCGCCGATCTCGTAACCGAGATGACCAAGGTGAAGCATCCGATGGACGCCGGCCGGAAGGGCCAGCGCGGCATCGAATGGTGAGCACCGAAGTATGAGCGTCCCTGCCGTGGTGATCGCCGCGCCCGCCTCGGGCAGCGGCAAGACCACTGTCGCCACCGGACTTGTCGGTGCCCTGCGCGCCGCCGGGCACCGGGTCGCGCCGTTCAAGGTCGGCCCGGATTACATCGATCCCGGCTACCACGGGCTCGCCGCGGGACGGCCCGGCCGCAACCTCGACACCGTGCTGGTCGGTGCCGAGCGGGTACCGGGGCTTTACGCCCACGGCAGCGTGGGCTGCGACATCGCAGTGGTCGAAGGCGTGATGGGCCTGTTCGACGGCAAGATCGCCGCCAGTGACACCGATGCGACGCCGTCGGCCGAGGGATCCACCGCGCAAGTGGCCGCGTTGCTCGGTGCGCCGGTGATCCTGGTCGTAGACGCACGCGGGCACAGCCAGAGCCTCGCGGCGCTGTTGCACGGCTTCGCCACCTACGACCCTGCGGTGCGGATCGGCGGAGTGATCCTCAATCGGGTCGGTAGTGACCGGCACGCCGAGGTCCTGCGGGCTGCGTGCGCGCGGGTCGGCCTACCGGTGCTCGGTGTGCTCGGTCGAATGGACGAGCTATCGGTGCCGTCGCGTCATCTCGGCCTGATCCCGGCGGTGGAGCACGGCGTCGCCGCGGTATCCGCGGTAGACGCGATGACCAGCCTGGTCGCGGCCAACGTTGACCTCGACGCCGTCGTGGCCGCGGCGCGCAGCGCGACCGCAGCGCCGCCGTGGGATCCCGCCACAGAGGTTGGAGAGTTCGCCGCGACGGACGGGCGCGTATGCGTCGCGCTCGCGGGCGGGCCCGCATTCACATTCGGCTACGCGGAGCATCGCGAACTCCTCGATGCCGCAGGGGCCGATGTCGCGGTGTTCGACCCGTTGATCGATCCGCTGCCCGAGAAGGCCGCCGCGTTGGTGCTGCCCGGCGGGTTCCCCGAGGAACATGCCGCCGAGCTGTCCGCCAACACTGGACTGCGTGCGGCGGTTGCCGAACGGGTGGCGGCCGGTATGCCGGTGCACGCCGAATGCGCGGGACTGCTCTACCTCACCCGCACGCTCGACGGCCACGACATGACGGGCGTTCTCGACGTGGCGGCGGAGTTCGGGCGCACCCTCACCCTCGGATACCGCGAGGCAGTCGCGCTGACCGACTCATCGCTGTGGACCGCAGGGGAGCGCGTCACCGGCCACGAGTTCCACCGCACCCAGCTCGTCAGCGGTGCGGCGACGGAGACCTCGGCCTGGGGTTGGCGGTCCTGGGCAGGTGCGCCCGTGCGCGAAGGATTCGTGCACGGGACCGTTCATGCCTCCTACCTGCACACCCATCCGGCCGGCAATCCGCAGGCGATCGGACGGTTCGTCCGCGCGGCCGAGCGGTTCGCGAAGAGCTACGGCCGATGACCGAGGTCGCGGTCGGGGTCGGCATGCGCCCCGGCACCGGCGCCGCGGAGGTCGAGGCCGCCGTGGCGGCCGCACTCGAGGTACTCGCCGAGCCGGTGGTTTTGTGCTGCCTCGCAACCGTGGACAGCAGGGCCAACGAGCCGGGAATCGTCGCAGCAGCGGCGGCACTCGGCGTTGCCATCCGGTCGTACCCACCGGCGGAACTGTCCGTCGTGCCGGGTGTGCAGCACTCCGCCCGCACTGCGGCGGCGCTCGGCACTCCGAGCGTCGCCGAGGCCGCGGCAGTGCTCGCCGGTGACCGGCTCGTCGTGGCAAAGCGGATCGTCGGTCCGGTAACCGTGGCGGTCGCGGCATGCGATGGGACGGATCGGGCGGCAAGCGGGCCCATGGCCCTCGCGTAAGGTTCTCCACCGTGCAAACGGACGATCCGCAGCCGACCGAAGAGTCGAGCTACCTTGTCGGCCTCGACCTCGCCGGACGCCGCGTCGTCGTCATCGGCGGCGGGTCGGTGGCACAGCGCCGCCTAGGCCTGCTCATCTCGTCCGGTGCCGACATTGTCGTCATCAGCCCAGCGGTCACCCCGGCCGTCGAAGGCATGGGAACCGCAGGGCAGGTCCGGATCGAGCTGCGCGACTACCGCGACGGCGATCTGGCCGAGGCCTGGTACGCGATCGCCTGCACCAACAGCCCCGATATCAATGCCGCGGTGGTGGCCGAGGCCGAGCGCAGCCGAATCTTCTGCGTGCGTGCGGATCACGCGCGCCTAGGCACCGCGGTCACCCCTGCCACAGCGCAATTCGACGGCCTCACCCTCGGAGTGCTCGCGGGTGGCGCGCATCGCCGCTCGGCTGCCGTCCGCACCGCGCTCGTCGAGGCCCTGCAGTCCGGCATCGTCGCGGATACCTCCGCGCCGGTCGAGCCGGGTGTCGCGCTCGTTGGTGGCGGGCCGGGCGATCCGGACCTCATCACCGTCCGCGGCCGCCGCCTGCTCGCGCGCGCCGACCTGGTTGTCGCCGACCGGCTGGCCCCGCCCGAACTTCTCGCCGAACTACCCCCGCACGTCGAGGTAATCGACGCGGCGAAGATTCCGTACGGCCGGGCGATGGCGCAGGAGGCGATCAACGCCGCGCTCATCGACGGGGCGAAGGCGGGCAAGTTCGTGGTCCGGCTCAAGGGCGGCGACCCGTACGTTTTCGGCCGCGGCTACGAGGAGCTCGAGGCGTGTGTCGCCGAGGGCATCCCGGTGACGGTGGTTCCCGGCATCACCAGCGCGATCTCCGTGCCGTCGAGCGCGGGCATCCCGGTGACCCACCGCGGCGTCACCCACGAATTCGTCGTCGTCAGCGGTCATCTGCCGCCCGGCCACCCCGAGTCGCTCGTCGACTGGAACGCACTTGCCCGACTCAACGGCACGATCGTGCTGCTGATGGCGGTCGAGCGGATCGAGCAATTCGCCGAGGCTTTGATGGCCGGCGGACGGCCCACCGACACGCCCGCGACGGTGATTCAGGAAGGCACGTTGCGCACCGAGCGCATCGTCCGCGCCGACCTGAGCACGGTTGCGGCACGCGTACGGACCGAGAACATCCGGCCGCCCGCGATCGTCGTTATCGGACCCGTCGCGGGCTTCGGCACCGACGCGGACCCCCGGTAGGTTGGCGCCATGACCGACTCCACGACGAACCAGTACCCGGTGACGAAGAGCGCTCTGGGACTGGCCATCATCGTGCTCGGTGGCCTGCAGTTGATGGTGGTGCTCGACGGCACCGTTGCGAACCTCGCGCTCGCTCGCCTGCAGGATGACCTCGGCCTGTCCGACGCGGGCCGCAACTGGGTGGTCGTGTCCTATGCGCTCGCGTTCGGCGGGCTCATGCTGCTCGGCGGCCGGGTCGGTGATGCGTACGGCCGCAAGCGGATCTTCATTCTCGGCGTCTCGCTGTTCACTGCGGCATCACTGCTGTGTGGAATCGCCATGAACGAGGCGATGCTGGTGCTCGCGCGCGCGCTACAGGGCACGGGGGCCGCGATTGCTTCGCCCACCGCGCTGGCCCTCGTGGCGACCACCTTCGCGCCCGGCCCCGTCCGTAACCAGGCGATCGCCATCTTCGCCGCAATGACCGGCGTCGGGTCGATCACGGGCCTGATAGTCGGTGGCGCGCTCACCGAGGTGTCGTGGCGCTGGATCTTCCTCATCAACGTGCCGATCGGCGTGGTGATCGTGATCCTCGCGATCGTCGCGCTGCGCGAGACCGCCAGCCAGCGGCTGGCCCTCGATGTGCCCGGCGCGATCCTTGCGACGCTCGGCTGCACCGCGTTCGTGTTCGGCGTCAGTGAAGGGCCCGAGTTGGGCTGGGGTTCGGTGGCCGTGATCGCGTCGCTGGTGACCGGATTCGTGCTGCTCGGTGCCTTCCTCTTCGTCGAACGGACCGCGAGCAACCCGCTGTTGCCGTTCTCGCTGTTCCGTAACCGGGACCGGGTGGCGACGTTCGCCGCGATCGCGTTCTCGGGCGCCGCGCTGTTCTGCACCACCGTCTACGTCGCGCTGTTCGTGCAGGACATCCTCGGCTACAGCCCACTGCAGGCGGGCGTGGCGTTCATCCCGTTCGCCGTCGGACTTGGTGTGGGTTCCGTGGTGGCGTCGAAGGTCGTCGTCCACCTCGCGCCGCGCTGGTTGGTGCTGATCGGTGCGCTGATCATGGTGATCGGCCTGCTCTACGGCTCCACGCTCGATTCGTCGGCCACCTACTTCGGCGACCTGTTCGTACCCGTCATCGGGATCGGTTTCGGTGTCGGCATGGCGGTCGTGCCGCTGCCGCTGTGCGCCGTGGCAGGCGTGGCGGAGACCGAGATCGGTCCGCTGACCGCGATCACCCAGGTGGCGCAGACACTCAGCGGCCCGCTTGCTCTCGCGGTTGTCGGTGCGATGGCGACCTCGCGCACCCTGTCCCTCGGCGGATCGGACGGCGCGGTGGCGGACATGAATGCCGATCAGCTGACCGCGCTCGGCGAGGGATACACGTTCGCGCTGGTCGGTGCGGCGGCGTGCGTACTTGCGGCCGGAGTGGTCGCGCTCTTCATCCGCTTCACCAGCGAGCAGGTCGCGCAGGCGCAGGCCGCGACGGAAGCGGCCCAGCAGCACGACTGACCCCTCAGTCGGTGAGGATGATCAGCTCGCGCTCGGAGGCCAGTTCGACGCGCAGCCCGGCCTTCGAGGCCACGCGGGCGACACCCTCGATGCTGTCCGGTTCCGCGCGACTGACGACGAGCGCGCGGGCGAGCAGACCCTTGTGATGCTTGTTGAAATGGCTCACCACGCTGCGCGATCCGTCGGCGGCTTCGGTGAGCACGGTCGCGATCACGGCATCGGGCACCTTGCCGAGCTGCTGATACACCCCGGAGCGGAGGTCGACGACAAGCCCGCCGTCGGCCTCGGCCTCCAGCGCGGAGGGAAGTTCGGCGCGCCATTCCGCGGCCAGCGTGCCGAACCCGGGCAGTTTGTTTCCGCCGGACAGCCGGTAGGCGGGAATGGGATCGCCCGCTCGCACAGCGCCGAACAGGGCAGAACCGATCGCGAGGCGGGCATGTGCCTTGTCGCGCTGCACTCGGGTGAAGCCCTTGGCGTCGAGTGCGTCGTAGAGCACGCCGGTGTAGCGGCGTAATGCGGGCGTGGTCGATGAGGTCCAAAGGGCCGCATTGCGGTCGATCTCGTGAAACTGCCCGGCGCTGAGTCCGAGCGCGTTCGCCGAGCCCTCCTGGTCGGCCGAGAGATCGACCAGCGCGTGCACGAGCGTCTCGCGGATTTCGGTGAGCTTCGGCATGGCCAGCTCGCTGAGGTCGAGGGCCGGGCCGCGGCCGCCATCGGACTTGGTTTCGGAGGGTGGCAGCAGCACGAGCACCAGGGGACTCTATCGGGCGACCGGCGTAACGTCGGCATCAGTTGGCACACAGGTTCGAGTGCCCGGACCGGGAGTTCGGCATGGTCCTACTGTTGAGCGTCATCGTCATAGTCGCGCTCGGCGTCGCGACTGTGGCCGGTCTGGGAACGCGCATCGTCCAGCAGTACGAGCAGGGTGTCGTGTTCCGGTTCGGCCGGGTGCGTCCGGAGATTCGACAGCCTGGCTTGGCGATGATCGTCCCGATGATCGATCGGATGCACAAAGTCAACTTGCAGATCGTCACGATGCCGGTGCCGGCGCAGGAGGGCATCACGCGCGACAACGTCACCGTAAAGGTGGACGCGGTGGTGTACTTCAACGTCATCGACCCGGTGCAGGCGATCGTCAAGGTGCAGGATTACGAGTTTGCCGTCGCGCAAGTGGCGCAGACGTCGCTACGCTCGATCATCGGCAAGAGTGAGCTCGACGATCTGCTGTCCAATCGCGAGCGACTCAATCAGGGACTCGAGCTGATGATCGACAGCCCGGCGCTCGGCTGGGGCATCCACATCGACCGCGTCGAAATCAAGGACGTCGCGCTACCCGAACCGATGAAGCGGTCGATGTCGCGGCAGGCCGAGGCTGAGCGGGAGCGGCGGGCGCGGGTGATCGCGGCCGACGGTGAGCTGCAGGCCTCCTACAAGTTGGCCGAGGCCGGATCGAAGATGACCGAATCGCCGGCGGCGCTCCAGCTGCGGTTGCTCGAGACGGTGGTGGAGGTGGCGGCGGAGAAGAACTCCACCCTTGTGCTGCCGTTCCCGGTCGAACTGCTGCGTTTCCTCGAGAAGTCGACACCGTCGCAGGCCGCTGGACGGAGCGCCAACGGATCGGCCGAGAGCACGCCCGGTCCGACCCATTAGGCTCTACGCCGTGATCACCCGCCTTTCTCAGTTGTTCCTGCGCACGCTGCGCGACGACCCGGCCGACGCCGAGGTCGCCAGCCACAAGCTGCTCGTCCGCGCCGGCTATGTGCGCCGCATCGCGCCCGGCGTGTACTCGTGGCTGCCGCTCGGCCTGCGGGTGCTGCGTGAGGTGGAGCGCGTGGTCCGTGAGGAGATGAATGCGATCGGTGCGCAGGAGATCTCGTTGCCCGCGCTGTTGCCGCGCGATCCGTACGAGACGACCAACCGCTGGACGGAGTACGGCGACGGCCTGTTCCGCCTCCAGGACCGCAAGGGTGCCGACTACCTGCTCGGTCCGACGCACGAGGAGCTCTTCGCGCTGACGGTGAAGGGCGAGTACAACTCCTACAAGGACCTGCCGGTCACCCTGTATCAGATTCAGACCAAGTACCGCGACGAGGAGCGCCCCCGCGCGGGCATCCTGCGCGGCCGCGAGTTCATCATGAAGGACTCCTACTCCTTCGATCTCGACGACGACGGGCTCAAGGCCTCCTACGAGGCGCACCGCGACGCGTACCAGCGGATCTTCGCTCGCCTCGCCGTGAAGTACGTGATTGTCGCTGCGACCTCCGGAGCCATGGGCGGCAGCGCGTCCGAGGAGTTCCTCGCCGAGAGCGAGATCGGCGAGGACACGTACGTGCGCTGCATCGAGTCCGGATATGCCGCGAACGTGGAGGCGGTGGTCACCACCGCGCCGCCCGCGATTCCGTTCGATGATGCGCCGGAAGCGGTCGTGCACGACACGCCCGACACCCCGACCATCGCGACCCTGGTCGACTGGGCGAACTCGGCGCTGGACCGCGAGGTCACCGCAGCCGACACGCTCAAGAACGTGCTTGTGAAGCTGCATCACCCGGACGGCAACACCGAACTGCTCGGCATCGGTGTCCCAGGTGACCGTGAGGTGGACGAGAAGCGCCTCGGCGCGGCATTGGAACCGGCCGCGTTCGAGCTGCTCACCGAAGACGACTTCAAGGCGAACCCGTTCCTGGTGAAGGGTTACATCGGCCCGAAGGGGCTGCAGGACAACGGGGTTCGCTACCTCGTCGACCCGCGAATCGTCTCGGGCACGCGCTGGATCACCGGCGCCGACGCACCGGGCCGTCACGTGGTGGATCTCGTCGCCGGGCGCGATTTCACCCCGGACGGCACCATCGAGGCCGCCGAGGTCCGCGACGGTGATCCGTCGCCGGACGGACGCGGCCCGCTCGTTGCCGCGCGCGGTATCGAGATCGGCCACATCTTCCAGCTCGGGCAGAAGTACACCGACGCTTTCGAAGTGGATGTGCTCGGTGAGAGTGGCAAGCCCGTGCGCCTGACCATGGGCTCATATGGCGTTGGTGTGTCCCGGCTCGTCGCGGTGATCGCCGAGCAGCAGCACGACGATAAGGGTCTGCGCTGGCCGGCCGAGGTTGCGCCGTTCGACGTGCACGTGGTGATTGCGAACAAGGACGAGGGGGCTCGCGAGGGTGCCGAACAGCTCGCCGCCGACCTCGACCTCGCGGGACTCGAGGTCGTCCTCGACGACCGCAAGTCTTCGCCCGGTGTGAAGTTCAAGGATTCCGAGCTGATCGGCGTTCCGCTGATCGTGGTGGTCGGGCGCGGCTGGGCCGAGGGCAAGGTCGAGATCCGGGACCGCTTCACCGGTGCGAGCGACGAGGTGGCCGCGGCGGAGTGGTAGTTCGCCGTCCGTTATCGTCCGACGGGTCCGCGGCTAGTAACGTTTCGTAATCGTTACTCGCCCGGGACGAGGACGGAAAAGCCCCTGGTCACAGCCAGGTGAAACGTACCCTTTTCATCTAGTGTGATGTTCGTTACACTAACGCAACCTCAGCGATTTGGGAGCGTTAGATGGCGCCACGTGTGCTAGATGGGCGCAGTCTGTTGCTCATACTGTTTGCAATTCTCGGGCTCGCTTGCGCATTCGCGCCGGCGGCGCACGCCAACTCGAGCGGGTCGGCGGAGCGCACCAACCCGATCGTCAAACCGGTTGCGGCCGACCCCAGCATCGTCCGGGGGCCGGATGGGATGTATTACCTGTTCAGCACCTCCGACGATTGGCGTGACGGACGGGGCCTCCGACTGCTGCCCATATTCAAGTCGTTCGATCTGACCAATTGGATGTACGCCGGGACGGTCTTCGACCGGCCTCCCGCGTGGCAATCCGGCAATCGTGGGCTGTGGGCGCCCGACATCCACTACGTCAATGGACAATATCGGCTCTACTACTCGCTCGGCGGCGGCGACAATCCGTGTATCGGTTTGGCGACCGCTGCGAGTCCGACCGGCCCGTGGACCGACCTGGGTCGGGCAGTCTTCTGCGCGAACGACATAGGCATCAAGGGAACAATCGATCCCTTCCTCTGGGCAGACAGCGCCGGTCAGTCGTTGTTCGTCGGCAATTTCCATGGCGTGTATGCGGTTCCGCTCGATGTGGCCGGCAGCGTCCCGGCCGGTAGGCCAGTTCGTGTGGCGGACAACCGGTTCGAAGCCGCGTACGTCGAGCAGCACGACGGGTACTACTACCTCTTCGTTTCAGCAGGAGACTGTTGCACGGGAGCGAGTTCGGCATATCGAGTGTTGGTCGGCAGGTCGACCTCGATCACCGGGCCGTACGTCGATCGCGCGGGTCGGAACCTGAACGAAGGTGGGGGCGATGTGATCCTCGCCGGCAATCAGGCTTGGGTCGGTCCCGGGCACAATGCCGTCGTGGCTGACGACGCGGGCACCGACTGGCTCGTCTATCACGCCACGCCGCGGGACAATCTGTCGCTACCGGGTGGCCTACAGCGCCGTGAGGGAATGATCGATCGCATCGTTTGGGCGAACGGTTGGCCACAGATAGGTAATGGATCGCCGTCTTCCGCTGGTTCGGAACTGCCGGAAGTCCGGCTACCGGTCCGGGTCTCGATGCGGGACGCGAGTGCCAACGCACTCCCGGCGCAGGGCGGCGTGATCAGCGCGACGTTGCGCGTGCAGGCCTTCGCCGACCGCGGGTTCACCGGTCAGGTGTGGGTGGAGGTGACCAAACCGGACGGTGGGCGGTTCGGACCGATCTTCGGCCCCGTCCAAGTCAACCTTCAACCGGGAGCGGTGTTCGAGGTTCCGGTCAGCTACACCGTGGCACAGCAGGACGCGGGAGGAATGTACGACATGGTCGGGTACGCGGGCGGGTTCCCGTTGCAGCCGGTCGAATTCGGCACCACGACGGTATTGAAGTCTGCGCCCTAGGTTGCGGGTACCGGCTAGGGACAGCACTCTTTGCGTCAGGCTGATTGCGACCATCCGCACTGCGCCCAATGCGGCGGCAGAATGGCGGCATGGCTGATTCCACCTGGACGGACGTCGACGACTACCTCGCCACCACGCTGATCGGCAGCGACACTGCCGTGTCCGACGCGCTGGAAGCGAACCATGCGGCGGGTCTGCCCGCCATCGACGTCTCTCCCGCGCAGGGCAAGTTCCTGTCCGTGCTGGCGCGCGCGATCGGCGCAAAGCGAGTGCTCGAAATCGGCACCCTCGGCGGCTACAGCACAATCTGGCTGGCGCGAGCGGTGGGACCGGAAGGCCACGTCACGACGCTGGAATTCGACCCACACCATGCCGAGGTGGCACGAGCCAACCTCGACCGGGCCGGGGTGGGGGAGCGGGTCGACATCCGCGTCGGTGCCGCACTGGAATCGCTGCCCGATATTGCGGGTCCGTTCGACCTGTTCTTCATCGATGCCGACAAGGAGAACAACGCGAACTACGTGGATGCGGCGCTGGCGCGCAGCCGTCCCGGTGCGCTGATCATCGTCGACAACGTGGTGCGCCGCGGCGGCGTGGCCGACGCGGACACCTCGGATCCGGCGATCCTCGGCACGCGTGCGGCAATCGAGCTGATCGCGAACCATCCCCGACTCGACGGGTCGGCGCTGCAGACCGTTGGAGCCAAGGGCTGGGACGGTCTGGCGTTCGCGCTGGTTACCGAGTAGCGGTTTCGCCCGCGAGCTGCGCGATACCGGCCGCGGTCACCACTGGAAGGATCGGGCCGAACGAGCAGCTGCACAGCTCGAGCAGCGCCGGGTCGTCCATCGAATGCTCCGGTGCCTGCATGGCCAGCAGGGTATTCAGCAGCATGCCCTGTGCAAAGAATTCGCGGGCCCGATCGGGGGTGCAGTTCGTGCGCCGCCGGATCAGTTCGTAGATCTGCGACATGCCGGTTCGCGCTTGGGCGCCGATTTCCGGAATCGAACCGGCCACGAAACCGTGCATGAGCACCAGCAGGATGCTCCGGTCGGTGACCAGCTCGCCGTAGACGGCGCCGAGGCGGTCCCAGTACTCCTCGGTCTCCACGTCCGGCGCGTCCGGATCGGCGTCGATCCGGTCGAGTTCGGCAGTGAAAGTGGAGAGGATCGCGTCGATCGAGCGCTGGAAGACCTCGCGGAACAGGTCGGCCTTGGTGCCGAACATGCGCACCACGTACGGCTGGGAAACGCCCGCCTCCCGGGCCACGGCATCTGTGCTGGTGCCCGCGTAGCCGCTCTGGGCGAAGGCTCGCGAGGCGGCCGCGAGGATCTGCTCGCGGCGCTGTGCGGCGCTCATCCGAGTAGTGCGTTCGACTTCTTCGGCGGACATGGTTGACATGTTATCAGTCGATTACTAATCTCCCAATAAGTAATCATCCGATGCTTACAAAGGAGGTGCGCCATGACGACAGTCACCGATCGATCGGTGCTCGAAGAGGCCACGCCACGACCCCCGCGGCGCGCGGTCCCGCTGGGAATCGCGCTGCTCGCCGCGTCGCTGCCGATGTTCATGGCCACGCTGGACAACCTCGTGATGACCAGCGCACTGCCGGTGATCAGCGTCGATCTGTCGGCCGGGGTAGGGGACCTGCAGTGGTTTGTGAACGCCTACACGCTGTGTTTCGCCACATTGATGCTCCCGGCCGCCACCCTCGGCGACCGGCTCGGGCGCCGTCGGGTGTTCCTCGCCGGCATCGTGATCTTCACGATCGCCTCGGCCGCGTCCGCGCTGTCGAACACGCCGGAAATGCTGATCGCCTCCCGCGCGCTGCAGGGCGTCGGCGCCGCCGCGATCATGCCACTCTCGCTCGCTCTGCTCGCGGCAGCGGTTCCGGAAGCCAAGCGCGCCATGGCAATCGGTGTCTGGGGTGGCGTCTCCGGACTCGGTGTCGCACTCGGCCCGGTCGTTGGTGGTGCCGTCGTGGACGGCATCTCCTGGCAGGCGATCTTCTGGCTCAACATTCCGGTGGCCATCGTCGCTATTCCGCTCGTGTTCTTTGCCCTCGGTGAATCGTTCGGACACATTGTGCCCATTGATATTCCGGGCGTGCTGCTGATCGGCGGCGCGGTGTTCGCCGCGGTGTGGGGAGTCGTGCACGGCAACGACGACGGCTGGACTTCGCTGTCGGTGCTGGGCACCTTGCTTGCCGCGACCGTGCTGGTCATCGCGTTCGTGGTGCGGGAGGCTCGTACCCGGTACCCCGTCGTCCCGCTGCGGCTATTCCGCTCGCGGAGCTTCTCGATGGCAAACGTTGTGGCCCTTGGCTTCTCGCTTGGCATGATGGGTGCGGTGTTCCTGCTCTCGCAGTACCTCCAGATCGTGATGGGGTACACGCCGTTGCAGGCCGGTCTGCGCACACTGCCGTGGACCGCGGCGCCGATGGTGGTCGCGCCGATCGCCGGAATGCTGGTGGGGCGCCTCGGCGTTCGGCCGCTGCTGACCGTCGGTCTGACGTTGCAGGCCCTGTCGCTGGCATGGATGGCCGTGATCATCGTGCCCGGCCTCGACTACATCGACGTCGTCCCGGCGTTCGTGATGGCCGGTGTCGGCATGGGCCTGACGTTCGCACCCAGCGCCTCCGCTGTCCTCGCGGACATGGCCGAGGCCGACCACGCCACCGCGAGCTCGATCAACTCGACAGTGCGCGAGATGGGTATCGCCATCGGCGTCGCGGTCCTGACCGCCGTATTCCTCGCGGCGGGTGGAGCGCTCACTCCCGCCGGCTACGCCGATGGATTGCGTCCGGCATTGATCGTGGGCGCGCTGGCGGTCGCTGTGGGAGTCGTCGCGTCGCTGTTCATCCCGGCCCGGACCGGAAAGACGCAGGAGTTGGTCGCGGCAGGCTGATCTGGCGGTACGTCAGGGTTGGCCAGGGAACGGCACCGTCACCGGTGCCGTTCCCAATATCGCGCGCCAAGCCGCGAGGCGAACCGCGGATTCGGTGAGAGCGTCGATGCCGGTGCGGCGGGTGTGCTCGGATTCGGCGCGTTCGATCACCGATCGCCACGCAACCGCGGTGTCGTTCTCGATGGTCGCGGCGAGTTGTGCCGCGGTGATCGGGTCGACAACCGGGAACGGCACGGTGTAACCCGAGTCGGCAACAGGGGCGGGGACACTCGCGGCGTTCAACGCGTCGATCGTGGCGTCACGGCGCGCACGATGGGCTGCGCTGTTCGAAGCGATCAGGTCCGCCCGCTGCGGATTCGAGAACGCCGCCACGACCCCGTAGGCGAAAACCGCGGCATGCTCGGCACGAAGGGCATCGACAAGACTCTGCTGCTCGGGCCCGAGCGAAGCCTGCTTGCGCATGAGATCGACGTCGCTCATGCGAGCACGATCCCGGCATGCGTGGCACAGGCGGCGCTGATCGACCCGAGCAGCCCGGCACGGTAATCCGATTGGGTGCGTGCAAGATCGGCAGCTTCGCGCTGGGAGCGCAGCAGCCGGTTGCGCAGTTCGTCGACGGTCGGCGGCGGTACCGGCGGCGGGACCGGGGCCGGCAGGCCATCGACCGTGGGCGCGGTCCCATCCTCATAATTCCCTGCTGCCCTAATGATTTCATCGTTCAGTGCGGCCGCGTGGGCGGTGCGCTCGTCGGCGATCGTCTGCAGCGCGGGACCCCGTTGCGGGGCGAGCGCAATCGCTGCTACCGCGGCGGCGGAATCGGCGTAAGCGCGTGCGGCGGCGTCGATCAACGGATCGGCGGCAGCGGGTTCGTCCGCGGTATCCGAGCTCGCGCATGCCGTTGCCACGTCGGCCACGATCACCGCGGCGACGGTGGCGGTCATCAGCCGAAGCGAGGATCGCCGGGAGAGCCGGCTTCGAAGGGTGGCTGTGAGCACCGCTACATGTTGCCACGCGACTTGGGCATATCCGCTCAGGCTGGGATCGGGCGGGCCAATCGCGGGTTACGCTGGATATCCGCAGCGAACAAGCCCCCGCGAGACAACAGTTCGACCGACAACTGAACCAGGAGCCCGAGAGATGCCGATGCCGTCCGAGGAAAAGGTGTCCGACCTCGTCGCCGCCGTGATCGAAGGCCTGGGGTTCGATCTCGAAGGGGTTCAGATCAGTCGCGCGGGAAGGCTGAGCACCGTCCGGATCCTGGTCGACGGCGAAGCTGGGGTATCGCTTGACGAAATCGCGACCCTGAGCAACGAAGTGTCTGCGAAACTCGACACGATCGATGATTTCGGCGCGGCGCCATACACGTTGGAAGTCACCACTCCCGGGACCGATCGTCCGCTCACGCTCGAGCGGCACTGGCGCCGAGCGCGGGGGCGCAAAGTGCAGGTGCAGACCGCGACCGAGACCTTCGAAGGCCGCGTCGGGCAACTCGACGACGGCTCGGTCGACATCGTGATCCGCAGCAAGTCCGGTCCCACCGTTCGGGCGCTCGCGCTCGATGAGGTGGAGCGAGCGGTCGTGCAGGTGGAGTTCTCGCCGCCGAATGCCCGCGAACTCGAATTGACCGGTGGGGTCGCCGAGGGGCGGCCGGCACCGGGTGCGGCGCCGGTAGATCTCGAGCACGAAGGGACCGACGAATGAACATCGACATCGCCGCGCTGCGCGCCATCGAGGCCGAGAAGGGGATCTCGATCGAGACGGTGATCGCGACAATTCAGTCCGCACTGCTCACCGCCTACAGGCATACCGAGGGGCATCAGCCCAATGCCCGCATCGACGTCGACCGCAAGACCGGGGTCGTGCGTGTCATGGCCTACGAGACCGACATGGACGGCAACCTCCTTCAGGAGTGGGACGACACCCCTGAGGGATTCGGCCGGATCGCTGCGACAACTGCGCGGCAGGTCATCCTGCAGCGGCTGCGCGACGCCGAGCACGAGCGCACCTTCGGTGAGTTCGCCACACACGAGGGCGAGATCGTCGGCGGTGTCATTCAGCGCGACAGCCGCCTCAACGCGCGCGGCACCGTCGTGGTGCGGATCGGCAGTGACGCGAACGGCGCCGACGGCCTGATCCCGCCGGCCGAGCAGGTGCCGGGCGAGACCTACGAACACGGCGACCGGATCAAGTGCTACGTCGTCGGCGTCTCCCGCGGCGCGCGCGGCCCGCAGATCACACTGTCGCGGACCCACCCGAATCTGGTGCGCAAGCTGTTCGCGCTCGAGGTGCCCGAGATCGCGGACGGCTCCGTGGACATCGTCGCGGTTGCCCGCGAGTCGGGGCACCGTTCGAAGATCGCCGTGCGGTCCAACGTCGCCGGGCTGAACGCGAAGGGCGCGTGCATCGGCCCCATGGGTCAGCGGGTGCGCAACGTGATGAGCGAACTCGCCGGCGAGAAGATCGACATCATCGATTACGACGACGACCCGGCGAGGTTCGTCGGGAATGCGCTGTCGCCATCGAAGGTTGTATCGGTCACAGTTGTGGACCCGGATGCCCGCGCTGCGCGGGTGATCGTGCCGGACTTCCAGCTGTCACTTGCCATTGGTAAAGAGGGCCAGAACGCACGTCTCGCTGCACGGCTCACCGGTTGGCGAATCGACATTCGGAGTGACGCCGCCACGGGCGCTGCGGAAGCGGACCGGCCTGCGGGCCCCGGCGTCGGCAGGCTGTAGGGCCGGATGCGGAGTTCGGGCCAAATCAGCGGTAGAGTAGTCGATGGTTCAGCATGAGCCTCCGGTTTCCGCTCGCAATCGCACCTCATTACCGGTGCGAACGTGTGTCGGATGCCGGAAGCGTGAGCTGTCCGTCGACCTGCTGCGGGTTGTTGCACGAGAGAGCGGGCCGAAAGGCTGGGTAATCGTGCCGGACCCGCAGCGACGGCTTCCAGGACGGGGTGCGTGGCTGCACCCGGAGACCGGATGCCTGAGCAATGCAGAGCGGCGCCGAGCATTCGGCAGAGCATTACGAGTGTCCGGACATTTGGATATCTCAGCTGTTGAGCAGTACCTAGAGAACAGGCACGAGCACTCATGAGCACACCGTGAAGCACCAACGATGAACGTCCATCGGAGATAACCCGAGGTCGTGTGGGCCCCCGGAGACCGGGAATGTCGCGCTCGACCTCTCAGTGAGGAGAGCAGTGGCAGGCAAGGCCCGCGTGCACGAGTTGGCCAAAGAACTCGGTGTCACAAGCAAGGAACTACTCGCAACGCTCAAGGAGCAGGGCGAGTTTGTGAAATCGGCGTCGTCGACGGTGGAAGCACCCGTCGCTCGTCGCCTGCGTGAATCTTTCGGAACCAAGACCCCCGCCGCGCCGAAGAACGGCACGTCCGCCGAGACTGCCGCCAAGCCGGCCGGTTCGGCGACCCCGCGTCCGTCCTCGGGTCCGCGTCCCGGCCCGCGTCCGGCCCCGGCAGCACCCGCCGCACCTGCGGCTACCGCTGCGCCGGCAGCTCCGGCCGCGCCCGCCGCCGAGGCCCCGGCCGCGCCCGAGGTGTCTTCGCCCAGGCCTACTCCGGCTCCGCGCCCGCAGGCTCCGGCCCCGGCGGCTCCCGTTGCCCCAGCGGCCAGCGCGACCCCGGCCGCGCCCGCAGCGCCGGCGGGACCGAAGCCCGGTCCGAAGGCTCCGCGCGTTGGTAACAACCCGTACTCCTCGGCTCCGGTCGAGCGTCCCGCGCCGCGTCCGGCACCGGGTGCTCCCCGTCCCGGTGGCCCGCGTCCGATGCCCGGTCAGGGCGGTCCCCGTCCGCAGGGCGGCGCGCGTCCGGCTCCCGGTCAGGGCGGTCCGCGTCCGGCTCCGGGCCAGGGCGGTCCCCGTCCGAGCCCCGGCTCGATGCCCCCGCGCCCGAACCCGGGTGCCATGCCTGCTCGCTCCGCACGCCCCGCGCCCGGTGGCGCAGGTCGCCCGGGTCGTCCCGGTGGTGCGCCCGGCCGTCCGGCCGGCGCCGGCGGCGGTGGCGGCGGCTACCGCGGTGGTGGTGGCGGTGCTCCCGGTGCAGGCGGCGCGCCCGCAGCCGGTGGTGGCGGCGGTTTCCGCGGTCGTCCCGGTGGTGGCGGTGGCGGCGGTGGCCGTGGTCGCGGCGGTGCCGCGGGTGCCTTCGGGCGTCCGGGTGGCGCTCCGCGCAAGGGCCGCAAGTCGAAGCGGCAGAAGCGCCAGGAATACGACGCAATGCAGGCGCCCGCCGTTGGTGGCGTGCGGCTGCCCCGCGGCAACGGCGAGACCATCCGGCTTGCCCGCGGCGCTTCGCTGTCCGACTTCGCCGAGAAGATCGATGCGAACCCGGCAGCCCTGGTCCAGGCGCTGTTCAACCTCGGCGAGATGGTCACGGCCACTCAGTCGGTGAACGACGAGACGCTCGAGCTGCTCGGCGGCGAGATGAACTACGTCGTCCAGGTTGTCAGCCCGGAGGACGAGGACCGCGAGCTGCTGCAGTCGTTCGACCTCACCTACGGCGAGGACGAGGGCACCGAGGAAGACCTCGAGTCGCGTCCGCCGGTGGTGACCGTCATGGGTCACGTCGACCACGGTAAGACCCGCCTGCTCGACACGATCCGTAAGGCGAACGTTCGTGAGGGCGAGGCCGGCGGCATCACCCAGCACATCGGTGCCTACCAGGTCGGCGTCGACTTCGAAGACGCCGAGCGTCTGGTCACCTTCATCGACACCCCGGGTCACGAGGCGTTCACCGCCATGCGTGCCCGTGGCGCGAAGGCCACCGACATCGCGATCCTCGTGGTCGCGGCCGACGACGGCGTCATGCCGCAGACGGTTGAGGCGATCAACCACGCCCAGGCGGCCGACGTGCCGATCGTGGTCGCGGTGAACAAGATCGACAAGGAGGGCGCCGACCCGGCGAAGATCCGTGGTCAGCTCACCGAGTACGGCCTGGTCGCAGAGGAGTACGGCGGCGACACGATGTTCGTCGACATCTCCGCCAAGCAGGGCACCAACATCGAGGCGCTGCTCGAGGCTGTGCTGCTCACCGCAGACGCATCCCTCGACCTGCGGGCCAACCCCGACATGGAGGCCCAGGGTGTCGCGATCGAGGCGCACCTCGACCGTGGCCGCGGCCCGGTTGCGACCGTGCTCATCGCACGCGGAACCCTGCGCGTCGGCGACTCGATCGTCGCCGGTGACGCGTACGGCCGTGTGCGCCGCATGGTCGACGAGCACGGCGACGACGTCGAGGCGGCCCTGCCGTCGCGGCCGGTTCAGGTCATCGGCTTCACGTCGGTGCCGGGTGCAGGCGACAACCTGCTCGTGGTCGACGAGGACCGGATCGCTCGCCAGATCGCCGACCGCCGCAACGCCCGCAAGCGCAACGCGCTCGCTGCGCGTAGCCGCAAGCGGATCAGCCTGGAAGATCTGGATGCCGCGCTGAAGGAAACCAGCGAGCTCAACCTGATCCTCAAGGGCGACAACGCCGGTACCGTCGAGGCCCTGGAAGAGGCGCTGCTCGGCATCGAGATCGACGACGAGGTGCAGTTGCGCGTCATCGACCGCGGTGTCGGTGGCATCACCGAAACCAATGTCAACCTCGCCTCGGCGTCGAACGCGATCATCATCGGGTTCAACGTGCGTGCCGAGGGCAAGGCGACCGAGCTGGCCAACCGCGAGGGCGTCGACATCCGGTACTACTCGGTGATCTACCAGGCGATCGACGAGATCGAGAAGGCCCTCAAGGGCATGCTCAAGCCGGTCTACGAAGAGGTCGAGCTGGGTCGGGCCGAGATCCGGGCGCTGTTCCGGTCGTCGAAGGTCGGTCTCATCGCCGGCTGCATGGTCACCGGTGGCATTCTCCGGCGGAACGCGAAGGCGCGCCTGCTGCGCGACAACGTGGTTATCGCCGAGACGACGACCATCTCCTCGCTCAAGCGGGAGAAGGACGATGCCACCGAGGTGCGCGAGGGCTTCGAATGTGGCCTCACGCTGACCTACAACGACATCAAGGAAGGCGACATCATCGAGGCCTACGAGTTGCGCGAGAAGCCGCGCGACTAGACACGATGTGACCGTGCGCGGTTGACGAGCCTGGTCGGCCCGGCTTCCGTAGCCGAGCCGAACCAAAGCTCGGAGGCCGCGCACGGAGTCGTCGGAAGGAGGCTGCGTTGTTCCTCGGCGCGCTCGAGATCGACGTCCTCCTCGGTGATGTGCGTTCATTGAAAGAAAAGCGGTCCGTCGTACGGCCGGTGCTAGCCGAACTCCAGCGATTCGGTGTGTGCGCCGTCGAGGCGGGCGAACTGGATCGATACCGCCGGAGTTTGCTCGGTGTAGCGGTCGCCAGCTCCGGTATGAGTCACCTCAACGAGGTACTCGACAGGTGCGAACGGCACGTGGCCGCGCGGCCCGAACTGCAACTGCTTGCCGTGCGGCGGCGGATCTTCGGTCCGGAAGACTGAAAGGGGCGAAACGTCATGGTCGACCATCCGAGAGCAGTACGACTGGCGAAGCGGATCGCGACGATCGTCGCCACTGCCATCGAACACGAGATCAAAGATCCGCGGCTGCGCTTTGTCACCATCACCGATGCAAAGGTGACCGGCGATTTGCGCGATGCCACCGTGTTCTACACGGTCATGGGCGCCGAGATCGACGCGGAACCGGATCTCGCTTCCGCCGCTGCCGGGCTGGAAAAGGCCAAGGGCGTACTGCGGTCGAAGGTCGGCGCCGGCACAGGAGTGCGCTTCACCCCGACGCTCACGTTCGTGTACGACAAGGTTCCCGATGTGGCCCGCCACATGGACGAACTGCTTGCGCGCGCCAGGGAGGCCGATGACGCGGTTGCCCAGGTCCGTGCGAATGCGGTGCCTGCCGGTGACGCGGATCCGTACAAGAGCGCCGAAACCGATGGCGACGACGACACCAGCGAAGCCCGGTAGCGGAGAAGAATGACAGCGCTCTCCGACGCCGGAACGGCTGTGCCCGATCTGGCCGCTGCGCTCGCAGCTATCGACGCCGCGAAAACGGTGACCGTGCTGTGTCACGTCAACCCCGACGCCGATTCGCTCGGCAGCGGGCTTGCCCTCGCGATCGCACTGGGGCGCAGGGGCGTTGCGGTGCAGGTCGCGTTCGCGGAGCCGGACGAGGTGCCGGTCTCGATGCGCTCCCTGCCCGGTGTCGAATTCGTCGTTCCTGCAACAGAAGTCGCGCGTGAGGTGGATCTGGTGATCACCGTCGACTGTGCGAGCGAGGGGCGGCTCGGCTCGCTCGGCGACCGGCTCGCAAGCGCGGGTACGTCTGTGGTCATCGACCACCACCGGTCCAATCAGCATTTCGGTGCGCTCAACGTCATCGACGACTCCGCGGAGTCGACGAGCTCGGTGGTGGCGCGGCTGCTCGATGAGCTCGGTATCCCCATCGACCGCGACATCGCGCACTGCCTGTTCGCTGGTCTCGTCACCGACACCGGCTCGTTCCGCTGGGTGCAGCCCGGTTCGCACGCCTTCGCAGATCGGTTGCTGGCCACCGGAATCGACGGCAAGGAGATCACCCGCGTCCTGCTCGACACCCATCCGTTCGGGTGGCTGCCGATGCTCTCGCGGGTGCTCGGCACCGCCACCCTGGTGCCCGAGGCACACGGCGGTGACGGCCTGGTATACGCGATCGTGCGCACCGAGTACGCGGCCGGATTGCGTTCCGAGGAAGTCGAGAGCGTGATCGACATCGTGCGGACCACCTCGGAGGCGTCCATCGCCGCCGTGTTCAAGCAGGTTGCCGCCCGGCCCGGTGAGTGGTCGGTGTCGCTGCGCTCGCGTGACAACGTGGATATCGGCGCAATCGCGACCGGACGCGGCGGCGGGGGGCACCGGTTCGCCGCGGGCTACACCGCCCACGGTTCGGCCGAGGCCGTCGTCGCCGAACTTCGCGCCGCGCTGGGCTGACACGGTGGCCGAAACGGATGCGGACGCGGGCGCGCGCCGGATCCTCGGCCTTGCCCTACCGGCGCTCGGTGTACTTGTCGCCGAACCGCTTTACCTTCTCTTCGACACCGCGGTCGTCGGCCGCTTGGGCGCACTCGCGCTCGCGGGCCTCGCGGTCGGCGGCCTGATCCTCACTTTGGTCAGCACTCAGCTGACCTTCCTGTCCTATGGCACCACCGCCCGCTCCGCCCGCATGCATGGCGCGGGTGACCGGCCCGCCGCGGTGCGTGAGGGCATTCAGGCCACGTGGCTGGCGCTGGGGATCGGCACGGTCATCGTCATTGTGATGCAGGCGCTGGCTGCCCCGGTCACCGAGTTGATCGCGGGCAGCGACGACATCGCGACCGAGGCCCTCGAATGGTTGCGGGTCGGCCTGTTCGGTGCGCCGCTGATCCTCATCGGCATGGCCGGTAATGGCTGGATGCGCGGTGTGCAGAACACCTTGCGCCCGTTGCGTTTTGTGATCGCGGGCCTGGTCGTATCGGCGGTGCTGTGCCCGCTGCTCGTGCACGGCCTTGCGGGCGCGCCGCGGCTCGAGCTCGTCGGATCCGCGATCGCCAATGTGGCGGGACAGTCCATCTCGGCCGTGCTGTTCGTCGGCGCACTCGTCCGCGAGGGGGAGAGCCTGCGGCCCGATCCGACGGTGATGCGCAAGCAACTCGTCCTCGGCAGGGACCTCATCGCTCGCAGCCTCGCGTTCCAGGCCTGCTTCGTGTCCGCCGCCGCCGTCGCGTCCCGCTTCGGCGCGGCGACTGTTGCCGCCCATCAGGTGGTGCTGCAGCTGTGGAACTTCATTGCGCTGACCCTGGATTCGCTCGCGATCGCGGCGCAGGCATTGGTCGGTGCGGCGCTGGGAGCCGGCCACGCGCCGGAAGCCAAGCGGATGGCCTGGCGGATCACCGCGTGGTCCACGGTGTTCTCTCTCGTCCTCGCCGCGGTGTTCGCGGCTGGTCATGCGGTGATCCCGCAGATCTTCACCGCTGATCCCGAGGTCCTCGACCAGGTCGGCATCGCCTGGTGGTTCTTCGTTGCCGTGATGCCGCTCGCCGGTGTCGCCTTCGCCCTCGACGGCGTGCTGCTCGGCGCGGGCGATGCGGCGTTCCTGCGCAATGCGACTCTCGGCAGCGCGGTGGTCGGCTTCCTGCCGCTCATCTGGATGTCGTTGGCGTTCGACTGGGGGCTGGCGGGGATCTGGACCGGCCTGTTCCTGTTCCTCGCGCTGCGCACGCTGAGCGTGGTGTGGCGCACCGCGTCCGGGAAGTGGGCCGTCGTCGGCACCGATATTCAGCGGCGGGCGCGCCCCGAAACCGCGGGGTGAATGGAAGCATTCGTCCCGCTGAACGCACCAAATCTTCCATTCACTGATTGCCCGAACGTTTCCCTCGACCGGAGTGAACGGAAGCGTTCACTCCGTTCAACGCAACATTTCTTCCGTTCACCGGCCGAGGTGTGCAGCGCAGACGGGTCAAACGGTTTGACGCCGCCGCCCCCGATACACCTGTACCGGGTCGATCGGCTCACCTCGTCCCCGCGTGATCGGGTAGAACGCGAGCCCGATCAGCACCGAGCTGAAATGGCCCACCGCGGTGAAGTTCAGGTCCACCAGCAACGGCGTGCCATAGACGATCAGGACCGCGGCGAGATACACCCAGCGCCACCGCCCGGCGACGTGGTAGGTCAGCACGCCGATGACACCCGCGAGGAAGTAGCTGACCCCGATATCGCGGGTATCAACGAGCGCGGGATTCGCCATGCCCCGGTCGATCGCGATGGCGAGCGACCCCTCGCTGATGTACGTGGCGAGGACATGCGCGGTCAGGCCGACGGCCAGCCATCGCCACGCCCCGAGCCAGCGTTCCGCGGTGGCGTGGAAGATCGAGAAGAGCACGAGGTAGGGCAGCCAGCGTCCGCCGTCGATCCAGAACAGGCTGCTGACCAGCACGTGCAGCGGATCGCTCGCGAGATGGGCCAGATTCGTGGATCGCTCGCCGAGCACCGTGTTCAGCGCCGAGGGCGACAGTCGGTGTTGCACGATCGTCGTGACGAGCAGGATTGCCAGCCACGCGTAGGTCACGGGCGCGGATGCGATGTAGTTGCGGACCGCCGCGAATCCCGCTGTCCATCGGCTGGTGCGTTCGGCGTTGTGCGCCATGGGTTCTCCCCGTCACAGCTCTGGCGCGATCGTACGCGCCCGTGATTGGGCTGGCAGGATCATGCGCATGAGCCGTCCCACGGGTGCCCCGATCCGCATCGCCGGCCTGCCCAACCTGCGTGATGTCGGCGGCTGGCCGACCTCCGACGGCGGCCGGGTTCGCCGCGGCATGCTCTACCGGTCCGTGGAACTCAACCGGCTCGACGCCGATGGCGTGAACTCGTTCGCCGCGCTGGGTATCCGCACCGTGTTCGACTTGCGCACCGAGCACGAGCGCACCGCACAGCCCGACAATCTGCCCGAGGGCACCCGGCACGTGGTCGCCGATGTGCTCGCCGACAGCATGGGCGCCGCGGCCGCACACCTGCTCGAACTGCTCGAAGACCCCGCCGGCGCGGCGAAGTTGCTCGGTGACGGCGCGGCGGCGAAGGAGGGACTGGCCGAGAGCTACCGGAATATCGTCGGCTCGAACAGCGCACTCTCCGCGTACCGCACGGTGTACACCGACCTCGTCGACCCGCAGGGGCATCCCGCGCTCATCCACTGCACCACCGGCAAGGACCGCACCGGCTGGGGCGCCGCGGCGCTGCTGATGTTGCTCGGTGTCGACGACGCCGACGTAATGAGCGACTACCTGCTGACCAACGAGGAGTTGCTGCCCTCGTTCGCGCCGCTTTTCGAGCGTTTCGCGGAGGGCGGCGGCGATCCGGCGGTGCTTGCGCTGATCCTCGGGGTACGGCAGGAGTACCTGGAAACCGGCATCGCGGAGATGCGCACCCGGTTCGGTGATATCGAGGGCTACTTCGCGTCGGGGCTGGGGTTCGACGAGGCGACCATGGCCGGCCTTCGCGACATCTTCGTCGAGCCCGCCTGACGCACACGCGCTCACCTGCGAATACGCCCGGCCGAGTCGCGCTGCCCGGACCCGCGGGCACGGTACGGGGTGCCGATACGGCACAGTTGAAACCATGGCACCGAAGTTGATGGCGGTGAGCGATATTCATGTCGGTCACCGGGGCAATCGGCCGATCACCGAACAGATCGAGCCCGATTCGCCGGAGGACTGGCTGATCCTGGCCGGCGATGTCTCGGAGAAGACCGACGACATCCGCTGGGCTCTCGAACTGATGCGCAGCCGGTTCGCCAAGGTCATCTGGGTGCCCGGAAACCACGAACTGTGGACGACCGCCAAGGATCCCGTTCAGATGCACGGCGCGGCGCGCTACGACTACCTGGTCAATATGTGCCGCGACATCGACGTGATCACGCCCGAAGATCCGTACCCGGTGTGGGAGCACGACGAATCCGGTCCGATCACGCTGGCGCCGATGTTCCTGCTCTACGACTACTCGTTCCTGCCGAGCGGGGCGACGAACAAGGGTGAGGGGCTCAAGATCGCACGCGACAAGAACGTCGTGTGCACCGACGAGTTCCTGCTCGCGTCGGAGCCGTACGTCACTCGCGACGCATGGTGCCGTGCGCGGCTTCAGCAGACCCGTGAGCGCCTCGACGCGCTGCCGCCGGACACCCGGCTCGTCCTGATCAACCACTGGCCGCTGGTGCGCCAGCCGACCGAGGTGCTGTTCTACCCGGAGTTCGCCCTGTGGTGTGGCACCACCGAGACCGCGGACTGGCACAAGCGCTACAACGTGGTCTGCTCCGTGTACGGCCACCTGCACATCCCGCGCACGACCTACTACGACGGCGTTCGCTTCGAGGAGGTCTCGGTCGGCTACCCGCGCGAGTGGCAGCGGCGCGGACTGCCCGAGCAGTTGCTGCGCCAGATCCTGCCGGTGCCGGAGTACCCGCCGGGCGCACTCAACAAGTGGGGCGGACATTTCAAGGTGACGCCCGAGATGGAGGCCGAGGTCGAGAAGATGCGGGCAAAGACTCGATGATCGAACAGATCCTGCCCGCGGGCGTCGCGTCGGCCGAGTTGCGCGAGTTTCCCGCCGGTCTTGTCCCGCTTCCTGCCGAGGAGCCGCTGATCGCTCGCGCCGTGGAAAAGCGCCGCCGCGATTTCATCGGTGCCCGGCATTGCGCCCGGATCGCGCTCGGCAAGCTCGGTGAGCCGCCGGCCGCGATTATGAAGGGGGAGAAGGGGCAACCGCTGTTCCCGAGTGGCATCGTCGGCAGTCTCACGCACTGCGAGGGCTACCAGGCCGCGGTGCTCGCGCATGCGATGCGGTTCCGCTCGGTCGGTATCGACGCCGAACCGCACGAGCCGCTGCCGGATGGGGTGCTCGATGCGGTGAGCCTGCCCGCGGAGCGGGAGTGGTTGTCTCGCAACGATTCCGGCCTGCATCTGGACCGGCTGCTGTTCTGTGCGAAGGAGGCCACGTACAAGGCGTGGTTCCCGGTCACCGAGCGCTGGCTCGGGTTCGAGGACGCGCACATCACCTTCGAGACCACCGAATCGACCGACAGCACCGCCACGGGCACTTTCCACAGCGATCTGTTGATCGACGGCAAAGCCCTTGCTGGTCCGCCACTGGCCTCCTTCGATGGGCGCTGGCTGATTACCGACGGCTACATCTTTGCCGCGATCGTGGTGTCGTGATGAGTGATCCCATCGGTGGCGCCGGCCTGCTGATCGTCGACAAGGACGGCGGCATGACCAGCCACGATGTCGTTGCGAAGTGCCGGAAGCTGCTGAAAACCCGCAAGATTGGACACGCGGGCACGCTCGACCCGATGGCCACCGGGGTGCTGGTACTCGGAGTCGAGCGCGCCACGAAGATGCTCGGTCTGCTCGCGCTCACCACCAAGGCGTACTCCGCGACGATCCGGCTCGGCGCCGCGACCACGACCGACGACGCCGAGGGGGAGGAACTCTCGCGCGCCGACGCGTCCGGTTGTACCGACGAGGCCATCGCGGCCGGGATCGCCGCGCTCACCGGGGATATCGAGCAGGTGCCCGCGACGGTGAGCGCGATCAAGGTCGACGGCAAGCGCGCCTATGCCCGGCACCGCGAGGGGGAGCAGGTCGAACTCCCGGCCCGCCCGGTCACGGTGTCCCGCTTCGGTGTCGACGCCCGCCGCGACGTGGGGCAGTTCGTCGATCTCGATGTCTCGGTCGAATGCTCCTCGGGCACCTACATCCGGGCGCTGGCGCGGGACCTCGGCGCCGGGCTCGGCGTCGGCGGCCACCTGACCGCGTTGCGCCGCACCCGCGTCGGCCCGTTCACCCTCGAGCAGGCGCACACGCTGGCCGAAATCGCCGACGACCCGCGCGTAAGCATGGATATCGACGATGTTGCGCGAATCGCCTTCCCGCACAGATCGATCGACGACGCCCAGGCAGAGGATCTGCGGCACGGCCGCTGGCTCGAGCCGGTCGGGATGAAGGGCGTTTACGCCGCGATCGATCCGGCGGGCCGGGCAATCGCGTTGCTGGAGGAAAGCGGCCGCAGGGCCGCCTCGGTGATGGTCGTGCGTCCGTCGAACCTGTGAAGCACGCGCTGAAGATCAGTCCGTGACGAGCCAGATCGCCTGTGCGGCAATGCTCCCCAGGTCCACCGGGTCGACTCCCGGTTCGCCGAGCCGGATCGCGACGGTGCCGGCGAAGTCGCGCCGCTCCACCACCGTGATCTGGGTGTCGAGCGCGATCCCGACCGAGTCGAAGTAGCGCAGCATCGCCGGGTCCTTGTCCGAGATGCGCGCAACCCGGCCGGACTGGCCGTTGTCCAGGTCGCTGAGCTGGCGGGCGGGTGGGGTCGGAATGTCGCCGTTCACCGACGGAATCGGGTCGCCGTGTGGGTCACGCTCGGGATGACCGAGCTTGCTGTCGATCCGGGCCATCAGCAGGTCCGACACGGCGTGTTCGAGCACCTCGGCCTCGTCGTGTACTTCATCCCAGCCGTACCCGAGTTCGTTCACCAGGAACGTCTCGATCAGCCGGTGCTTGCGCACCATCGCAACCGCCGCGGCACTACCGGCCGGGGTGAGCTGGATCGAGCCGTAGCGGGCGTGATCGACCAGTCCCTGATCGACGAGTTTGCGCACCGCCTCGGACACTGTCGAGGCCGATACCCCGATGCGTTCGGCGAGCAACTTGGTGGACACCGGCTCGGTGGACCACTCGCGGGCCGTCCAGATGACCTTCAGGTAGTCCTGGGCGACGGACGTCAGTGCGGCGCGTGCCTCCACGGACGCGGCGACCGTAGCGGTGGCCTGTCCTGTTCGCTGTCGTTTGCCGGGCACACGAAATAGCTTAGCCGCGCCTATGCGTTGCGGTCCGTAGCTCGGGCGCCGGAGATACCGGATTCGCCACTCAGCGCGCTTCGCGCTGGTTGGGTGTTCCCACGCGCAGGCCGCTGGGCGAGTGCTGGAAGGTGAGGGATGTGCGGCCCGGAACGCCGCTGAGTTGTCGATCGGTGCTGGTGCAGGGGTGCCGACGGCGGGCGCGGGTTCAACCGCGAGTGCCGTCATGCCGCCGGCGGCGGCGAATCGTATGGGTTTCATGCCGAGCGTCCTTCCCCGACAGGCGGGGGCGAGTGATGCTTCGGGGTGCCCTCCGCTCGGCGAATAAACCTCTGTGGGCTGTCCGAATCGAGTCGAACGTGACGCTGCGTCTGCGGTTCACCTAGGCTGCCCATGTGCAGAGGTGGCGTGGGCTCGACGAAATACCTGCCGACTGGGGCCGTTGCGTTCTCACGATCGGCGTGTTCGACGGTATGCATCGCGGGCACATGCAATTGATCTCGCGTGCGGTGGAATCGGCCGCGGCCCGTGGCGTGCCGAGTGTGCTGATGACCTTCGATCCACACCCGATGGAAGTGGTTCGTCCCGGCAGCCATCCGGCGCAGTTGACCACCCTGTCGCGGCGTGCGGAACTGGCCGAGCAACTCGGTCTCGATGTCTTCTGTGTCATGCCGTTCACGACCGACTTCATGAAGCTGACGCCCGGCCGCTACGTGCACGATCTGCTCGTCGAGCGGTTGCACGTGCTGGAAGTGGTGGTCGGAACGAACTTCACCTTCGGCAAGAAAGCCACCGGCACCATCGAGACGATGGAGGACATGGGGCACACGTTCGGCTTCGAAGTGGAAGGCGTCAAGCTGCTCGAGGAGCATGCGGTGACGTTCTCCTCGACCTATATCCGATCCTGTGTCGACGCCGGTGATGTGCAAGCGGCCGCCGAGGCGCTGGGCCGCCCGCACCGCGTGGAAGGCGTTGTCGTGCACGGCGATGGCCGTGGTCGCGCGCTCGGCTTCCCGACCGCGAATGTGGCGCCGCCCATGCATGCCGCCATCCCGGCGGACGGGGTCTATGCCGGCTGGTTCACCGTGCTCGGGCCTGGCCCGACGATCGGCGAGGTCACGGCAGGCGAACGCGCCAAGGCCGCGATCTCGATCGGCACGAACCCCACTTTCTCCGGCCGCACCCGCACCGTCGAGGCGTTCGTACTCGAGGGCGAGGCCGATCTGTACGGCCAGCACGTCGCGGTCGACTTCGTCGAGCACCTGCGCGGCATGGAGAAGTTCGATTCGGTGGACGATCTGATCGTCGCGATGGGCCGTGACGCCGAGAAGGCCCGCGCGGTACTCAGCGCATCCGGGTCCTGAGCTGGGGAGTACCGCTCGGGGCGATTGGGTGACGTGAGAACGCCCTGGTAGGCTGGGTCGCTGTGTGTGCTGCGGTTCGCGGCGGCCACACCGATCGGCCTGGGCTCGCCCAGGCGTTTCCCGCGGACTTGATTACCAGGAGTAAAGCGTGTCGCTAACCACCGAGCAGAAGAAGCAGATCCTTTCCGAGTACGGACTGCACGAGACCGACACCGGTTCGCCGGAGGCGCAGGTCGCAATGCTCACCAAGCGCATCATCGACCTCACCGAGCACCTCAAGCAGCACAAGCATGACCACCACTCGCGTCGCGGCCTGCTGCTGCTCGTCGGTCGTCGTCGCCGCCTGCTGAAGTACATCCAGAGGGTCGACGTCGCGCGTTACCGCTCGCTCATCGAGCGCCTCGGCCTGCGCCGCTGATCGCGGAACAGCGCCGATAAGGCAAAGCAATACCGAGCCGAATCGCTGCGGGGGCACTCGACTCCCGCCGCTGTCGGACACGCTCGCGAAGTAGCCAACTGGGTAACGCCTAGAATTACCCCGTTGGCTACTCGTGTTTTGTGCGAAAGTTCGCAGCGCGGGTCGGCTCAACACATAACGTGGATGCCGCGCATCCGCACCACAGCCGTATGCACCTGCCCGGCGTGGCGTCGGTCTTCGGTAGTGGCTTTTCGGTCCCAACCCGTGGGGGATCCGGAAGGCTTCGATCGATGACCGCCTCCGCGCAGCCGCGTCCCGCGGCGATTGGGACGCAGCCGCGTCCATAAGCACAACGAGGGGACGCGAGCGAGGTGCACACGACCGGCCAGGAGGGCTGGGTCGTGTCCCGCGGGTACGGCGAAGACGAGAGGTAGAGAGAAACAGATATGACGCAAACGCAGGATTCGCCCAGCACCGCAGTGGAGGTCGACGAGGGCGTCTTCGAGTCGGTCGCCGTGATCGACAACGGGAGCTTCGGTACCCGCACCATCCGCTTCGAGACCGGCCGTCTCGCCCAGCAGGCCGCCGGCGCCGTCGTCGCGTACCTCGATGACGAGACCATGCTGCTGTCCGCCACCTCGGCGAGCAAGCAGCCCAAGGAACACTTCGACTTCTTCCCGCTCACCGTGGACGTCGAGGAGCGGATGTACGCCGCCGGCCGCATCCCCGGCTCGTTCTTCCGCCGCGAGGGCCGTCCGTCGACGGACGCCATCCTCACCTGCCGCCTGATCGACCGCCCGCTGCGCCCGTCCTTCGTGGATGGCCTGCGCAACGAGATCCAGGTCGTGGTGACCGTGCTCAGCCTCGATCCCAAGGACCTGTACGACGTGGTGGCGATCAACGCCGCCTCGGCGTCCACCCAGATCGCGGGCCTGCCGTTCTCCGGCCCGGTCGGTGGCGTGCGTGTCGCGCTGGTGACCAGCGAGGACAACAAGTCCGGCCAGTGGGTCGCATTCCCGACCGTCGAGCAGCTCGAGACCGCCGTGTTCGACATGGTCGTCGCGGGCCGGGTCGTCTCGGGTGCCGGTGACAGCGCCGACGTCGCGATCATGATGGTCGAGGCCGAGGCCACCGACAACGTCATCGAGCTCATCGGTGGCGGCGCGCAGGCCCCGACCGAGGCGATCGTCGCCCAGGGCCTCGAGGCCGCGAAGCCGTTCATCGCACGCCTGTGCAAGGCCCAGCAGGATCTGGCCGAGAAGGCCGCGAAGCCGACCGGCGAGTACCCGACGTTCCCGGCATACCAGGACGACGTGTACGCCGCTGTCGAGTCCGCCGCGTCCGGCAAGCTGTCGGAGGCGCTGACCATCGCCGGCAAGCAGGAGCGCGACGACCGCACCGACGAGATCAAGGTCGAGGTCCTCGACGCGGTCGCCCCGACCTTCGAGGGCCGCGAGAAGGAAATCGGCGCAGCGTTCCGCTCGCTGACGAAGAAGCTTGTGCGCCAGCGCATCCTGCGTGACAAGTTCCGCATCGACGGTCGCGGCATCACCGACATCCGGTCGCTGTCGGCCGAGGTCGCGGTCATCCCGCGGGCGCACGGCTCGGCGCTGTTCGAGCGCGGCGAGACCCAGATCATGGGTGTCACCACGCTGGACATGGTCAAGATGGCGCAGCAGATCGACTCGCTCGGTCCCGAGAAGAGCAAGCGCTACATGCACCACTACAACTTCCCGCCGTACTCGACCGGTGAGACCGGCCGCGTCGGTTCGCCGAAGCGCCGCGAGATCGGCCACGGCGCGCTCGCCGAGCGTGCGCTGATGCCGGTGCTGCCGAGCCAGGAAGAGTTCCCGTACGCGATCCGCCAGGTCTCGGAGGCGCTCAGCTCCAACGGATCCACCTCCATGGGCTCGGTGTGCGCGTCGACGCTGTCGCTGCTCAACGCCGGTGTGCCGCTCAAGGCTCCGGTCGCGGGCATCGCGATGGGCCTGGTGTCCGACGAGGTCGACGGGGAGACCCGCTACGTCGCGCTGACCGACATCCTCGGCGCCGAGGACGCGTTCGGTGACATGGACTTCAAGGTCGCCGGTACCCGCGAGTTCGTCACCGCCCTGCAGCTCGACACCAAGCTCGACGGCATCCCCTCGCAGGTGCTCGCCGGTGCGCTTTCGCAGGCGCACGACGCGCGCACCACGATCCTGGACGTCATGGCCGAGGCCATCGACGCCCCGGACGAGATGAGCCCGTTCGCGCCTCGCGTCACCGCGATCAAGGTCCCGGTGGACAAGATCGGTGAGGTCATCGGCCCCAAGGGCAAGATGATCAACTCGATCACCGAGCAGACCGGTGCGAACATCTCCATCGAGGACGACGGCACCGTGTTCGTCGGCGCCACCGATGGTCCGTCTGCGCAGGCCGCGATCGACATGATCAACGCCATCGCGAACCCGCAGCTGCCCAAGGTCGGCGAGCGGTTCCTCGGCACCGTGGTGAAGACGACCGCGTTCGGCGCGTTCGTCTCGCTGCTGCCCGGCCGTGACGGCCTGGTGCACATCTCGAAGCTGGGCAATGGCAAGCGGATTGCCAAGGTCGAGGACGTGGTGAACGTCGGCGACAAGCTGCGCGTCGAGATCGCCGATATCGACAACCGCGGCAAGATCTCGTTGGTCCCGGTCGAAGAAGAGGGCGCGGCGCCTGCTGAGGCGCCCGCGGAAGCTCCTTCGGAGGCCTGAGGCTCATAACGCGAAGCCCCGCACACCGTCTGAACCCAAGGCTGGTGTGCGGGGCTTTTCGCTGTGGGGCCTTGGTTAGTCGGCCGCGTCGAGTTTCGCCGCGATGTCGGCGGGGAAGCCGCCGGTCGCTATCGGTCCCCAACCGGTGAGCGTGATGCGGATGATCGATTTGTTCTGCACCCGCATCGCCGCGCGGTATTCGTCCCAGTCGGGGTGTTCGCCGGAGATGCACCGGAAGTAGTCGACGAGAGCGTCTTCCGCCTCCGGCATGTCGAGAACCTCGGCGGTGCCGTGCACCTGCACCCAGGCGTCGTTCCACCCGTCGGAGAGCACGAGCACGCTCACCGCCGAGTTGCGGCGGGCATTGTTCGCTTTCGCGCGATCCGGATACGTGGAGATCGTGATCCGGACTTCGGCGTCGACGCCGCCGGTCACCGGGGAGAGTTGCACAGATCCGTCGGCGCGGGTCGTCGCCAGGATCATGCGATGCCGCGGACGGAGGAATTCGATCAGGTCGACGCGCTCGACGGCGCGGTTGGTAGCCACCTTTCGTGCCATTCGGCGAGGCTACTGGCGAGGCGCTGCCGCCGCCAACCGCATAGCGGCCGGTTTGCGGGTGCCGGTCGTTGCCGGGTCGTGACGCCGCGTTTTCGCCATATCGCCATGCCGGTTCGCGCTTTTTGTTTGTCTGGGGGCGTGACCACAGCCAACGTTGTGCGCACCGAGGGGCAGACGCGCAATCTGATCCTGGCCACCTGGGTGTCGGCGATCAACTTCTGGGCCTGGAACATGATCGGGCCGCTGTCGACGCGGTACGCGGAGGCGATGTCGCTCAGCAGCACCCAGGCGTCCTTGCTGGTCGCGACCCCGATCCTGGTCGGGGCGATCGGCCGGATCGTGGTGGGCGCGCTGACCGACCACTACGGCGGCCGGGTCATGTTCATTGCCATCTCGGTGGCCTCGATCCTGCCGGTACTCGCCGTCGGATTTGCAGGCAGCATCGATTCCTATGCGCTGCTGCTGATATTCGGCTTCTTCCTCGGCATAGCGGGCACGATCTTCGCGGTCGGAATTCCGTTCGCGAACAACTGGTATCCGGCTTCCCGGCGGGGTTTCGCGACCGGCGTTTTCGGCATGGGCATGGTCGGCACGGCGCTGTCGGCGTTCTTCACGCCGCGCTTCGTGAACTGGTTCGGCCTGATGACAACGCACGTGATCATCGCGGTCGCGTTGGCGGTCACCGCAGCGGTGTGTTTCGTCGTCATGCACGACTCGCCGACCTTCACACCGAACCTCGACCCGGTGGTGCCGAAGCTTGCCGCCGCGGCGAAACTGCCGGTCACCTGGGAGATGTCGTTCCTGTACGCGATCGTCTTCGGCGGCTTCGTCGCCTTCAGCAACTACCTGCCGACCTACATCAAGACCATCTACGACTTCGATGCGGTCGGAGCGGGCACCCGCACCGCCGCCTTCGCGCTTGCCGCGGTCGTTGCGCGGCCGATCGGCGGCACCATCTCCGACCGCATTCCGCCCAAATTCGTGGTGGTGTTCTCGCTCGCCGGCACCGCGGTGATGGCGGTGGTGGCAACTTTCCAGCCGCCGGCCGACTTCTGGTCCGGGGCCACGTTCACCGCTATGGCGGTCTTCCTCGGCTTGGGCACCGGCGGTGTCTTCGCCTGGGTGAGTCTGCGCGCACCCGCGGCCCGCGTTGGCAGTGTCACCGGCATCGTCGCTGCCGCGGGCGGTCTCGGCGGATACTTCCCGCCGCTGGTGATGGGCGCGACCTACAACGAGGCGAACAACGACTACACGGTGGGCTTGTTGCTGCTGGCGATCGTCGCGGGCGCTGCGTTGCTGTACACCGTGTTTCGACTGCACACCCGCGAGCCCGACAGGACGTGAGGAGGGTCCATGGCCGCACGTATCGGTGGACCGGTGGAGGATCTGCTCGTCGGCAGTGGGCGGTTCTTCCGGCCCGGTGAGGTTTCCGCGGACCGGAGGACGGTCGAACGACGCGGCGGGCGCGAAGGCGAT